>DASRIR010000297.1:0-72544 GCA_035649875.1 Burkholderiales bacterium | reverse complement strand
CGGCCCGGACAGCGTGCACCTGCAGATCGAGGCGCAGAAGCTCGCGTTCGCCGATTCCTGGGCTTATGTGGCCGACATCGACTACATGGACGTGAAGCCGCAGGCGCTGCTCGATCCTTCCTACCTGAAGGAGAGATCGCGCCTCATCGACATGAAGCGCGCGACGGATTTCAAGCACGGCACGCCTGCCAAGGGCGGCACGGTGTACCTCACCGCCGCGGACGCGAGCGGCATGATGGTGTCCTTCATCCAGTCGAACTACATGGGCTTCGGCTCGGGCGTGGTGGTCGAGGGCATCTCGCTGCAGAACCGCGCCGCCACCTTCGTGCTCGAGCCCGGACACCCGAACCAGGCCGGGCCGGGCAAGCGCCCCTACCAGACCATCATCCCGGGATTCGTCACCAAGGACGGCAAACCCGTGATGAGCTTCGGCGTCATGGGCGGCACGATGCAGCCGCAGGGGCACGCGCAGGTCATGGTGCGCATCGCTGACTACGGCCAAAGCCCGCAGGCGGCCTGCGACGGCCCGCGCTTCCGCTTCGTCCAGGGCATGGACGTGAGCGTCGAGGACGGCGGCTTCGCGCCTGCGACGCTCGAGGCGCTCAAGAGCCGCGGCCACCGCATCGTCACGCTGGACGACTACAACCAGTTCGGCTCCGCTCAGCTCATCTGGAAGCTCGACGGCGGCTACTTTGCCGCCAGCGATCCCCGGCGCGATGGCCAGGCAGTCGGCTTCTAGAGATGCTGAAGATCTGGGGCCGAGTCAACTCGGTCAACGTCA
This sequence comes from Burkholderiales bacterium, assembly GCA_035649875.1. Classification (GTDB taxonomy): domain Bacteria; phylum Pseudomonadota; class Gammaproteobacteria; order Burkholderiales; family SG8-39; genus SCGC-AG-212-J23. The sequence goes on along the minus strand of DASRIR010000297.1, from coordinate 71,763 downwards.
AGAAGGTGCTCTGGGCGGTCGAGGAGCTGGGCATCAAGTACGAGCGCATCGACGCCGGCATGCAGTTTGGCGTGGTGCAGACGCCCGAGTACAAGAAGATGAATCCGAACGCGCTCGTTCCCACGATCGACGACGACGGCTTCGTGCTCTGGGAGTCGCACGCCATCGTGCGTTACCTCGCGGCCAAGCACGGCGCCGGGACGTTGTGGCCGGCCGATCTCCGGCAGCGCGCCGACTCGGATCGCTGGATGGACTGGGCCTACACCTTCCAGGCGCAGTTCCGCACCGTATTCTGGGGCTTGGTGCGCACGCCGCCGGACAAGCGCGACATGAAGGCGATCGAGGAGGCGCGCAAGAAATGCGCGGAGTTGCTCGCCATTCCCGATCATTACCTCTCGAATAGACCCTACTTCGCCGGCAACAGCCTCACCATCGGCGACATCCCCCTCGGCTGTCACGTGCACCTGTGGATGCGGCTGCCGATCGAGCGGCCGGCGCACCCGAACCTGCAGCGTTGGTTCGACCGCCTGGGGGCGCGCGCGGCGTACAAGAAGATCGTCGATATTCCGCTATCTTGAAGAGAGCTGGGTAGTACGCTTCGCCGGCTCGGCCGCCGCGAGCTCCTTCACGCGGCGGTAGAACGCCTCCAGGCTGCCGCTTTCCGCAAGCAGCCGCTCGAACGCCGGCACGAGGTCGGTGTATACCGCGATGGAAGCCAGGAAGGCATTGCTCGGCTCGGCCGGAATCCCCGGATAGGAAAGGCGTAGCCGCTCCCATTCGCCGCGCTTCTGGTCCAGCATCGCCTCGCGCGGCAGCCCCATCTTGTAGATCAGCGCGAGGCGCTCGCGGGTCTGCGTGACGCGGCCGGCGAATTCGCGCTTGCGCGCCTGGCTCGCGCGGAACGCGGCGAGCTCGCCCGGGCGACCCTCGGACTCGAGCCAGCGCCGCACGCCCTCCTCTTCCACCGCGACCGCGAACGATTCATTGAACGTCGTGTCGTTTTTCGCGTACACCACCTGGTGCGCGAGCTCGTGGAACACGAGCCGCGCGAGCTGCGCGTCGCTGTAGCGAATGAAGGTCGAGAGCAGCGGATCGTCGGACCAGCCGAGCGTCGAATACGCCGGCACGCCGCCGACGTACACGTCGTAGCCCTCGGCGCGCAGCTTCTCGGCGTGACGCCGCGCGTCCTGCTCGGAATAGAAGCCGCGGTAGCTCACGCACCCGGTGAAGGGGAAGCATTCGGCCTTCGGCTCCACGGAGAACTCCGGCGCGGCGAACACGTTCCACACCACGTAGGCGCGCTCGACGTCGGCGTAGGCGAGGTAGCTGTTGTTGTCGGGCAGCCTGAGGGTGTTCGTCGCGAACTGCCGGATGCGGCGCGCGGTCTCGAGCCGCTCCTTCAGGTCCGGCGGCGTGGCCGGATCGGCGAGCCAGTCCTCGACCGGCCGCGCCTTCGACAGCACCTTCAGGTGTCCGCCGATCGCCTGGGTGTAGTACGAGAGGGACTGGCAGCCCGCAACGAGGACGAGAAGCGAGGCGGCCGAAATCCAAAGCCGCCTCATGCGAACCTTCCCGCGGCGAGAAAGCCCGCCGCCAGCTCGCCGACTCGGCGCGACAGGATCAGCATGCTGTGGCCCTGGCGCACAAGCGCGCGCGCGCGCATGCCTTCGACCGTGGTTTCTTCGACGCAGACCACGCCGTCGTTCGGCGCCGGCAGCACGCCGCCGAAGGTGCGCGCTAGGCCGACCGGCAGCGTCCCGGCGACCACGCCGAGCGGCGTGCCGCGCGCCCATCGTGCGCGGCGCTCTTCCCAGAGGGGACAGCACGCGCCCATCATCCAGCGCCCGAGGCGCGCGCGCGCGAAGCGCCGCCCGGCGAGGCATCCGCGCACCGGCGCGCCGAGCAGCACTACCGACTCGGCCGCGATCTCGGGATGGCGATTCAGCATGTCGAGCAGGAGCACGCCGCCCAGGCTATGGCCGACGAACAATGCCTTTTCCCCGGCGAAGCGCGCCAAGGCTTCGACGTTCTCCTCATAGGGCCCGCGAGCCCAGTAGGCGAACACCTGCGTCTTGTACCCGTGGCGCGCGAGCCGCGCCGCAAGCAGCACCATCGCCGCGGCCGGCATCCAGAGGCCCGGCGCGAGCACCACCTCGCGCTTCATTCCTTGGATTGATCACTGCGGCCATCCCGCGCGAAGATCGCGCTGGCGCGCACGATCGGCTTCTCGTGAGCCACCAGGTAGCAGTTGGCGAACGCGAGGCGCGTGCCGACGCGCTGGATTTCCACCCGCGACTCGATCCAGTCTCCGACCCGCGCCGCGCCCGCGTAATCGACCGCGAGGTGCGCGGTGACGAAGCTTCCCTTGTCGCCGGACTTCGCCAGCATGGCGTAGCCGAGCGCGAGATCGGCGAGCGTGGCGAGCAAGCCCCCGTGGCACACGCCGCGCGAGTTGCAGTGCTTCGCTTCGATCGCGAGCCCGATCGACACCTGGTCGCCGTCGCGGCGCTCGTAGAGCGGCCCGACGAGCGCGTTAAAGGGGCTCAGGCGCTCGATCCGGCGGAAGTCTTCAGGAATGCGTGGCATCGCGCGCGATTTTAGCGGTCAGTAGCAGGCGCAGGCCGGCGAGCAGCGCGGGCACACCGAATAACGCATAGGTGACTCCATAGGACGACGTGGCGTTCAAGGCAAGATGGAACAGCGGCGGCGTCACCACCACGCCGAGGAATGTAAAAAATGCAGAGCCGCCGGTGGCGTCGCTCACCCGGTCGGGCGGCGCGCGCCGCGCGATCTCCGCCAGGAATACGCCGTTCCAGCCCACCGCGGTCGCCCCGTAGGCCATCGCGAACGCGAACAGCGCCCAGAGCGGCCAGGCTGGCGTCGCGGCGACGGCGGTGATCGCGGTCATGCCCATGCCCAAGCCCAGGATGCCGAGGGTCGCGCGCCGCGTCGCCAGCCGGTCGGCGAACACGCCCCAGCCGATGCGGGCGGCGACGCTCGTGAGCTGCGACGCCGCCATGATCATTCCCGCGAGCACCAGGGAAAGCGAGAAGCTCTCCACCAGGAACGTGACCAGGTACGCGAGCAGCGTGATCTGCATCCCGCCGTAGACGAACGAAACGAGCGAGAGCTCGAGCAGCGTGCGGTCGCGCACCACGAGCGCCACCGGCGCGAGGGCCGAGCGCAGCGACACCGGTGCCGCGCGGTTACGCCCCGCGTCGTAGCGGCTGCGGACCGGCGCCAGCCCTGCGGCGCAGAGCGCGCACGCGGCGCCGATCACGAGCGCCGCGCCCTGCCAGCCGAGCCCGAGCACCAGCGCCGGCACGGCAGCGCCGGCGATCGCGGTGCCGAGCGGCACGCCGGTCTGCTTGATCGAAAAGGTGAGGGCCAGCATGTGCGGCGGCGCGGCGCGCGCGAGGATCACCGAGCTCGCCGGCGTCGCCGGGCCGTAGCCGAAGCCGAGGAGCACCGCGCCGGCGAACACGGCGGGCAGCCAGCCGCTCGCGGCCACCGCCAGGCCCACGAAGCAAAGAACGAGTCCCGCTTGCGAAACCCGAATGGGGCCGAAGCGCCCGACCCAGCCGCCGGCCGTCACGGTGCCGATCATCGAGCCGAGATAGACCAGGGTGACGAAATAGCCGACCGCCGCGGGCGCCAGTCCGAGCGCCGGCGCCGCGGCGGGCGCCATCACCGGCGCGCAATACACCGCGCTCGACACCAGCGTCTGGATCGCGAGCGTGGCCGCGACGGGAAGAAAAATCTTCAGTTCTTGCGCACCCCGTCCAGCAGCGCCTGCGCGCGGTAGGCCACGGGGTAATCCACCATCTGTCCATCGACCTGCACTGCCGCCTCGCCGCGCGCCTCGGCCTGCTTGAAGGCGGCGACGATGCGCTCGGCGCACGCAAGCTCCTCGTCGCTCGGCCGATAGGCGGCGTTCACCGGCGCGATCTGGTCCGGGTGGACGCAAAGCCGGCCCTGGAAGCCGCAGCGGCGGCTGCGCTCGAGCGCGCGCGCGAAGCCGGCGGCTTCCTTGAAATGGAACCAGGGGCTGTCGATCGGACCCTCGAGTCCCGCGGCGCGCGAGGCGAGGACCACCCGGGCGCGCGCCTCGGCAAGCTCGCTTTCTTCAGGACCTACTGTCAACTGTAACTCGTGGGCGTAGTCTGCGGCGCCGAAGGCCACGCGCCTCACGCGCCAGGGGCCTTTGTACGGCCGCAGGCTTCTCGCCTGGAGCACGCGGTCGATGCGGTGCACGCCGGCCGCGGTCTCGATCTGCGGCATGAGGTCGATCGAGCCCTCGGCGATGCCGCGTTCCCGCTCGAGGTTCCAGATCAGCCAGTCGATCGCGTGCAGGTCGGCCGCGCTTTCGACCTTGGGCAGCACGACCCCGTCCACGCGCGCATGGATCGTCGCGACCAGATCTCCGTAGCAAAAGGGCGTCGAGGGCGCGTTCACGCGCACGTAGCCGCGGGCGCGCCGCGGCCGCTCGAGCGCGGCGGCGACCGGATTTCGCGTCGCGGGCTTTTCTGCCATCGCGACCGAATCCTCGAGATCGACGATGACCGCGTCGGCGTCCAGCGTGAGCGCCTTCTCGACCCGCCGCGCGACATTTCCGGGCGCGAACAGGAAGGAGCGGTTCATTTGATGAGAGCCCTTTCGTTCCATTGCGGGTAAGGCAGGAGCGGCGTGCCGAGCTCCGGGCGTCCCTTGCGGATCTGCACCACCGCGGGCTTGAACCCGATCTGGGCGCCGTTTTCCGGCCGGACCCGGTAGGTGCCGAGCGCGGTCGGTACCTCGAGCTCCGCCAGCGCCGCGCGCACGCTTTCCGTGTCGAGGCCGCCGGCGCTGCGCACCGCCGCCGCGAGCACGGTGCCCGCGACAAACCCTTCGACCGCGGCGAGCTGCACCGGGATCTTCCAGCGCGCGACGTATGTCTTGGCAAAGGCGCGCGCCGCTTCGCTGAGCCGGGGATCGAAGTCCACCGCGCCGAGGCTGAACTCCGCGTCCTGGCCGAGAAGAGCGATGTAGCGCGGGTGCGAGGCCGATTGCGCGAAGAAAAGCGGCGGCGCGTACTCGAGCCGCTTGAAGGTTTTCACCATCTCGGCGGCGTCGCGCACGTCGCCGAACGCGATCCAGGCCTCGGCCTTCGCGGCGCGCGCTTTCTCGACCTGCGCCGCGAAGTCCAGGGTACCGGGCCGGTAGATCTCGACTTCGGCGGGGGCGAAACCGTTCTGCGCGGCGCGCTGCGTGGCCTCGGCCATTTCGCGCGACGCGGCGTCATCGCGCGCGACGATGAAGAGCTTGCGCATCTCGGCCGCCTCGGCGACCTGCAGGACATCGAGGCCGTAGACCGCGTAGGGTACCGAAGTCTGGAATACATAGCGCCCGGGACGGCTGTGGACCACGGCCGCCGGGCCGGCCCCATTCACCATCACGCGTCGCGCGCGCTCCGCCTCGGCCGCGGCAAGCAGCGTAGCGGCGGAACCGTACGGGCCGATGAGGAAATCGACGCTCTTGTCCCGCGCCATCTCGGCATAGAGCTCGCGCGCCCGCACCGCGCGCGAATTGTCGTCGAGCACGCGCAGCTCGACCCGCCGCCCGAGCACGCCGTCGGCTTCGTTCACTTGCTCGCGCCACAACTGGATGCCCTTCAGGTAGTCCGCGGCGAGCTCGGCGTGCGCTCCGGTCTGCGAGATCGCCACGCCCACGACGATCGGCCGCTCCTGAGCGAGCGCGACGGACAACCCTGCTAGCCAAACCAGCAGAAGCCGAATAGTGTTCAAGGATGACCTTGCAAAAGCGCCTCGCCGACATTGTAGGCGCGGGCCACGTGCTCACCGCGCCGGAGGACACGAAACCGTACTTCACCGACTGGCGCCGCCAGTATTTCGCGAGCGCGGAGTGCGTGGTGCGGCCGGCGCGGACCGAAGAGGTGGCGCAGGTGGTCGAGCTTTGCGCGCTCGAAGGCGTCGCGGTCGTGCCGCAGGGTGGCAATACCGGCCTGGTGGGCGGGTCGGTGCCGACCGGCCGCCAACGCGAGATCGTGCTCGCGCTCGCCCGCATGAACCGGATCCGGGCGCTCGACGTGCTGAACGACACGGTCACGGTGGAGGCCGGGTGCGTGCTGGCCGCGGTCCAGCGCGCTGCGGAGGACGCCGGCCGCCTGTTCCCGCTGTCGCTCGCCGCGGAAGGCAGCTGCCAGATCGGCGGCAACCTTTCGACCAATGCCGGCGGCGTCAACGTCCTGCGCTACGGCAACGCGCGCGAGCAAGTCCTGGGCCTCGAAGTCGTGCTGCCCGACGGCCGCGTTTGGGACGGGCTGCGCGGGCTGCGCAAGGACAACACCGGCTACGACCTGAAGCAGCTTTTCCTCGGCGCCGAAGGCACGCTCGGCGTAATTACCGCGGCGGTGCTGCGGCTCTATCCGAGGCCGGCGGCAAGCGCCACTGCCTGGATCGCGCTCGGCGCCGCACGCGAGGCTGTGGAGCTCCTCGCCCGGCTGCGCGAGCGGCTCGGCGAGCGCATCTCGGCTTTCGAGCTCGTGTCGCGCACCTGCCTCGAAGCCGTGCTGCGCCACGTGCGGGAGCTGCGTGACCCGCTGCCCGGGGCGCATCCCTGGTATGTGCTCGCGCAGTTCGCCGACAGTGGCGACGCCGCGGCGCTGCTGGAGCGCGTGGAGCAGGCGCTCGCCGAGCGCGAGGCGGTCATCGCGCAGAGCGGCGAGCAGGCACGCAGCCTCTGGCGGATCCGCGAAAGCATCCCCGAGGCCCAGTTCGCGAACGTGAAGCACGATATCTCCGTGCCGGTGTCGGCGATCCCCGATTTCATCGAGCAGGCAGACCGAGACCTGCGCGCCGCATTCGGCAACACCAGCATCTACTGCTTCGGCCACGTCGGCGACGGCAACCTGCATTACAACGTTGGCACCCGGGAGCTGCTCGAGAAGCGCGAGGCGGTCAACCGCGTCGTGTACTCGAACGTCGAGCGGCTGGGCGGGTCGATTTCCGCCGAGCACGGCCTGGGCCAGCTCAAGCGCGAGGCGATCCGTGATCGAAAGCCACCGCTCGAGCTCGAGCTCATGCGCAAGCTGAAAGCCGCCCTCGATCCGAACGGCCTGATGAATCCCGGCAAGGTGCTCTAACGTAGAAGTTCGATCGGGCTGCCGCCGAGCTCGCCGACGATGCGGTTACCTTCGACGCGGCCCTTGAAATTGTCCCAGCTGACGTCGCGTCCCGAGATCACCGCGCGGCTCGCGCCTTCGACCTCGATGCGCTGGTAGCTCTGCTCGATGCGCAGCCGCACGCCCGGGCCGCGCCATACCCCGCGCACGTCGGCCGGCACGATCCAGAGATGCAGCTGGCTCAAGTCGCCCTGCCCGCGGTGCGGCGTCTTGAGGCGCACGGTCTCCGTGCGATCGGGCAGCCAGCCGGCCATGGTGAATTCGTGCGACACGATGCGCGTGCCCGGCGCGAGCTCGGAGATGAAGCGCGTCTGCAGCTTGCCCATCAGCCCCGGCAGCAGGTACACCGTGACCACGCTCGCGCGCGAAATGTCGGCGACGAGCACATCGCCCTGGACAAACCGGACCCGCTCGGCGACGTTCGCCTGCTGCGCGGCCGCCCTGGACTTCTGCACCAGCCGGTCGTCGAGCTCGATGCCGAGGCCCTGCGCCCCGAACTTCTGCGCCGCGGCGATGACGATGCGGCCGTCGCCCGAGCCCAGGTCGATCAGCAGGTCCTGCGGCCCGGTGCCAGCCAGCTCGAGCATGCGCTCCACCACTTCGGGCGGCGTGGTTATGAACGGCGGCGGCGGCTCGAACTCGTTGCTGCGCGCGACCGTGACTGCGGCCGCGAGCAGCAGGCCGGCAAGGCGCTTCATTTCGCCAGTCCCAGGATCAGGTCGCGCACTTCGGGCTTCGACCAGTCGAGCTCGCCGACATGGCGGTAGCGGATGCGGCCGTCGGTTCCGACGATGTAGGTCGCCGGCAGCAGCTTGGCCTGCCACGCGCGCGTGGTTTGAGAATCCTGGTCGAGCAGCACCGGAAACCCGACCGGGACCGCCTCGAGGAACTTGCGGATGCGCGACTGCGGCTCGGCCAGGTTGACCGCGAGCACCACGAAAGGCCTCCCCTCCAGCGAGGCGCGCAGGCGCTCGAGGCTCGGCATTTCCTCCCGGCAGGGCACGCACCAGGTGGCCCAGAAATTCACCAGCACCACCTTGCCGCGATAGTCGGCGAGGCGGTGCTTCGTGCCGCGCAAATCGGAAAGCTCGAGCGCAGGGGTGGCGCCGCCGGTCCAGGGCTTGAGCACCTCGGCCGCCGCCGGCGCCGCGGCGAGCGCCAGGCCAAGCATGAGCGCAGCGAGTTTCATCGGAGAGGGCGAAGCGTACCGAAAACTAGGCCCTGACCGTGACGTGAATTCGCTGCACGCCGTTGTTGCCGAAACCGGACAGATCCCAGGGCGGCTCGAACGGCTGCGTGTTGCCGGCTGCGTCGGTCGCGCGGCAGGCGAGCTCGTGCTCGCCCGGAGTTGCGTGCCACACGAAGCTCCAACGCATCCAGCTCAGCGCGTGTTGTTGTGACGCGACACGGGCTGCAGTCCAGTGACCGTCGAGTCCGAATTCGACACGCTCGACCGGCGCCGCACCCGACCAGGCGCGGCCCACGATCTCGACCGCGCCGGCTTCGACGATGCGGCGGCGCGTATAGAAGTCGGGGATGCCGGGCGGCGCCATCAGCGAGTTCACGCGCATCAGCGTGCACGGCTCGCCCTTCTCGCCCGCCACGCGGCGGAAATGGTAGCCGCGCGCCTGCTGCAGGCCGTCGAACGGGCGATCGAGCGCTTGGATCGAGCGCAGCCACTTCACGCTCGCCATTCCGTACCAGCGCGGCACCACGAGGCGCAGCGGCGCGCCATGTTGCGGCGGCAGCGGCGCGCCGTTCATCGCATATGCGACCAGCACGTCGTCGCGCAGGGCGTCCTCGCGCGCGAGGCTGCGCGCGAAATAATGCTCGACGCCCGCGTCGATGCCCCGGTCGGCCCCGTGGAAAACGATCTCAGTTGATATCGGGGACAAGGTTGCGTGGCCCAGAACTGCATGCAGGGGTACACCAGTCCATTCCGCAGTCGAAACGCCCTCCTCCAGCCAGGGCACCGACGGGTAGCGCGGCGAAAGCTGCCCGCGCCCGTTGCCGGCGCATTCCATCGTCACGCGCACCGTCCTGGAAGGCAGCCCCTTCAATTCGGCAACCGAAAAGACGCGCGGCTTCTCGACCAGGCCCTCGATCGAGAGCTGCCAGCGGCTTTCGTCGGCGTCAGGGATGTCAAAATGGATCAGAAGGTAGTGCAGGCCGGAAGGCGTGACATCGTGGCGCAGCGCCTCGAGCGGCATGCCGCGGTTGCGCCCGGCGAGCGCGAGCTCTTCGGCGGTGAATCGGCCTGCGATCGGCGGCCGGCGGGAAGACATCGCGCCGATTCTATAATTGCCGCGGAATGAAGCTCGGCAAGCAATGAAGCTAGGCGAGTTCACGGCGCGGCTGCCCAGGGGAGATCTCTGGGTATTCGGCTACGGCTCGCTCATGTGGTCGCCGTGCTTCGACTACTCGCACAAGATGCTCGGACGCGCGCACGGCTACCATCGCGCGCTCTGCATCCTGTCGACGCGCTACCGCGGCACCGATCGCAAGCCCGGGCTCGTCATGGGGCTCTGCCGCGGCGGCTCGTGCTGGGGCATGGCCTATCGCATCGATGCGCAGCGCCTGCGCCGCGCGCTCGCGCGGCTGTGGTACCGCGAAATGCCCCGCCGCGTTTACAAGCCGCAGCTGATTCTTGTGCGGCTGTCGAGCGGCCGCGAAGTGAAAGCCCTGGCGTTCGTGGCCGATCCCGCCCATCCGTCCTACGTGCGCGAGCTAGACCTGCAGGGCCGCGCGCGCCTCGTGGCGCAGGGCATCGGCATCCGGGGACCGTGCATCGACTACATCCGCAACACGCTCGACCACATGCACGAGGTCGGCGTGCGCGATCCGCACCTCGAGCGCATCCTGCATGCGGCGCTCGCTTTGCGTCAGAATGGGGCACATGACTCCCGAGCTGTGGCCTGCGCGCCTCCACCACCTGCGGCGCGACAGCCCGAAGCCCGAGCCGCTGGCGAAGTTCTACGGCGAGCTGCTCGGCGACCGCGTCGCGCAGCTGCCCGACGGTAGCTGGCTGGTCGACGGCCGCGGCCGGCGACTCGTGGTCGGCAACGGTCCCGCCGCTTCCGTCCCCTACTTCGCGCTGCAGATGCAGGACTCGGCCCACTTGCAGGCGTTTCGCCGCCGGCTGAGGAAGACCGAGGACTGTCCCCTGCCGCTGTTCGCCGAGGGCGCTTTTTCCGTTACCGATCCCGATGGTCGCCGGCTGGTTTTCGGACTGCCGCGCGAAGAAGTCGCGTCTGAGGGATTGCCCGGCCGCTTGCAGCATTTCGTCTGCGCGACGCAGCGCCTGCCGGAGATGCTGGAGTTCTACCGCGCCCTCGGGATGGTCGAGTCCGACCGTGTTCTGGAAGGCGATGCGCTAAGCGCGGTATTCCTGCGCTCCGATCCGGAGCACCACAGCTTCGCCGCGTTCCGCGCGCCGGAGTCGCGGCCCGACCATCATTGCTACGAGACCAACGGCTGGCTCGATATCCGCGACTGGGCCGACCGAATGGCGCGGCTGCGCATCCCGCTTTGGTGGGGTCCGGGACGGCACGGGCCGGGCAACAACCTGTTCTTCATGATCGAGGATCCCGACGGCCACAAGGTCGAGTTTTCCGCCGAGCTCGAGCTGATGCCGAAGGACATGCCGCACCGCACCTGGCCCCACGAGCAGCGCACGCTCAACCTTTGGGGCTCGGCGTGGATGAGGTCGTGAGAGACGAGCTGATCCGCCTCAGGGCCTCTTCCAGCACCCGGCGCTGAGTGCCGAAGTTGAGCCGGATGAAGCCCGGCTCGCCGAACTGCGTTCCCTGATACACCGCCACGCCTCTCTCGAGGAAGCGATCGGCGGCATTCGCCATGCCGGAACAGTCGATCCACGCGAGATAGGTCGCCTCCACGTGCGCCATCGGGAAGTCGATGTGGCTTTCCACGAGATCGCGGTTGCCACGCAAATAGTCGAGCTGGGCAGCGAGCCAGTCATCGCCGCGCGTCAAGGCCGCGAGCGTAGCCGCGAGCCCGAACACCGAAGGCGAGCCGACCACGTGCGCGGCCACGTCGCTCGAAAACGCGGTCCTCAGCTTTGGATCCTCGATGATCGCCCAGCCGCACCCCGCGGCGGGAATGTTGAACGTCTTGTTCGCCGACATCAGGGTCACGGTGCGCCGGGAGATCTCGGGTGCGAGGCTCGCGATCGGCACATGGCGCAGGCCTTTCTCCAGAATCAGGTCGCAGTGGATCTCGTCGGAGACGATGAGTCCGCCGCGCGCGCGCTCGGCGAGCTGCTCCAGCTCGCCGCGCCGGAACACGGTGCCGCCGGGGTTCTGCGGATTGCAGAGGAAGAATGCATCCCTGCGGGTCTTTCTTAGCGCGTCGAGGTCGAAAACCCAGCGCCCTCGCTCGAGGACCAGGGGGACCTCGGTGAACGCGCGCGGCGCGAGCTCCAGCGCGCGCTTGAAATGGTGGTACACGGGCCGCGGGATGAGCGCGTGGCCGTCGGGCGGCACGAGCTTGCGCGCGGCGAGGTGCAGGCCCGGCACCACGCCGGGAATGAATACGATCCACGAGGGCTCCACGCGCCAGCCGTAGAGCCGCGCCATGCGCTCGACGATCGCGCCGCGCAGCTCGGGCGGCGGCGCGGTGTAGCCGAAGACGCCGTGCCCGACTCTCGCGCCGAGCGCCTCGAGGATCGCGGGCGCGGCGCGGAAGTCGGTGTCGGCGACCCAGAGGGGGATGACGTCCTGGCCCGCGTGGCGCTCCCAGCGCGTGCTCCAGGTGCCGCGGCGGTCGATCGGCGTGTCGAAATCGAAGTTCACGGGGGCATAAGAAAGGGGTCAGAGCAAATTATCTCTGACCCCTTCAAAAAGGCGCGGGCGGCTACTTCTTCCCGCTCTTCATCTCGTCTTTTTCTAGGCTCTCCTCCTCCTGCTGTTCCTGCTCCTCCTGGCCCTGCATCGACTTCAGCGGATCCTCTTCCAGGCGGTTGGCGCTGTCGTCGACGTCCTCGGTCTTGACCGACGCGGCCTCGGCGCGGAGCTGGTCGGGGAAGGTCGTGACGATCTTCGGGAAGATCACGATCAGGGCGACGCACAACAGCTGCAGCATCATGAACTCGAACATGCCCTTGTAGATCGTCGCCAGGGACCACTCCCTGACCACCTGCTTGAGGTAGTACGCGCTCATCGCCACGGGCGGCGAGAGGTACGCCGTTTGCATCACCACCGCCACGGTCGCGCCGAACCAGACCATCAGCATGTCCGGCGCGATGCCGAGCGAGGCCGAGAGCGTAGGCTTCAGGCCCTCCATGACCGGGTAGAAGATCGGCAGGAAGACCAGGATGACCGCCGGCCACTCGAACGGCCAGCCGAGCAGGAAGAGCAGGAAGAGCACCAGGCACAGCATGACCACCGGCGAGAACGGCAGCGCGAGCATCGTTTCGGTAATCCAGTTCGCGGTGCCGAGGCGCGCGAACACGGCGCCGAAGATATTCGAGGTCACCGCGAGCAGCAGCACCATGCTCGACGTGGCCGTGGTGCTGAGCACGGCGCGCTTCAATCCCGCCCAGGTGAACCGGCGATAGGCGAGGGTGAGGATCGCGGCGCCGAGGGCACCGATTGCGCTCGCCTCGGTCGGTGTCGCAAGGCCGGCCAGCATCGAGCCGAGCACCGCACCGATCAGCGCCAGCAGCGGCACCACGCCGATCAGCAGCTCGGTGACGAGCTGCAGTGGCGTGTGGATCCGGTCCTCCTTCGGCACCGGCGGGCCGAGCTTGGGGTTGAGGTTCGACCGGATGATCAGGTACAGAAGATAGAGACCGGCGAGCAGGAAGCCCGGGCCGAACGCAGCCGAGTAGAGCTCGGCCACCGACACGCCGATCACCGGGCCCATCACGATCAGCATCACCGAGGGCGGGATCAGGATGCCGAGGGTGCCGCCCGCGGTAATACAGCCCGCGGAGAGCTTTGGATCGTAGCCGGTCTTGGTCATGATCGGGGCCGCCATGATGCCGAGCACCGTGACCGCCGCGCCGACGATGCCGGTCGCCATGGCGAACACCGTCGCGGTCAGGATCACCACCGCGAACAGGGCGCCGCGGATCGGCGCGAGAATCATGCGAAACGCGCTGAACAGGCGCTCCATCAGTCCGGCCTGCTCGGTGAGGAAGCCCATGAAGATGAAGAGCGGCACCGCCGCGAGCAGCTCCTCCTTCATCATGCCGATGGTCTGGAAGTAGGCGAGGTCGAATACCACCTGCCCCAGGCCGAAATAGCCGAAGGTGAGCGCGAGGAACAGCAGCGTGAAGCTGATCGGGAAGCCGATGAAAATCGCGCCCAGCATCACCAGCAGCATCACCAGGCCGAGGAAAGCGAGTCCGCTCATACCTCGATCTTCTCCTTGTGCTCGAGCTCGATGCCGGTGCGCGCGGCGTACACGCTCTTGATCGTTTCTGACACGCCCTGGATCAGGAGCAGCAGGCACGCGAGCGGAACAACCATCTTGAATGGCCACAGGATCGGCCGCCATGGCGTCTGCTCCGAGACCTCGCCGATGGTAAAGGCATACCAGCCTTCGGACCAGCTCACGATCAGGAAGATGAAAATCGCCGGGAAGAAGAACACGAGGTAGGCGATCGAGTCGATCATGCCCTTGGTGCGGATCGACCAGCGCTCGAAGAAGAAGTCGGTGCGGATGTGCGCGCCCTTGTGCAGCGCGTAGGCTGCGCCGAGCATGAAGATCGTGCCGTACAGCATGTACGCCACGTCGAACGACCAGATGGTCGGCGCGTTGAGCAGGTAGCGGGCAAATACCTCGTAGCTCACCGCCAGCACCAGCGGCACGTTGAGCCACGCGATCCACGTACCGGTGTGGTCGGTGAACTTGTCGATGACGCGGACCGTCCTGATGAGGCCCGACACCGATTCAGCCATGAACTCCCCTCAAAACTAAACGGGGGCGGTGTTTCCGCCCCCATCTAGGGATCCTTCGCTACTTCTTATTCGCTTCGGCCGCCTTCGCCGCCGGCTTCCCGCCGCCTTCCGGGAAGTAGTAGTTCGCCACGAACGAATAGGGCGGGAACATGAAGCGCTTCGCCGGCACGACGAGCGCGGCGTACTGGCGCTGCGACTCGTGCGTCTTCTTGAAGAACGGGCTCTTCGCGCTTTCCTCGGCCGCGATCTTGTCCCACGTCTTCAGGAACTCGATCAGGATGTCGCCGGGGGTGCGCAGGATGCGCACGCCGTGCTTCTCCTGCAGCTCCTTCAGCGCGTCGGCGTTCTGGCGCTGCCACTTGGCCCACCAGATGACGAAAGTCTCGCTCGCCACCGACTTGATCATCTCCTGCTGCTCGGGCTTGAGGCTCTTCCACACGTCGCCGTTGATCAGCACTTCGCCGATCGTCACGTTCTCGTGCACGCCGGGCGTGTAGTGGTACTTCCACACGTTGTGGAAGCCCAGGCGCAGGTCCTCGACGCCGCCGACCCACTCGGCGCAATCGATCACGCCGCGCTGCGCCGACGGGATGATCTCGCCGCCGGGCATGTTGACCGTGGTCATGCCCATCCTCTGCCAGATCTCTGCAGCCATTCCGGTCTGGCGGCACTTCATGCCTTTGAAGTCGGCGAGGTTCTTGATCGGGCGCTTGAACCAGCCGAACGCCTGCGGCCCCGAAGGCAGGATCGGGATCCACTGCACGTTCAGCTTCAGCTCCTTCTGGAACAGCTCGTTGCACAGATCGATGCCGCCACCGTGGTGCATCCAGCCGAGCGCGTCGATCATGTCCATGCCGAACGTGCCGCCGGGCCCGCCGGTGCACAGGATCGCGGCCTTGTTCTTGCCGACCCAGTAGCCCGACCAGGCGTGCGCGCCGTCGAGTACTTTCTTGTGCGTGGCGTCGAGCACCTCGAAGGCTGGCACCACCTGGCCTGCGGGCATCGCCTCGATCTTGAGCGTGCCGCCCGAGATCTTGTTGATGCGGTCGGCAAAGTACGTGAAGTTCTCGTACAGCGTCAGGCTGGCCGGCCAGGTCGCCTGCATCTTGAGGCTGGTCTGAGCCTGGACGCCGGCCGAGAACGCCGCGATGGCCGCGAGCGCCGCCGCAGAACGGACGAAATGCCGCATGACTATCCTCCTCCTCGAATGGGGTTCACTAGGCGCAGGCAGGGTACACGCTTGTTTTTACTCGGTCAACGAATGGAAAGGGGACGCCCAAGCGCCCCCTTTCGGTGCCGATCCGATCCTTACTTGTCCTTGGCCTTGGCCTCCGCCGCGGGCTTCTTTTCGGGGAAGAAGTAGTTCGCCGCGAACGAATACGGCGGGAACATGAAGCGCTTCGCCGGCACCACGATCGAGGCGTACTCGCGCTGCGAATCGAGCACCTTCTTGAAGGTCGGATTCTTCGCCGACTCCTCCTTCGCGATCTCGTCCCAGGTCTTGAAAAACGCGATCAGGAGCTCGGGCGGCGCACGCAGCAGCTGCGTGCCGTGCTTCTCGCGCATTTCCTTGATCGCGTCGGCGTTCTGGCGCTGCCACTTCACCCACCAGCGCAGGAAGGTCTCGGTGGTGGCCGAGCGCACCGCCTCCTGCTGCTGCGGCGTGAAGCTCTTCCATACGTCGGTGTTGATCATCAGCTCGCCGATGGACGCGCTCTCGTGCATGCCTGGCGTGTAGTGGTACTTCCACACCTGAGGCAGACCGAGCCTCAGGTCCTCTATGCCGCCCACCCATTCGGCGCAGTCGATCACGCCGCGCTGCGCGGAGGGGATGATCTCGCCCCCGGGCAGGTTGACGGTCTGCTGGCCCATGCGCTGATAGATCTCGGCCACGATGCCGGTCTGGCGGCACTTCATGCCCTTGAAGTCGGCGAGGCTCTTGATCGGCCGCTTGAACCAGCCGAGCGCCTGCGGGCTCGCCGGCAGGATCGGGAATGAGAGCACGTTGAGCTTGAGGTCCTTCTGATAGAAGTCCCACCACATGTCGAGGCCGCCGGCTTCATACATCCAGCCGAGGTAATCCATGTGATCCATGCCGGCGATGCCGGCGGGCGTGGCCGAGAACAGCGTCGCCGCCTTGTTCTTGCCGACCCAGTAGTACGCGATGCCGTGGCCGCCGTCGATCACTTTCTTGTGAGTGGCGTCGAGGATCTCGAACGGCGGCACGATCTGGCCGGCGGCGAGCGCTTCGATCTTCACCTGGCCGCCGGTTAGCTTGTCGACGCGCTCGGCGAAGAAGCGGAAGTTGTCCTGCAGCGTGAGACTCGCCGGCCAGGTGGACTGGAACTTGAGGCTTTTCGTTGCCGGCTGCTGCGCGCTGGCCGAAAGCGCAAGCGTAGCCGCCGCACAGAATGCGGTAAGCGAGAATGCTCTCTTCATGGGCTCCTCCTCAGGAGAGAGGGAGATGGTATATGAAGATCACCCGGCTTGAAACGCTTCGCCTGAGCGAGTTCCCCAACCTCGTCTGGGTGCGCGTGCACACCGACGAGGGACTCGCCGGCCTCGGCGAGACGAGCTACGCCGCGCAAAGCGTCGAGGCCTACCTGCACGAATACATCGCGCCGCGCGTGCTCGGGCGCGACCCGCTCGAGATCGAGGCGCTTACGCGCAGCCTCGCCGGCTACCTCGGCTGGCGCGGCTCGGGCGTCGAGACGCGCGCGGTGTCGGCGTTCGACATCGCGCTTTGGGACCTCTACGGCAAGGTGTGCGGGCAGCCGCTCTACCAGGTGCTCGGCGGCGCCGCGCGCCAGTCCATCCGCACCTACAACACGTGCGCAGGCTACCGCTATATCCGCGCCGCCGGCGGGCAGAACACGAAGAACTGGGGCCTCGATGGAAAGGCGCAAGGTCCGTACGAAGATCTCGATGCCTTCCTGCACCGCGCCGACGAGCTCGCGCAATCGCTGCTCGAGCAGGGCATCACCGGCATGAAGATCTGGCCGTTTGATCCGGCCGCAGAGACGACCGATGGCCAGTACATTTCTCCGGAGGACCTGCAGAAGTCGCTGGAACCCTTCCGCCGTATCCGCAGCGCGGTCGGCAGCCGCATGGACATCATGGTCGAGTTCCACTCGCTGTGGCGCGTGCTGCCGGCACAGAGGATCGCGCAGGCGCTCGCCGAGTTCGACACCTTCTGGCACGAGGACCCGATCCGCATGGACAGCCTCGCGCTGCTCAAGCAATACGCGCCGCATTCGAAAGCGCCGATCTGCGCCTCCGAGATTCTCGCCGGGCGCTGGAGCTTCAAGGATCTGCTCGAGACGGGCGTCGCCGGCATCGTGATGTTCGACCTCGCCTGGTGCGGCGGGATCAGCGAAGCGCGCCGCATTGCCGCGCTCGCGGATGCCTGGCAATTGCCCGTCGCGCCGCACGACTGCACCGGCCCCGTGGTCTACGCCGCGTCGGTGCACTTCTCGATCCACGCGCTCAACGCGCTGATCCAGGAATCGGTGCGGGCCTTCTACACCGGCTGGTACAACGAGCTGGTGACCCACGTACCGCAGCCAGTTCGAGGATGTTTCGAAAAGCCGCCCGGCCCGGGAATCGGGTGCGAGCTCCTGCCGGAGCTCTGGAAGCGCAAAGACGCTTCAGTGCGTGCTAGTCCAGCCTGACTGCGATTCCCTGTAATTCCGTGGACGGCGCGGCGTAGCGTTCCAGTACCAACGGGTCGTGGCCGGGAATGATGTGCTGCGGCGATTCCGCGAGCGAGCGCAGCTTGCGGTAGCCGTCGACCATGTCGGCCACCGACCACACGATCGGAAACGGCCGCGTCTGCTCCATGTTGGCGTAGAAGTGGCTCGCATCGGAGGCGAGGACCACCCAGCCGCGGCGCGTGGCGACGCGCACCGCCTGAAGGCCCATGGTATGGCCGCCGATGAGATGCACCGAGACGCCGGGCGCGATCTCCGCGTCGCCGTCGTGGAAGCGCACGCGATTTTCGTAGACCCGTCGCACCATGCCGACCACGTCCTCGACCTCGTACGCGCCGCGAAAGCATTCGTGGCCCATGTAGCGGCCGGTGGCGTAGCGCATCTCGAGGTCCTGCAGGTGGAGCGTCGCTGCGGGGAAGAGATCAAAGTTGCCGACGTGGTCGTAGTGCAGATGCGTGATCACGACGTCTTTCACCCCTATGGGATCCGTGCCCAAGAGCTTGAGACTTTGAGCCGGGCAGCGGATGTGGTCGCGCCCGCGCTTCTTCGCCATCGCCTCTGAAAAGCCGGTGTCGACGACGATTTCGCGCCCGCCCCCGCGAAGCAGCCATACGAAGTAATCGAGCGGCATCGGGCCGTCATGCGGATCGCCGCCGATGAAGTTCTCGGAGGCGCGGCGCGCGTGGTGCGCGTACTTGAGCGCGTAGACCTCGTAGTTCACTTGACCGTGATGCGGGCGAACTTGCGCTTGCCGACCTGCGCCACCACTGTGCGGCCGCCCGCGACCTTCAACGCCTTGTCGGACACGCGTTCGCCGTCGAGCTTCACCCCGCCCTGCTCGATCATGCGCTGGGCCTCGGTGGTGCTCGGCGTGAGGCCGGCCTGCTTGAGGAGCTGCGCGATGAGGATGCCGCCTTCCGGCGCCTTGACCGTGACTTCGGGGATCTCCGCGGGCGTCTCGCCTTCGCGGAAGCGGCTGTTGAATTCCGCCTGCGCCTGCTCGGCCGCTTTCGGACTGTGGAAGCGCGCGACGATCTCCCTGGCGAAGCGCGCCTTCACATCGCGCGGATGCTCGCTTTTCCAGGCTTTGATTTTTTCTGGAGGTTCAAAAGAAAGCAGATCGATGTACCTCCACATGAGCTCGTCGGAGATCGACATCAGCTTGCCGAAGATCTCGTGCGGCGGCTCGGCGATGCCGACGTAGTTGCCGAGCGACTTGGACATCTTCTCCTTGCCGTCGAGCCCCTCGAGCAGCGGCATGGTGAGGATGCATTGCGGCTCCTGGCCGAAGCTGCGCTGCAGCTCGCGGCCGACCAGCAGGTTGAACTTCTGGTCGGTGCCGCCAAGCTCGACGTCCGCCTTCATGGCGACCGAGTCGTAGCCCTGCATCAGCGGATAGAGCAGCTCATGCAGCGCAATCGGCCTTTCCTCGGCGAAGCGCTTGGAGAAGTCGTCGCGCTCGAGAAGCTGGGACACCGTGTACTTCTGCGCGAGGCGGATGATGCCTTCGGCGCCGAGCTTGTCCGACCATTCGGAGTTGTACAGAACCTGGGTCTTCGCGGGATCCAGGACCTTGAAAACCTGCTCCTGATAAGTTTTTGCATTCTTCTCGATCTCGGCCCGGGTGAGCGGCAGGCGCGTCTGGTTCTTGCCGGTCGGGTCGCCGATCATCCCGGTGAAGTCGCCGATCAGGAACTGCACCTGGTGGCCGAGGTTCTGGAAATCACGTAACTTGTTGATTACGACGGTGTGGCCGAGGTGCAGGTCGGGCGCGGTGGGGTCCAGGCCGAGCTTGATCCGCAGCGGCCTTTTCTCGGCGAGCTTCTTCGCGAGCTCTGCCTCGCTGATTAGCTCGCCGGCGCCCCGACGAATGGTCTGAATGGCCTGCTCGATGGCGGACATGATTTAATTTCCCAGCAGCGCCGTCTTTGCTAGACTTTGCAGGCTTCTGAAATTCAAGGGATTCTAGCCGATTCATGGGAACCGTCGGCCGTTTCGGCCGGGTCGCTGTCCTCGCGCTGCTCGCCGCGTCGGGCGTGGTCGCGTTCGCGACCATCGCGCCCTCGGACCACCGCATCGAGCCGCCGAAACGCCCGATCATCGAGGCGCTGCCGATCCGGCCGGACGCTGCACCCGCGCCGAACTCATACTTTCGCGAGGAGCTTTACCAGCGGGGCGATACCGTGCCGGCGTTCATTGAGCGCCTGGGCATCGAGGCATCGCACGCGGCGAAGCTGGCGAAAGTGCGCGTGCTGCAGCAGCTGCGGCCGGGAACGCACGTCAGCGCCGAAGTCAGCACCGACGGCGAGCCGGTTTCGCTCAGCTTCCTTTCCGGGCGCGACACGCTGGTGAAGATCGCGGCGGAGGCGAACGGCTTCTTCCGCGTCACCGAGGACCGCGCGCAGCTCTA
Organism: Burkholderiales bacterium; assembly: GCA_035649875.1. Classification (GTDB taxonomy): domain Bacteria; phylum Pseudomonadota; class Gammaproteobacteria; order Burkholderiales; family SG8-39; genus SCGC-AG-212-J23. Next base: position 51,540 of record DASRIR010000297.1, on the reverse strand, counting down.
CACGCGCGTGGCGATGAAGTCGGGCGTGATCCAGAGCTCGCTCTTCGCCGCCGCGGACGACGCCGGCGTGCCCGACAGCATCGCGATGCAGCTCGGCGACGTGTTCGGCGGCGACATCGACTTCCATCGCGACCTGCGCAAGGGCGACCAGTTCGCCGTGGTCTACGAGGTTCATTATCTCGGCGGGCGCCCGGTGCGCGCCGGCCGCCTGCTCGCCGCGGAGTTCACCAACAACCGCAAGACCTTCCGCGCGGTGCACTTCGGCAGCGGGTACTACACGCCCGAGGGCAAGAACCTGCGCAAGGCTTTCCTGCGCTCGCCGCTCGAGTTCTCGCGCGTCTCCTCGGGCTTCGGCATGCGCCGCCACCCGATCGCGCAGGCCTGGATGAAGCACCAGGGCATCGACTACGCGGCGCCGACCGGCACGCGCGTGCGCGCGGTGGGCGACGGCATCGTCGAGCACGCCGGCCTGAAGGGCGGCTACGGCAAGGTGGTGATCCTGCGCCATCACGGCCAGTACGCCACGGTTTACGCCCACTTGAGCCGCATCAACGTTCACCGCGGCCAGCGCGTCGCCCAGAACGACACTGTCGGCGCCGTCGGCCAGACCGGCTGGGCGACCGGCCCGCACCTGCACTACGAGTTCCGCATCGCCGGCCAGCCGCGCAATCCGTTCTCGATCGCGATGCCGGCCGCGCTGCCGGTAGCGCAGCAGGATCTCCCCGCGTTCCGCACGCACGCCGAGCCGCTCGTCGCGCGACTCGATCTCATCGCCAATCGCACCCTAGCCGCGCTCGACTGAGCGGCGGCCGAGCATGTTCACCATGAGTAGGGCAGGACGAATAGCCGCTGATTGGCGTCGCCCATGCGCTAAAACAAAAAAGGGGCCGAAGCCCCTTTTCGTAGTGCGTGATTCAGTGCGTCAGGCGGAGAAGGATGAGCCGCAGCCGCACGTGCTCTGCGCGTTGGGATTCTTGATCACGAACTGGGCGCCTTCCAGGCCTTCCTGGTAATCGATCTCGGCGCCGACCAGGTACTGGTAGCTCATCGGGTCGATCAGCAGCGTGACGCCGTTCTTCTGCATCGCCGCGTCGTCTTCGTTCTGCACCTCATCGAAGGTGAAGCCGTACTGGAAGCCCGAGCAGCCGCCGCCGGTGACGAACACGCGGAGCTTGAGCTCCGGGTTGCCCTCTTCGTCGATCAGCTGCTTGACCTTGTTGGCGGCGCTGTCGGTGAAGCCCAGCGGCGCCGGCATCTCGGTAACTGCGTTCATCTCTTCCTCTCTCAGCCTCGGTCGGAGGCAAGCTTCAGCTCGACACCCTTCGCTTCCGCGGCCTGATGCACCAAGCGCCCTTCCACGACCGCGCCCTGCTGGATCTCGATGGTCTTGTAGTACACGTCTCCTTTGACCCTCGATCCCGGCTGTAGTTCGAGGGTCTCGGTCGCATGCACCGGGCCGTTGATCGTGCCGTTCACCACGATGTGCGCGGCCTGCACTTCGCCGTCGATGCGCGCGTCCGACGAAATCACCAGCGTGCCCGGCTGATCGGGCAGCGCCGCGACGTTACCGCGGACCATGCCGTCCACGCGCAGGCCGCCGCTGAAAATCACATTGCCCTCGATGCGCGTGGTGGCGCCGATCAGGCTATCGATCCGGTTCTGGGGCTTGCTCGTCTTGTTGAACACGTCGATCTCCCTCTCCCTCTCTACAGCGTCACCGCGTGTGTCGCGCGTGGCTGGTTCGATCCGGTCTCGTACACCCGGACTTGCACGCTTTCGACCTTTGCCTTCGGCTTCACCCGGAAGGTGCCTTCCACCCGTCGGAAGTACTTGAAAGCCAACCGGAAAGAAGCTGCGGCGGCGTCTCCCGGCTCCGGAAAGGACATGATAGCACTCTGACCCCCCTCCTGCAGATTGACCACCAGCTCGAGGCGCCCGTTGAAGTCTCGCCCCCGCCGGTCGGTCGGCGTAAGCAGCAACAGGCGATAGCGGTATTCCCCTGGCAGGACATCGGGTTCTACCTTGAACTGGTAGATGGAAAGCGTCTGAGTGTGACGTTCTTCCGAGGTGAGCATTTGCTCGACGCTCGCCAGCTCCTCGCGCACGCGCGCGTTCTCCTGCTCGAGCGCGCGCACCTGGTGGGCAAGCTTCTGCTGCGCCGTGCGCTCGATCGAGACCCGGCTATCGGCGGCGTTGGCGATCGCCCCCAGCCGCGCGAGCTCGGCACGCGCGGCGTCAAGCTCGCCCTGCACGCGCTGCAGCTCGCTCACCACTTCGCTGCGGTCGAACCCGGCGAAGCGCCGGCCCGCGTCATAGATCCACGAGGCGGCGACCGCGGCAACGCCGAGGAAGATCGCAATGCCGGCCCAGCGCCAGTACCACGGAATCTGCGTCTGGACCTCGACGCGTGGCGCCGCAATCCCGAAGCGCTGGCGAATGAGTTTCCAGCGTCCGGAGGGCATTTATGGCACCACGGCGACCTGGTCGAGCCCGGTGGTCTCCGGCAACCCGAACATCAGGTTCATGTTCTGCACGGCCTGGCCGGAGGCCCCCTTGACCAGGTTGTCGATCACCGAAAGCACGACCAGGGTATCGGAGCGCTTCGCGCTTTCCGGCGGCCGATGCAGCGCGATGCGGCAAGTGTTCGCCGCGCGCACCGAGCGCGTGTCGGGATGGCTGCCTTGCGGCATCACATCGACAAAGGGCTCGCGCGCGTAGCGCTTCTCGAAGAGCTGCTGGAAATCCACCTCCTTCGTGATCCGTGCGTAAAGCGTGGCGTGGATTCCGCGGATCAGCGGCGTGAGGTGCGGGGTGAAAACGAGTCCGATGTCGCGCTTCGCGACCTGCGCGAGCCCCTGGCGGATCTCCGGCCAGTGCCGATGCCCCATCACGTTATAGGCCGCGAAGTTGTCGGCCGCTTCCGAGAACATGAGGTTCGGCTCGGTCTTGCGGCCCGCGCCGCTCACGCCCGACTTCGCGTCCGCGATGAGGTGGTCGGTGTCGACCACGCCCGCCTCGACCAGCGGCAGGAAGCCGAGCTGCACCGAGGTTGGATAGCAGCCGGGGTTCGCGACCAGCCGCGCGCCGCGGATGCGCTCCCGGTTCACCTCGCACAGCCCGTAGACTGCCTGCGCGACCAGCTCGGGCGCCGCGTGCTTGGTCTTGTACCAGCGCTCCCACTCGGCGACGTCCTTGATGCGGAAGTCGGCCGACAGGTCGACGATGCGCGCCCCGCCCTCGAGCACCGCGCGCGCCTCGCCCATCGACACGCCGTTCGGCGTGGCGAAGAACACCACGTCGCACCCGGCGAGCGCGCGTCCTTCCGGCTCGACGAATGCAAGCTCGACGCGCCGGCGCAGGCTCGGGAACATGCGCGCCACCGGCGTGCCGGCCTCCTTGCGCGAAGTGATGGCCTTCAGCTCCACCTGCGGGTGCTGGGCGAGCAAGCGCAGGAGCTCGACCCCCGTGTACCCCGTACCGCCGACGATTCCAGCTTTAATAGTCATAAAAAACAAAAGCCGCCAAATGGCGGCTTTCGGTTCGCAGAATCCCTGTGTTCAGCGTTTCGAGTACTGCTTGCGCCGCCTTGCTTTGTGCAGGCCGACCTTCTTTCGCTCGACCTCGCGCGCATCTCGCGTCACGAGGCCGGCCGCGCTCAACGCGCTCTTCAGCCCCGCATCATACTCGATCAGCGCACGGGCGATGCCGTGGCGCACCGCGCCCGCCTGCCCGCTCTCGCCGCCGCCGTACACGTTCACCAGGATATCGAAGGTCGACAGGTTCTTGGTCAGCTCGAGCGGCTGGCGCACCACCATTCGACCGGTCTCGCGACCGAAGAACTGGTCGACCGGCTTGCCGTTCACGCTGAAATCGCCCTTGCCGGGCTTGATGAAGACGCGCGCCACCGCGCTCTTGCGCCGCCCGGTGCCGTAATAGTAGTCGCCGACCATTCCTATATCTCCAGTGCCTTGGGTTGCTGCGCCGTGTGCGGATGGGTGGCGCCGCCGTAGACCTTGAGCTTCTTCAGCATCGCGTAGCCGAGCGGACCCTTGGGCAGCATGCCCTTCACCGCGATCTGCAGCACGCGCGCCGGCTTCTTCGCCTGCAGCTTGGCGAAGCTCGTCTCGCGCAGCTGCCCCGGCTGGCCGCTATGGCGGTAATACATCTTGCGCTCGGGCTTGCGGCCGGTCACTCGCAGCTTGGCCGCGTTGACGACCACGATGTAGTCGCCGGTGTCGACATGGGGGGTGTATTGAGGCTTGTGCTTGCCGCGCAGGCGCACTGCAATCTGCGCAGCGAGGCGCCCGAGGACCTTGTCCTGTGCGTCGACGACGTACCAGCCGTGCTGGACTTCGCCCGTTTTTGCGGTGTAGGTAGGCATTGCCAAATAAGGCCAAATCGAGAAAAGCCGCGGATTTTACTAGAATTCCAGATCCTATGGAATGCAAAGTGCGCTGGAGCGGCGAGGGCATGAGCTTCGTCGCCGAGACCGGCTCGAACCACCTCGTGACGATGGACGGCGCCCCGGACGGCGGCGGCCGCAACCTCGCGCCGCGGCCGATGGAGATGGTGCTGCTCGGAACGGGGGGCTGCAGCGCCTACGACGTCGTGGTGATCCTCAAGAAAAGCGGCCAGGACGTCACCGGCTGCGAGGTCAAGCTCACGGCCGAGCGCGCCGCCACCGATCCGAAAGTGTTCACCAAGATCCACATGCACTGGACCGTACGCGGCCGCGGCCTCAAGCGAAACATCGTGGAGAACGCGGTGCGGTTAAGCCACGAGAAGTACTGCTCGGCCACCGCGATGCTCGTCAAGACCGCCGAAGTGACACGCGATTTCGAGCTGATCGAAGGCTAGTGCGACAATTCCGCGCATGAAGCACTGGCTCGCGATCGTCCTCGCTTTGGCGCCCCTCGACCCGGCTCTCGCGCAGTTGCGCACGATCCCCAAGGAAGCCAAGCTCGGCCAGCTGCGCCACCTCCAGGACATGTATGTCGAGATCGACGGCAAGCCCCGGCAGCTTTCGCCCGGCGCCCAGATCCGCGACCCGGACAACCGGCTGGTGGTCCCGACCTCGCTCGCCGAGAGGGCCCCGGTGTTCTACCTCGTCGACGGCATGGGCCTCGTGCACCGCGTGTGGATCCTCTCCGCGACGGAGAAGGCCAAGCTGCCGCCGCCGCCATTCCCGAAATGAAGAAGCTCTACCTGCGCACGTTCGGCTGCCAGATGAACGAGTACGACTCGGACAGGATCGCCGACCTTTTGCGCAGCGCCGAAGGGCTGGAGCTTGCGCCCGACCCGGCCGACGCCGACGTCATCGTGTTCAATACCTGCTCGGTGCGCGAGAAGGCGCAGGAGAAAGTGTTCGCCGACCTCGGGCGCGTCAAGCACCTGAAGCGGCTGCGGCCGGAGCTGATGATCGCGGTCGGCGGCTGCGTGGCGAGCCAGGAAGGCCCCGCGATCGTCGAGCGCGCGCCGTACGTCGACGTGGTCTTCGGGCCGCAGACGCTGCACCGCCTGCCGCAGCTCCTCGAGCGGCGCCGCGCCACCGGCCGGCCGCAAGTCGACGTCAGCTTCCCCGAGATCGAGAAGTTCGACCACACGCCGCCGGCACGCGTCGATGGCGCGGTAGCCTTCGTCTCCATTATGGAAGGCTGCAGCAAGTACTGCAGCTTCTGCGTGGTGCCGTACACGCGCGGCGAGGAGATATCGCGGCCGTTCGAGGACGTCGTTGCCGAGGTGGCCGACCTCGCGGCGCAGGGCGTGAGGGAGGTGACGCTGCTCGGTCAGAACGTCAACGCATGGCGCGGCACGATCGACGGCGCGCAGGCGGATTTCGCCGAGCTCCTGCGCTACGTCGCGGAAATTCGGGACATCGAACGGATCCGCTACACCACTTCGCATCCGCGCGAGTTCACCCAGCGCCTGATCGACGCGCACGCCGAGCTCGACAAGCTTGCGCCGCACGTCCACCTGCCGGTGCAATCGGGCTCCGACCGCGTGCTCGCGGCAATGAAGCGCGGCTACACCGCGCTCGAATACCGCTCGATCGTGCGCCGGCTGCGCCAGGCGCGTGCCGCGATCAGCCTGTCGTCGGACTTCATCGTCGGCTTTCCCGGCGAGACCGAAACCGACTTCGAGGCCACGCTCAGGCTCGCGCGCGAGGCCGATTTCGACGCGTCGTTCTCGTTCGTCTACAGCCCGCGCCCGGGAACGCCCGCAGCGGAGCTCAGGGATGAAGTCACCCGGGAAGAAAAGCTCCAACGACTCCAGCGCCTGCAGTCCCAGCTCGAGGCGCAAGCGCGCGTCATCGGCGAGCGCATGGTCGGCGCGACCGAGCGCGTGCTGGTCGAGCGCACGTCGAGGAAGAACCACGCCGAGCTCGCCGGGCGCACCGGCAACAACCGCGTGGTGAACTTTCCGGGCTCGCCGTCGCTCATTAATACATACGTGAACCTGCGCATTACCGCCGCCCTTCCCCACAGCCTGAGAGGCGAGCTCGTCTGAGGGCGAAACCGGTCGAAGTCAAGCTTGACCCGGTTGATAACCAGCGCCTCGCCCGGCTGTGCGGCGCGCTCGACGAGAACCTGCGCCAGATCGAGTCGGCGCTCGACGTGACCATCGCGCGCCGCGGCGCCAAGTTCACGGTGCGCGGCGACCAGGCGCAGCGCGCCGCGCAGGCGCTCGAGCATTTCTACGACCGCGCGTCCGGCGACCTCACGGTCGAGGACGTGCAGCTCGGGCTCACCGAGCTTTCCCGCAACGCGTCCCTGGAGACAACAGAGGGACCGCAGCTGCTCACGCGCCGGCCCGACCTGCATGGCCGCACGCCGCACCAGGTCGAGTACATCGAGAAGATCCTGGCGCACGACCTCACGCTCGGCATCGGTCCTGCCGGCACCGGCAAGACCTACCTCGCGGTGGCCTGCGCGGTGGACGCGCTCGAGCGCGACAAGGTGAAGCGCATCGTGCTGGTGCGGCCCGCGGTCGAGGCCGGCGAGCGTCTCGGCTTCCTGCCCGGCGACCTCGCGCAAAAGGTCGACCCGTACCTGCGCCCGCTGTACGACGCACTGTTCGACCTGATGGGCTTCGAGAAGACCGGCAAGCTACTCGAGCGCGGGACGATCGAGCTTGCGCCGCTCGCGTACATGCGCGGGCGCACGCTCAACCACTCGTTCATCATCCTGGACGAGGCACAGAACACCACGCCCGAGCAGATGAAGATGTTCCTCACGCGGATCGGCTTCGGCGCAAAGGCCGTGGTCAACGGCGACGTCACCCAGATCGACCTCGCGCGCGGCCAGAAGAGCGGCCTGATCGAGGCGCGCCGCATCCTCGCCGGCGTTCGCGGCATCGCCTTCACCCAGTTCGGCGCGCAAGACGTGGTGCGCCACCCCCTGGTCGCGCGCATCATCGATGCCTACGATGCGCGCCAACAGGAAGAATAAGGTTCCCGTCCAGTACGCAGTCGCGCGGCGTGGCGTGCCGAGCGCCGCCTTCTTGCGCCGCTGGGCGATCGGCCCCGTCACGCTGCGCATCGTCGGCGAAGCCGAGGGACGGCGGCTCAACCGCACGTTCCGAAAACGCGACCGCGCGACCAACGTGCTCACATTCAGGTACGACGAAACGAGGGGCGACATCGTGCTGTGCCATCCCGTAATCCGGCGCGAGGCCCGCGCCCAGGGCAAGAGCCTGGCCGCGCACTACGCGCACCTCGTGGTGCACGGCTGCCTGCACCTGCGCGGCTACGACCATGAAAAGAAACGGGATGCGGCGCGCATGGAAGCGCGCGAGATCCGCATCCTGCGCCGCGGCGGAATCCGCAATCCCTACGCGCTAGAATGAATGCGCCAGGCATGAACGATCCGTCGAGACCAAGCCTGCTCGAGCGCCTGTCGGCGCTCATCATGCGCGAGCCCGGCGACCGGGCCGAGCTCACGCAGCTCCTGAGGTCGGCGTATTCGCGCAATCTGCTCGACGCCGACGCCCTGTCCATCATCGAGGGCGCGCTCACCGTGTCGGAGATGGCGGTGCGCGACATCATGATTCCGCGCGCGCAGGTGGACTTCATCGACATCAACGAGCCGGTGGAAACCTTCGTGAAGCAGGTGATGTCCACCGCGCACTCGCGCTTCCCGGTCATCGACCAGAACCGCGACGACGTGATCGGCGTGCTCCTGGCGAAGGATCTTCTCCGCTTCTACGCCGGCGAAGAGGAGTTCAACGTGCGCGAGATGCTGCGCCCGGCGGTGTTCGTGCCGGAGGCGAAGCGCCTCAACGTGCTGCTGCGCGAGTTCCGCGCCAGCCGCAACCACATGGCGATCGTGATCGACGAGTACGGCGGCGTCGCCGGCCTGGTCACGATCGAGGACGTGCTCGAGCAGATCGTCGGCGACATCGAAGACGAGTACGACTTCGACGAGGCCTCGGACAACATCCTGCCCGAGCCCGGCGGCCGCCACCGCGTGAAGGCGCTCACGCAGATCGCCGACTTCAACGCCGCGTTCGGCACCAGCGTCCGCGACGAGGCCGCCGACACCATCGGCGGCTTTCTCATCAAGCATCTCGGGCGGCTGCCCAAGCGCGGCGAGTCGGTGGTGATCGAGGGCCTGCGCTTCCAGGTGCTGCGCGCCGACAGCCGGCGGGTCTACACGCTTTTGGTCGACAAGCCCAAGACCTGATCTTGGGCCTGCCTTTCCTTTCATTGCTGGCCGGGGCGGCGACGGTCTTGTCGTTCGCGCCGTTCGAGCTGCATCCGCTCGCGTTTCTGAGTTTTGCGTTTCTCATTCATCAGTGGGTATCCGCCACGCCGCGGCGCTGCGCATGGCTCGGGTTCTGGTTCGGTCTTGGCCTGTTTGGCGCCGGCGTGTCGTGGGTGTACGTCAGCTTGAATCAGTTCGGCGGGATGCCGGCGCCGCTTGCCGGTTTCGCCACGGTGGCGTTCTGCGCGTTCCTCGCGCTCTTTCCGGCGGCAGCGGGCTGGCTTCAGGCGCGCGTGCCGGCGGGCGATGCCGCGCGCGCCTGCCTGCTCATCCCCGCGGGGTGGACGCTCGCCGAATGGCTGCTCACGTGGATCTTCACCGGCTTCCCGTGGCTCGCGATCGGCTACTCGGCCGCCGGCTGGCCGCTCCAGGGCTACGCGCCGCTCGGCGGCGTCTACGCGCTTTCCTTCATCACGGTCGCGCTCGCGGGGATGCTGTGGCTTGCTGCGCGGCGGCCGAAATTCATCGTCGCAATCGTGCTGGTGCTGGGGGCCGGCGCGGCGCTGCGCCTGGTCCCCTGGAGCACGCCGGCGGGCGAGCCGGTGCGCGTGGCGCTGCTGCAGGGGAACATCGAGCAGGAGATGAAGTTCCGCCCAGAGCGCTACGCGCGCATTCAGGAGACCTACGCGCGCTTCGCGGAAGGCACCAGCGCCCGGCTGATCGTATTCCCCGAAACCGCGCTGCCGCGCTTCTACCACCAGGTCGAGCCGGCCTACCTCGCGCGCCTCGACGCCGCGGCGAAGCGCAACAACGGCGACGCCCTGCTCGGCGTGCCGTTTGCCGCCGGCCCCGAGACTTACTACAACAGCGTCGTTACGCTCGGCAGCTCGCCGCGGCAGGTCTATCACAAGGTGCATCTGGTGCCCTTCGGCGAATTCATTCCGCCCGGCTTCGGCTGGGTGCTGCGCTGGCTGTCGATCCCGCTGTCGGACTTCAGCCGCGGCTCGCCCGCGCAGCCGCCGCTCGCCGTCGCGGGCCAGCGCGTCGCGCCCAACGTGTGCTACGAGGACGTGTTCGGCGCGGAGATCGCGCGCAGCCTGCCGGAGGCGACGCTGCTGGTGAACGTTTCCAACGTCGCCTGGTTCGGCGACTCGCTCGCGCCCGCGCAGCACCTGCAGATCGCGCGCCTGCGCGCGATCGAGACCGCTCGCATGCACCTGACCGCGACCAACACCGGCATCACCGCCGCGATCGACCGCGACGGGCGGGTGCTCGAGCAGCTCGCGCAGTTCACCGAGGGCCGCCTCGAGCTCGCGGCGCAGGGCTACGCCGGCGCCACGCCGTACGTCCGGCTGCGCGACTGGCCGGTCGTGCTGCTTTCGCTCCTCATTTTTGCGGCCTTCGTCGTGAAGGCGAGACGCAGCCGTTAAAATTCGCGGCGTGCTGACTTTCCAGCAGTTGATCTCGAAGCTGAACGCGTTCTGGGACCGGCAGGGATGCGCGCTGCTGCAGCCCTACGACATGGAAGTCGGCGCCGGCACGTTCCATACCGCGACGTTCCTGCGCGCGATCGGGCCCGAGCCGTGGAGCGCGGCCTACGTGCAGCCTTCGCGCCGCCCGAAGGACGGGCGCTACGGCGACAATCCCAACCGGCTGCAGCACTATTACCAATACCAGGTCGTGCTCAAGCCCTCGCCCGCGAACATCCAAGACCTCTACATCCAGTCCCTGGTCGAGCTCGGCATCAACCCCGGGGAGCACGACATCCGGTTCGTCGAGGATGACTGGGAGTCGCCGACGCTCGGCGCCTGGGGCCTCGGCTGGGAAGTGTGGCTGGACGGCATGGAAGTCACGCAGTTCACGTATTTCCAGGAGGTCGGCGGGCTCGCGTGCCGGCCGGTGCTCGGCGAAATCACCTACGGCCTCGAGCGTTTGGCGATGTACCTGCAGGGCAAGGACAGCGTGTACGACCTCGTGTGGACGCCGGGGGTCACGTACCGCGATGTGTACCACCAGAACGAGGTCGAGCAGTCCAAGTACAACTTCGAGCTTTCGAACAGCGAGATGCTGTTCCGGCATTTCGGCGAGTACGAGGCGGAGGCGAAGCGCCTGATCGCCGAGCAGTGCGTGCTGCCGGGCTACGAGATGGTGATGAAGGCCTCGCACACGTTCAATCTGCTCGACGCGCGTGGCGCGATCTCGGTGACGGAGCGCGCCGCCTATATCGGGCGCGTGCGCGCACTGGCGCGCGCGGTCGCGCAGGCTTACTACGAATCGCGCGAGCGCCTCGGATTTCCGCTGTTGGAGAAGCAACCCGCCTAGCCGATGCCGGCAACCCTGCTCGTGGAACTTCTGACCGAGGAGCTGCCGCCGAAGTCGCTGCGCGCGCTATCCGAGGCGTTTCGCGATCGGCTGGCCGCCGACCTCGCCAAGGCGCAACTCGTGCGCCCGGGGATCACGGCCAAGAGCTACGCGACTCCGCGCCGGCTCGCAGTGCAGGTGCCCGAAGTCGAGGCGGCCGGGCAGGACCGCGAGACCGAGATCGCCGGGCCCTCGGCCAAGGCGCCCGCGCAAGCGATCGAGGGCTTCGCGAAGAAGCACGGCGTCACCGTAGCCTCGCTCGAGCGACGCACGACCACGAAGGGCGAAGTGGTGCTGGCAAGGACGCGGATCAAAGGCGTCGCGCTGGACCAGGTCCTGCCATCCTTGGTGGAAGACGCGCTCAAGGCGCTGCCGATTCCCAAGGTCATGCGCTGGGGCGCGGGCGACGCGCAGTTCGTCCGCCCGGTGCATGGCTTGGTCATGCTGCACGGCAAGCGGGTGATTCCGGGCAAGGTGCTCGGCCTTGAGTCGACCAGCGGCACCCAAGGTCACCGCTTCCTGGGCAGGGGTGCGCTTCGGCTCGCGGACGCCGGGCTATACGACGCGACGCTGCGCGAGGAGGGAATGGTCATCGCGGACTTCGCCGCGCGCCGCGCCGAGATCGAGCGTCAGCTCGAGGCGGAGGCGGTCCGCCAAAAGGCCACCCTGGGCGCCTACGAGGAGTTGCTGGACGAAGTCACCGCGCTCGTCGAGCACCCGAGCGTGTACGTGGGCGGCTTCGAAGCCTCGTTCCTCGAGGTGCCGCCGGAGTGCCTGATCCTCACCATGCGGCAGAACCAGAAGTACTTCCCGCTTTTCGACGGCGCCGGAAAGCTCCTGCCGCGGTTCCTGATCGTGTCGAACATGAAAGTGGCCGACGCGCGCAATATCGTCGAGGGAAACGAGCGCGTGGTGCGTCCGCGTCTCGAGGATGCGCGCTTCTTTTACAACCAGGACCGCAAGGTCCGGCTCGAGGAGCGGGTGCCGCAGCTCGCAAAGGTCGTCTATCACAACAAGCTCGGGACCCAGCTCGAGCGAGTACAGCGCATTCAGCTCCTCGCAGGAAAAATCGCCAGGCAGCTCAAGGCGGACGCCGCCGCGGCGGAGCGCGCCGCGTGGCTGGCAAAGGCGGATCTGCTCACCGGCATGGTCGGCGAGTTTCCCGAGCTGCAGGGGATCATGGGACGCTACTACGCGCTCCATGACGGGGAAGCGAGAGCGGTCGCGCACGCAATCGGCGAGCATTACAAGCCGCGCTTCGCGGGCGACACGCTACCCGGCGACGGGGTCGCGTGCGCGCTGGCGCTCGCCGACAAGCTGGACGCGCTCGCCGGTCTTTTCGGCATCGGCCAGCAGCCGACCGGCGAGAAGGATCCGTTTGGGCTGCGGCGCGCCGCGCTCGGCGTGATCCGCATCGTGGTCGAGCGGCGGCTGCCGCTCTCGCTGCCGGATCTCGTGACGCCGCCGGTCTACGCCTTTATCCTCGAGCGCTTTGCCGGCTATCTGAAGGACCAGGGCTATTCGACGCTGCAGGTCGACTCGGTGCTGAGCCAGAATCCGGCGCGCCTCGATCTCGTGCCGCAGCAGCTCGAGGCGGTCAAGGCATTCGAGACCCTGCCGGAAGCCGAGAGCCTCGCGGCGGCAAACAAGCGCGTGGCCAATATCCTGAAGCAGGCCGAAGCCAAGGGCGAATCCTTCAACGCCACAGAGCGCAAGGCGCTGCAGGAGCCTGCCGAGCTCGCCTTGTTTTCCGCGTTGGAGCTCACCAAGGGCAACGCGCTGCCGATGCTCGAACGTGGCGACTACACCGGCTACCTCAAGAGCTTCGCGGTCCTCAAGCAGCCGGTCGACGCGTTCTTCGATTCGGTGATGGTGATGGCGAAGGAGGACGGCCTGCGCCGCAACCGGCTCGCGCTGCTGCGCGAACTGCGTGACGCAATGAACCGCGTCGCGGATATTTCCAAGCTCGCGCAATGAAGCTCGTCATTCTCGACCGCGACGGCACCATCAACCACGACAGCGACGAGTACATCAAGTCGCCCGAGGAATTGCGTCCGATCAAGGGCAGCCTCGAGGCAATCGCGCGCCTGACACAGGCCGACTACCGCGTGGTGGTCGCCACCAACCAGTCGGGCATCGCGCGCGGCCTGTTCGACACGCGCACGCTGTTCGCGATCCACGACACGCTGCTGCGCGCGCTCGCGCAGGTCGGCGGGCGCATCGACGCGTTCTTCTTCTGCCCGCACAAGGCGGACGACCGCTGCGCCTGCCGCAAGCCGCAGCCGGGGATGCTGCTCGAGGTGGCGCGGCGCTTCAACGTCGCACTCGACGACACGTACATGGTGGGCGACGCGCAGCGCGACCTCGAGGCGGCGGCCGCCGCCGGCGCCAAGCCGGTGCTGGTATTGACCGGCAGGGGAGCCGCGACGCGCGAGGAGGGCAAGCTGCCGCCCGGCACGCGCGTATTTCCCGATCTCGCGGCGTTCGCCGAGCATCTCGCGCCTTGAACATCCTGCGCTCGGTCTTGTTCGCGCTCGTCCTGGTCCTGATCACCCCGCCCTACGCGCTCCTGGCGCTCATGACGTTCCCGCTGCCGCGCATGGCACGCTATCGCATCATCTCGGGGTGGTCGCGCCTGGTCGTATTCTTTTCAAGAATTATTCTTCGCATCGACTGGCGCGTCGAGGGGCGCGAGCACCTGCCGGCGCGACCGTCGGTCATCCTCGCCAAGCACCAGTCGGCGTGGGAAACCATGGCGTTTCAGCTCATCTTTCCGCCCCAGGTGCTGGTGCTCAAGCGCGAGCTGCTCTGGATCCCGTTCTTCGGCTGGGGGCTCGCGCTGATGAGCCCGATCGCGATCGACCGCTCGCGCGGCGTGGCCGCGCTGCGCGCGATGGCGCGCCGCGGCCGCGAGCGCCTGCAGCAGGGCTTCTGGGTGGTGGTGTTTCCCGAGGGGACGCGCGTGGCGCCCGGCGCCGTGCGCGAGTATCACCCCGGCGGCGCCTGGCTTGCCTGCGCGAGCGGCGCGCCGGTGGTGCCGGTGGCGCACAACGCGGGCCTGGTCTGGCCGCGCAATGCATTCCTCAAGCGGCCGGGGACCGTCACGGTGCGCATCGGGCCGCCGATCGACGCCGCGAACCGCGATCCCAAGACCGTCAACGACCTGGCAAGGACATGGATCGAAGAGCAGCAAAGAGCGCTAATCTGATCCGCCTCGGCGGACGCGAGGTCGAGTATCGCTTCGTGCGCCGGCGCCGCCGCACTCTGGGCATCACGGTCGATGCCGACGGCCTGAAGCTCTCCGCGCCGCTCCGCGCGCCGTGGCGCGACATCGAGCAGTTCGTGCGCGAGAAGGAGCGCTGGATTCTCGCCAAGCTCGACGAATGGGCGGTCGCGCCCCGCCCGGCGGTCGTGCGAGGCAGGACCGGCGAGCGCATGGCGCTTTTCGGCGAGCTGGTCGAGCTCGAGCGGCGCGCCGGCCCGGCGCAGCGGCAAGGCGACCGGGTCGGCTTCGACAGCCTGCCGAGCCTGGTGAAATGGCTCAAAGCCGCAGCGCTCGAAGCCTTGCTCCCGCGCGTGGCCCACTACGCGGCCCGGCTCGGACGTGTCGCGCCGCACGTGCGGCTCTCCAATGCGCGCACCCAGTGGGGCGTCTGCACCGAGGACGGCACGATTCGCCTGTGCTGGCGCCTGGTCCATATCGAGCCGGCTTTGGCCGACTACGTGGTGGCGCACGAGAGCGCGCATCTGGTCGAGCTCAACCATTCGCGGCGCTTCTACCGCCTGCTCGCTTCGCTCTACCCGGACTGGGTCGCGGCGCGCGAGCGCCTCGAGCTCGCCGGCGCCGCGCTACCCATCCTGAAGGAGACGAAATGAGAATGCTTCATACGATGTTGCGGGTCGGCGACATGCAGCGCTCGGTGAACTTCTATACCAAGGTGCTCGGCATGAAGCTCCTGCGCACGACCGACCGCCCCGAGCAGAAGTACTCGCTTGCCTTCGTCGGTTACGACGACGAGGAGCGCAGCGCGGTGCTCGAGCTCACCTACAACTACGGCGTCGAGCGCTACGAGCTCGGCACCGGCTTCGGGCACATCGCGATCGGCGTGCCCGACGTCGTCAAGGCCTGCGAGCGCGTGCGCGCGGGCGGCGGCAAGGTGACGCGCGAACCCGGCCCGGTGAAGGGCGGCTCGAGCGTGATCGCCTTCGTCGAAGACCCCGATGGCTACAAGATCGAGTTCATCGAAAGGCGCGCGTAGTCCTCGGGCGAGAGGTTCTCGGGCCGCAGCCCGGGGTCGATTCCGGCGGCCTCGAAGTCGATGCCGGGAAGCGCGTTGCGCAGCGTCTTGCGCCGCGCGGAAAACGCCTTGCGCAGGATCTCCTCGTCGATCGGCAGCTGCCAGTCGAGCGGCGCCATGCGCACGACCGCCGAGTCGACCTTCGGCGGCGGACGGAACGCGCCGGGCGCGACCGTGAACAGCTTCTTCATCTGGAATCTCGCCTGCAGGGAAACCGAGAGGCGCCCATAGGCCGGCGTCGAAGGCTTCGCCACCATGCGCTCCACCAGCTCGAGTTGCAGCATGAAATGCATGTCGCGCACCTGCTGCGCGAAGCGCGCGAGGTGAAAGAGCAGCGGCGTCGAGATGTTGTAGGGCAGGTTGCCGACCAGCCGCATGCCCGCCGGAAAGCGCGCGAAGTCGAACTCGAGCGCGTCGGCGCAATGCACCGTGAGGTTGGGCAAGTCCTTCTGCAGCCCCGCCGCGAGGTCGCGATCGAGCTCGATGGCTTCGAGTTTTCCGACACGCTCCAGCAGGGGCCTAGTGAGCGCGCCCTCGCCCGGGCCGATCTCGACAATGAAATCCTCGGCCGACGGCGCGAGCGCGTCCAGCAGGCGCGCCAGCACCTTCTTCTCGTGGAGAAAGTGTTGTCCGAACCTCTTACGCGGGACGTGCGAGCTCGATGGCAAGGTTCACCGCCTCGATCAAACTGCCCGGGTCGGCGCGTCCGCTGCCCGCGAGGTCGAGCGCGGTGCCGTGGTCGACCGAGGTACGCACGAAGGGTAACCCGAGCGTCACGTTCACGCCCTGGCCGAACGAGGCGTACTTGAGCACCGGCAGGCCCTGGTCGTGATACATCGCGAGCACGCAGTCGCCGCCTTTCAGCCGCTCCGGCACGAAGAGCGTATCGGCGGGTAGCGGACCGCTCGCGTCGATGCCCGCGGCGCGTGCGGCGGCGATCGCGGGCGCGATCACGTTCATGTCCTCGGTGCCGAAGTGGCCCGACTCGCCGCTGTGCGGATTGAGGCCCGCGACCAGGATGCGGGGCCGCGCGATGGCAAAGCGCTTCTTCAGATCCGCGTCGAGAACCCGCAGGGTGCGCAGCAGATCTTCCTGCTTGATCGCGCGCGGAACTTCCGCGAGCGGCAGGTGCGTGGTGGCGAGGGCCACGCGCAGGCCGCCACCCACCAGCATCATCACGACGTGCGGCACCTGGGTGCGCTCGGCGAGGTATTCGGTGTGCCCGGTAAAGACGATGCCTGCGTCGTTGATCACGCTTTTCTGCACCGGCGCGGTCACCATGGCGTCGAATTTGCCGGCGAGGCAACCCTCGATCGCGCGGTCGAGCACTTCGAGCACGTAGCGGCTGTTCGCGGGGTCGAGCTTCCCCGGAACGCGCGGCCGCCGCAGCGGCACGTGCTCCACGTTCGGAAACCCCTTCAGGAGCTCGCGGTCGCCCAGCGCGACGAGCTCGGCGTCGAACCGCCGCGCCGCCAGCATGACGCAAAGCTCCGGCCCGACCCCGGCGGGCTCGCCGGAGGTCAGCGCGACGACCGGCCGCCTTATCGCTCCTCCAGTCGCAGCTCGACGTAGACCTGGTCGCGCAGCTGGCGCAGCCAGTCCTGGTAGGCCTGGTCGGCCTTGCGCTCGCGCAGCGCCTGGCGCGCCTGCAGCCGGCGGCGCTCCGGGCTCTGCTCCGCCGAGCGGCGCTCCAGCACCTGGATCAGGTGGTAGCCGAACGGCGTGCGCACCGGCTGGCTGATCTCGCCGATCTTCAGCTCCTGATAGGCGCGCTCGAAGTCCGGCACGGTATCTCCCGGATAGACCCAGTCGAGCTCGCCGCCGCGCGCGGCGGTGGCGTCGCCCGAGTGCACGCGCGCCATCTCGGCGAAATCGGCCGCGCCGCTCACGATGCGCGCGCGCAGGTCGTTCAGCCGGCGCAGCGCCTCGCTTTCGGACATCGACTCGCTCGCCCGGATCAGGATGTGCCGCAGCCGGGTTTGCGCCACCGGCGCGCCGTCGAGCGCGGCGCCGCGGCGGTCGGTCAGCCTGAGCAAGTGGAAGCCCGCGGGACTGCGCAGCACTTCGGTCACCGTTCCCGGCATCATGCCGCCGAGCGCCGCGGAGAACAGCTCCGGCAGCCGGTCGTGGCTGCGCCAGCCGAGCACCCCGCCCTGCAGCGCGTCGGGCGCGTCCGAGTAGCTCGCGGCGAGGCTCGCGAAATCGGCACCGGCGCGCGCCTCCGCGAGCGCTTTCTGCGCCCGCGCGCGCGCCTGCTCGATGCGCTCCGGGCTCGCCTGCTCGGGCACCCGCACCAGGATGTGCGAGATCTGGTACTCGACGCGGCTGTCGGGCTTTGCCTGCGCCTCGGCGAGGAACAGATCGATCTCCGTGTCGCTCACCTGGACGCGGTCGTCGACTTCGCGCTCGCGCAGGCGGTTCATCAGGATCTGCTCGCGCAGCTCCTCGCGCCAGGCCTGGAACGGGACGTTGTCGCGCTCGAGCGCGCGGCGGAAGTCGGCCAGGCTCATGTTGTTGTTCTGCGCCACGCGTTGCACCGCGCGGTCGAGCTGCAGCTCGTCGACGCGGATGCCCTTGTCGCGCGCGAGCTGCATTTGCGCCTTGTCCAGGATCAGCCGCTCGAGCATCTGGCGCTCGAGCAGCGCGCGGTCGGGCAGCGGCGTGCCCTGCCGGCGCAGCTGGCGTTGCGCGGCCCCCACCGCGTCGGCGAGCTCGGTGGCGGTGATCACCTCCTTGTTCACCACCGCGACGATGCGGTCGACCGGCGTCACCCCCTGCGCGGCGAGCGCGATGGGGAGCATCAGGATCAGGAACTGCAGAAGCTTGCTCATCTTTCAGTACATTTGGCTGAACGGTAGCGGGCGCTGCGCGCTCGGCGGCGCGAGGGTGGCGTCGGCCGGATTGCTCACCGAGTACCCGGGCACGTTGCGCTTGAGGATCTCAACCGCTTCGTCGGTGCCGATGGTGCCGATGCCGTTGAACTCGAGCTGGAACACGAATGCCGTGGTGGCTACCTGTAACGCTGCCTGGACCCGCAGCGCGACCGCCCGGAACACCCAGCAGCCGGCGTTGTACTCGATACCGGCCAGGCCCTCCAGCAGCTGCTTGTCCTGGATCGAGTAATTGTAGCGCGCGACGCCGTACCAGCCCGCTGCGAGCGGCCACTGCCCGGAGACGTCGATCTGCTTCAGCACGTCGCGCTGGAAGCGGTAGCTCGCGTTCAGCACCTTGGTCGGTTCGGGACGGTAGCTCGCCGCGGCGCTCAGGCGCTCGGGGCGCTGCTGATGACGGCTGTATTGCGTGGTGGTATCGAAGGTCCACGCCCGGCCGATCCGGCCACCGAGCGAGGCGAGAATGTCCGAGTCGTTCGACGAGCGCAGCGGCGAGGTCGGCGTCAAGCCGACGCGCTCGGCGGCGAAGTAGTAGCGCTGGCCGAGCGTGCCGCGCAGCACCTCCTGGCCGTCGACGCGCATGATGCGCGAGGTGAGCGCGAGCGTCGCCTGGTTGGCGTCGCCGAAGCGGTCGCCGCCGACGAAGCGGTTCTCGGTGAAGAGCTGCGCGTAGTTGAAGTCAGCGAGCGCGGTGTCGAAGATCGGGATCGAGTCCTGGTTGCGGTACGGGATGTAGACGTAGAACAGGCGCGGCTCGAGCGTCTGGGTCGAGCCCGCGCCGAAGGTGCTGGTGTCGCGCTCGAAGATGAGGCCGCTGTCGAGGCTCGCCCAGGGGATCGAGACTTCCGGCGCCTGCGGCTGGCCCGGATCGGCGCGGGTCAGCCCGTAGGAAACGTAGCGCAAGCCCGCCTTCGGCGTGACGTACCACCCGGGCGCAAGGATCGGCGCGGCGACGGTCGGGCTGACCGAGGAGCGCGCCCCTTCGACCAGGTTGGTGTGCGTGAAGCGCACATACTCGGCCGGCAGCGCCGCATCGATCACGCCGCCGAGGTCGTTGTAGCCGACGCTCAGGTTGAGCTGCGGCACGCGGTGATACGGCGGCACGATCGGCGCGAGCGGGTCCTGCAGCGTCTGGAAAGTCTGAAAGCGCAGCTGCGCGGAGTAAGGCGCACGGCCGAGATTGCCGCCGTGCGTCAGGTACGCGTCCTGCGGCAAATTGCCGACGGTGAGCTGCTTCACCGAGGTCGCGAGGTCGGTGAAGTAACGGTCGTCCGATACGCGGTTGTAGTCGACCGTCGCCACCGTGTTGACCGGAAGCCGGTGCGTGTGCTGCCACGACACGCCTTCGCGCGAGGTGCCGAACTCCTTGTCGTCGGGCAGATATTCGAACTTGAGCTCGCCGTTGAAGGGGCGCTGCAGGTAGCGGAACTGGTTCTTCAGCTGGTAGCCGCGCTTCGCCATCACGACCGGCGTGAAAGTGGCGTCGTATTCGGGCGCGATGTTCCAGTAGTAGGGAATGCCGGTCTCGAAGCCGCGCGAGCTGGTCTGCGCGTAATACGGCGTGAGCAGGCCGCTCCGGCGCCGGTCGCCGAGCGGAAACACCGCCCAGGGTGAGGCAAGGATCGTGGTATCGAAGAAGCGCAGCCGCGGCCCGCGCGCGGTGCCCTCCTCTTCCTCGAAGTCGAGCTCGATCTCGCTGGCCTCGAGGCGCCAGTCCTCCTGCCCGGGACGGCAAGTGGTGTAGTTCGCCTTGGTCAGGCGATAGCGCTCGCGCCCGAGGAACTCGATCCTGTCGGCGCTGCCGCGCGCGGTGCGGTCACGCTCGATCAGGTAGCTCGGGGTCTCGAACGCGCCGGTGTCGTCGAGGATGTTGTAGTACAGGCGCGGGCCGAAGAAGCGGTCGGCGCCGCGCTGCAGGCGCACGCCGCCGTCGCCCTCCGCGCGCCCGGTCTCGCGGTTGTAGCGCAGGCTCTCGCCGAAGATCGTCATCTCGTCGCGCCGGATCTCGGCGTTGCCGCGCGCGCTGACCTCGAGGTCGCTCACGCCCTCGATCACGTCGGCTTCGATGACCGTGCGATCGGCTTCCGGGTCCGGCTTGCCGGCTTGCGCGGCGGCGCGCGCCGCGATGGCCAGCGCGGCTGCCGCCATCGCCAGGCGCAGCACCGTGCAGCCGGAGAGCTTTTTCCTTGGTGTTAGAATTTTTTGAATGATACACGCCGATGTGCGGCGCGACGCCCTGGAGCGCTGGCTCGCACCGCATCTGCGCGGCGTTCGCTTCACGCTGGCATCGGCATCCGAGGACGCGAGTTTCCGCCGCTACTGGCGCGCGACGCTCGACGATGGCACGACCTTCGTCGCGATGGACGCGCCGCCCGACAAGGAAGACTGCCGCCCCTTCGTGCGCGTCGCGCGCATGCTGACCACGGCGGGCGTGCACGCGCCGCAGGTCATCGCGCAGGATCTCGAGCAGGGATTCCTGCTGCTCTCCGATCTCGGCACGCGCACCTACCTGGCGGAGCTGAACGCAGCCAACGCCGCGCCGCTCTTCGCCGATGCCACCGACGCGCTGCTGCGCTGGCAGCTGGCCACCCGCGCGGGCGAGCTGCCGCCGTACGACGAGGCGTTGCTGCGCCGGGAGATGAATCTCTTTCCCGATTGGTACGTCGGCAAACACCTGAAGAAGCCGCTGTCGGTTCCGCAGCGCGAAGCGCTCGACGGCCTCTTCGCCCTTCTCGTGCGAAGCGCCCTCGCGCAGCCCGTGGTGTACGTGCACCGCGACTACATGCCGCGCAACCTGATGGTGTGCGAGCCGAACCCGGGCGTGCTCGATTTCCAGGACGCGGTGCTCGGGCCGATCACCTACGACATCGTGTCGCTCACGCGCGATGCCTTCGTCAGCTGGGACGAGGAACGCGTGCTCGACTGGAGCGCGCGCTACTGGGAAAAGGCGAAGCGCGCCGGCCTGCCGGTGGCGGCGGACTTTGGCGAATTCTGGCGCGCGTTCGAGTGGATGGGACTGCAGCGCCACCTCAAGGTGCTCGGCATCTTCGCGCGGATCTACTACCGCGACGGCAAGCCCAAGTACCTCGCCGACACGCCGCGCTTCATCGAATATGCGCGCGCGGTCGCGAGGCGGTACCGGGAGCTCGCGCCGCTCGCGCGGCTGCTCGACGAGCTCGCATGAAGGCCATGCTGCTCGCCGCCGGACGCGGCGAACGCCTGCGCCCGCTCACCGATACGGTGCCGAAAGCGCTGGTCGAGGCCGACGGCAAGCCGCTCATCGCCTGGCACCTTGAGCGCCTCGCGCGCGCCGGGTTTCGCGAGGCGGTGATCAACGTCTCGCACCTGGGCGAGCGCATCGTCGAGCGCATCGGCGACGGCGCGCGCTACGGCCTGCGCCTGCGCTATTCGCGCGAGCGCGAGCGCCTGGAAACCGCGGGCGGCATCGCCAACGCGCTCGGGCTGCTCGGGCGCGAGCCTTTCCTGCTGGTGAACGCAGATGTTTACTGCGAATGCGATTTCGGGCAGCTGCGCGAGCGCGCCCTCGGTGGCAATCTCGCGCACCTCGTGCTGGTCCCCAACCCGGCGCACCGGCCGAAGGGGGATTTCTCGCTCATGGACGGCCGCGTCGGGGACGCACCGGCTCCGCGCTACACTTATGCCGGCGTCGCCGTCATGGCGCCGGCGCTGGTCGCGCCGGTGAGCCCGGGCGAAAAAGCGCCCCTCGCGCCGCTGCTCTACGACGCCGCGGCGCGCGGACGCCTCGGCGGCGAGCTGTACGAAGGGCCGTGGCAGGACGTGGGTACCGTGGAGCGCCTTGCCGAACTCGAGAGGTTCTTGCGTGAAAGTCGCCGAGCTTAGCCCCGTCTATGCGAATCGCCGCCGCCGGCTGGCCGAAGCCATCGGCCCGGGCGTGGCGGTGATTCCGACCGCGCCGGAGCGCGTGCGCAACCGCGACAGCCACTACCCGTATCGCTTTGACAGCCATTTCTACTACCTGACCGGGTTCACGGAGCCCGAAGCGGTGCTGGTCCTCGCTGGCGGAAAGTCGATCCTGTTCTGCCGGGAGCGAAACCCCGAGCGCGAGATCTGGGACGGCTTCCGCTACGGCCCGGAGGGCGCGCGCGAGCGCTTCGGCTTCGACGCGGCGCACCCCATCGCCGCGCTCGACGCCGAAATGGAGCGCCAGCTCGAGAACCAGCCCGCGCTCGTCTACCCCATGGGCGCGGACCCGGAATGGGATGCGCGCGCGATCCGCTGGCTGAACGCGGTGCGCGCAAAAGTGCGCGCCGGGATCGCGGCACCCGAGCGCGCGCAGGACGTGCGCGCGGTCATCGACGACATGCGCCTGCATAAGGATGCGCACGAGCTGGGCGTCATGCGGCGCGCGGCGCGCATCGCGGCCGCCGCGCACCGCCGCGCCATGCAGCGCGCACGGCCGGGACGCTACGAGTACGAGATCGAGGCCGAGCTCCTTCATGAGTTCCGCCGCAATGGCGCGCAGTTCCCGGCGTATTCGCCAATCGTGGCGAGCGGCGCCAACGCCTGCGTGCTGCACTACGTGTTCAACGACGCGCTGCTGCGCGACGGCGACCTGCTGCTGATCGACGCCGGCTGCGAGCTCGACGGCTACGCCTCGGACATCACCCGCACGTTTCCCACCAACGGGCGCTTCAGCGCGGCGCAGCGCGAGGCGTACGAGATCGTCCTCGCCGCGCAGGCTGCGGCGATCGCGCAGGTGCGCGTCGGCAAAGGCTGGAACGAGCCGCACGACGCCGCCGTCAAGGTGCTGGCGCAGGGCCTGATTGATCTCGAGCTTCTCTCCGGAAAGCTGGACGAGGTGCTGGAAAAAGAGACTTACAAGCGCTTCTACATGCATCGCACCGGCCACTGGCTCGGCCTCGACGTGCACGACGCCGGCGACTACAAGCGCCAGGGCAGCTGGCGCTCGCTCGCTTCGGGCATGACGCTCACCGTCGAGCCGGGGCTCTACATCCGCGCCGAGGACGACATTCCCGAGCGGCTGCGCAACATCGGCATCCGCATCGAGGACGACGTGCTCGTCACCGAAGCGGGCTGCGAAGTCCTTACCGCCGAGGCGCCGAAGTCCATCGCCGACGTGGAAGCGCTCATGCGCGATGCCCGCGGGCGCGACTGACGTCCTCGTCCGCGGCGCGGGCCCGGTCGGCTGCGTCGCCGCGCTCGCCTTGCATGCCTCGGGCAAGCAGGCTCGCCTGCTTGACGAAAGACCCACGCCGGCGGCGTTTCGCGCTGCATTTCGCCCCATTGTTCTTTCCTATGCGAGCCGGCTGATCCTCGAGCGCCTTGGCGTCTGGCCGGCATTGGCGCCGACGCCGATCGACACCATTCACGTGTCGCAGGCAGGCGGCTTCGGCCGCACCGTCTTCGATGCCGCAGACGCCGGCGTTCCGGCGCTCGGCTACGTGATCGAGTACTCGGCGTTGCTGCACGCGCTGCAAATCGCCGCGCGCGAGCTCCTGACCGGCGAGGAAATCCCGGCTCGCTGCGTAGTGCACGCCGAGGGCACGGCGCCGGCCCGGGAGAAGCGCTACGCCCAGGACGCGCTGGTGGCTGCGGTGCGCTTCATCCCGGCGGCGGGCCGCACGGCGTTCGAGCGATTCACGCGCGAGGGACCGCTCGCGCTCCTGCCGCTCGCAGGCGGCTACGCCGTTGTCTGGAGCCTGCGGCCCGAAAACGCGCAAAGGCTTCTTTCCATGGGTGAAGCCGAATTTCTCGCCGAGCTTGCGGCCGCGGCGGGAACCCGGCCGGGCCGGCCGGTCGCGTTGGCCGAGCGCGCAATCCAGCCGCTCGCGTTGCGCGTGAGAGAAGAAAGCATCGCTGAAAGGGCGGCCTATGTCGGCAACGCCGCGCAAACGCTGCACCCGGTGGCCGGCCAGGGGTTGAACGTCGGCCTGCGCGACGCGTGGGACTTGGCACAGATCATGCGCGAAGCGGACGACCCGGGCGACGCCGCGGTGCTGCGCCGTTTCGCCGCCCGCCGCCGCCTGGATGCCGGCGCGGCGATCCGCGTGACCGATCTGCTCGCAAGCGCTTTGTTGCGTTCCAACCCGCTCACCGGCGCGGCATTGACGGCGCTCGATATTTTTCCCGCGCCGCGGCGCTTCTTTGCGCGCCGCATGATCTTCGGTCCGTCGGCGCTGCCGTAAAAAAACAACAAGGCGCGCCGATCGGTTTTTTTTCGCAGGGAAAGCGGATAAAATTCGCTTCCCTTCGAATCACAATCTCGGCAATGAGGATCGGAGCCCACGCGCTCTCCAACGGTTTGTTCGTCGCTCCCATGGCCGGCATCACCGACCGCCCGTTTCGCCGCCTCGCGCGGCGCTTCGGCGCAGCGCTCGCGGTCTCCGAGATGGTTTCCTCCCGCCCCGAGCTGCGCGGCTCGCGCAAGACGCGGCTGCGTCTCGACCATGCCGGCGAGCACGGGCCTATTTCCGTTCAGATCGCGGGCAGCGAGCCGGCGATGCTCGCCGATGCCGCGCGCTTCAACGTCGCGGGCGGCGCCGAGATCATCGACATCAACATGGGCTGCCCGGCGAAGAAGGTATGCAACGCCGCGGCGGGCTCGGCGCTTCTCGAGGACGAGGCGCTGGTCGGCCGCATCCTGGATGCGGTGGTGGCCGCGGTCGACGTCCCCGTG
Organism: Burkholderiales bacterium; assembly: GCA_035649875.1. Lineage (GTDB taxonomy): Bacteria > Pseudomonadota > Gammaproteobacteria > Burkholderiales > SG8-39 > SCGC-AG-212-J23. Next base: position 26,609 of record DASRIR010000297.1, on the reverse strand, counting down.
ACGCTCAAGATCCGCACCGGGCCGGCGCCCGAGCGGCGCAACGCGCTGCGCGTGGCGCGCATCGCCGAAGCGGCCGGGGTGCAAGCGCTCGCGATCCATGGGCGCACGCGCGCGTGCATGTTCGAAGGCTCGGCCGAATACGACACCATTGCCGAAGTGAAGGCGTACGTGCGCATCCCGGTGATCGCCAACGGCGACATCCGTTCGCCCGACGACGCGCGGCGCGTGCTCGAGGCGACGCGCGCCGACGGCATCATGATCGGGCGCGCCGCGCAGGGCCGACCGTGGTTCTTTCGCGAGGTCGCGCACTACCTGGCGACCGGCGAGCGGCTCGCCCCCCTCGGCGCCCGCGAGATCGGCGCGGTGCTCGACGAGCATCTGGAAGGCCTCTACAGCCTGTACGGCACCGAGCAGGGCGCGCGCGTGGCGCGCAAGCACATCGGCTGGACGGTACGCGCGCTACCCGGAGGGGAGGCGCTGCGCGCGAGCGTCAACAGCCTGCACGCCGCGGACGCCCAGCGCGCCGCGGTCAACGACTACTTCGAGAGACTCGCCGCATGAGCAAGGGAACCGAGCTTTCCGATGCCGTCAAGCGCTCGCTCGAGCGCTACTTCAAGGACATGGACGGGGAGAAGCCCACCTCGATCTACGAGATGGTGCTGAAGAACATCGAGAAGCCGATGATCGAGACCGTGCTCGGCCACGCGAAGGGCAACCTGACCCACGCCGCGGCGATGCTGGGCATCAACCGCGCGACCCTGCGCACGAAAATGCAGCAGCTGCGCATCAAAGGGGGGTAGTGACGAAGGTCAAGCGGGCGCTCGTCAGCGTCTCGGACAAGTCGGGCGTCGTCGAATTCGCCCGCGCGCTCGGCGCACTCGGCGTCGAGATCATCTCTACCGGCGGCACCGCCAAGCTGCTGCAGAAAGAGGGCGTGGCAGTCACCGAGGTATCGGCCTATACCGGCTTCGCCGAGATGCTCGACGGCCGCGTCAAGACCCTGCATCCGAAGATCCACGGTGCGCTGCTCGGCCGCCGGGACGATCCGACGCACGCGAAGGAAATGCGCACCGCGGGCATCGAGCCGATCGATCTCGTGGTGGTCAACCTGTACCCGTTCCAGGCCACAGTCGCCGATCCCGACTGCCGTTTCGAGGACGCGATCGAGAACATCGACATCGGTGGGCCGGCGATGCTGCGCTCGGCGGCGAAGAACCACGCGGCGGTCACGGCGCTCGTGGATCCGGCGGACTATTCGCGGGTGCTGCAGGAGATCCGGCAATCCGGCGCGGTGAGCGAGGCGACGCGCTTCGGCCTCGCCGCCAAGGTCTTCGCGCACACCGGGGCTTACGACGGCGCGATCGCGAACTACCTCACCTCGCTCGACGAAAACCGGCGGCGGCTGAATTACGCCGAGATCCTGAGCCTCCAGTTCTGCAAGATCGACGACCTGCGCTACGGCGAGAACCCGCATCAGAGCGCGGCGTTCTACCGCGACCCGCATCCGGTGGCGGGCAGCCTGGCGCAGTACCGCCAGCTGCAGGGCAAAGAGCTTTCCTACAACAACATCGCGGACGCCGATGCGGCCTGGGAGTGCGTCAAGAGCTTCACCGAACCCGCGTGCGTGATCGTCAAGCATGCCAATCCGTGCGGCGCGGCGCTCGGCACGGATCTGAAGACGGCTTATGAGTTGGCATTCCGGTGCGACCCGACCTCGGCGTTCGGCGGGATCCTCGCGTTCAACCGCGCGCTCGATCGCGCCACGGCCGAGGCGCTCGGCCGACAGTTCGCCGAGGTGATCATCGCGCCGCGCGTCGAGGCCGACGCGCAAAAGGAACTCGCCGCCAAGGCGAACCTGCGCGTGCTCGAGGTGCCGCTCTCGCACGACGCGCAGGCGCACGACTACAAGCGCGTCGGCGGGGGCCTGCTCGTGCAGACGAGCGACGCGCAGCTTTTGGTTGAGCTGGACCTCGAGGTCGTCACGAAAAAGAAGCCGACCGAGAGCCAACGCGCCGACCTGCTGTTCGCCTGGCGCGTGGCGAAATACGTGAAGTCGAACGCGATCGTGTTCTGCCGCGACGGCGCCACGGTCGGCATCGGCGCCGGCCAGATGAGCCGCCTCGACAGCGTGCGCGTCGCGGCCATGAAGGCGCAGGAAGCAAAGCTCGAGCTGAAGGGCGCGGTGGTCGCTTCCGACGCGTTCTTCCCGTTTCGCGACGGGCTCGACGCGCTGGCCGACGCCGGCGCAGCCGCCGTGATCCAGCCCGGCGGCAGCGTACGCGACGCGGAGGTGATCGCCGCCGCCGACGAACGCGGCGTCGCGATGCTCTTCACCGGCATGCGCCACTTCAAGCACTGACATGAAGCTTCTGGTCATCGGCGGTGGCGGAAGGGAGCACGCGCTTGCGTGGAAGCTGGCGCAGAGCGCGCGCGTGCAGAAGGTGTTCGTCGCGCCCGGCAACGGCGGCACGGCAGGCGAGAACGGCCTGGAGAATGCGGCGATCACCGGCATCGCGGAGCTGGTGGCGTTCGCCAAGAAGGAAAAGATCTACCTGACCGTGGTCGGGCCGGAGGCGCCGCTCGCCGCCGGGATCGTCGATGAATTCCGCAACGCCGGCCTGCGGATCTTCGGGCCGATGCGCGCCGCGGCGCAGCTCGAGGCGTCGAAGGATTTCGCCAAGAGCTTCATGACGCGCCACGGCATCCCGACCGCCGAGCACCGGACGTTCGAGCGCGCCGACGAGGCGAAGGCCTACGTCGCCGAGCGCGGCACGCCGATCGTGGTGAAGGCCGACGGCCTCGCCGCGGGCAAGGGCGTGGTCGTGGCGGCGAGCGTGCCCGAGGCGCACGCCGCCATCGACCAGATGATGACGCACAAGAGCCTCGGCGACGCCGGCGAACGCGTCGTGGTCGAGCAGTTCCTCGACGGCGAGGAGGCGAGCTTCATCGTCATGAGCGACGGCATCCACGCGCTCGCGCTCGCCACCAGCCAGGACCACAAGCGCCTGCGCGACGGCGACAAAGGACCGAATACCGGCGGCATGGGCGCGTATTCGCCCGCGCCGGTGGTCACGCCGAAGCTGCACGCACGCGTGATGCGCGAGATCATCCTGCCCACGATCCAGGGCATGGCGAAGGACGACGCCCCTTACGTCGGCTTCCTTTACGCCGGGCTGATGATCGACAAGAGCGGCAACCCGAAAACGCTCGAGTTCAACTGCCGCCTCGGCGATCCGGAAACGCAGCCGATCATCCTGCGGCTGAAATCCGACCTGCTCGAGCTCGTCGAGCATGCGCTCGCCGGCACGCTCGACCAGGCGGAGGCGCAATGGGACCGGCGTGCCGCGCTCGGCGTGGTGGTCGCGGCCGCGGGCTACCCCGAGGAGCCGCGCAAGGGCGACGTGATCACGGGGCTGCCCAGGCCCGGCGCCGATTGCCGCGTATTCCATGCCGGCACCCGGCGCGACGGCAAGAACCTCGTCACCAACGGCGGGCGCGTGCTGTGCGTGACCGCGCTCGGTGACTCGGTGAAGATGGCGCGCGCACGCGCCTATGAAGCGCTCGAGGGTATCCGCTTCGACGGCATGCAATACCGCAGGGACATCGCCCACCGTGCGTTGAAGAAGAAATGAGGCAGTGAACCACGCGGTCTACGAGTACTTCTCCGGGCTGCAGGAACGGATCGTGGCGGCGCTGGAGGTCGTGGACCGCAAGGGCTTCCTCCGCGATTCCTGGCAGCGGCCCGAAGGCGGCGGCGGCACGAGCTGCATCGTCGAGGCGGGGCAGGTGTTCGAGCGCGGCGGCGTGAACCTGTCGCGCGTGCAGGGACGCCAGCTGCCGCCCTCGGCGAGCGCCGCCCGGCCGGAGCTCGCCGGGCGCGCCTACGACGCGATGGGCGTGTCGCTCGTGCTGCACCCGCGCAACCCGTATTGCCCCACGGTGCACATGAACGTGCGGTTTTTTTCCGCCGGCGATACCTGGTGGTTTGGCGGCGGCATGGATCTCACGCCCTACTACGGCTTCGAGGAAGACGCGCGGCATTTCCACTCGACCTGCAAGGCCGCGTTGGATGGTTTTGGCCAGGACCACTACTCGCGCTACAAGCGATGGTGCGACGAGTATTTCCACCTGCGCCACCGCGGCGAGCCGCGCGGGATCGGCGGGATATTCTTCGACGATCTCGGCGACCCGCGCGCCTTCGAGCTGGTGAAATCGGTCGGCGATCACTTCCTCCAGGCGTATCTGCCGATTCTCGAGCGCCGCAAGAACCAGCCGTTCGGCGAGCGCGAGCGCGGCTTCCAGGCCTACCGCCGCGGGCGCTACGTCGAGTTCAACCTGGTCTACGACCGCGGCACGTTGTTCGGCCTGCAGTCGGGCGGGCGCACCGAATCGATCCTGATGTCGCTGCCGCCGCGCGCCGAGTGGCGCTATGACTGGCGGCCCGAGCCCGGCTCGGCGGAAGAGCGGCTGTATACCGACTTCCTGAAACCGAGAGACTGGGCGTAGCGTTTTCCTACTGGTGCTCGGCCGCCTTACGGAAATGGCGCTGCGCCTCGTCGGCCTGGCCGAGACGCTCGGCGAGGCGCGCGAGCTCGACGCGCGCCGCGCGGCTCTCCTCGAACGACAGGCTCGCCTCGAGGAAGCTGCGCGCCTTGCCCCAGAGCTCCGCCTGCGCGCACAGCCGTCCGAGCGTGGCGAGGAGCTGCGCGTCGCGGTTGCGCTCGAGCAGCCAGCGCTCGGCGCGCTCGATGCGCGCGCGGGCTTCGGCAACCTTCTCTTCATTGAGGTTTGGCGGCAGGTCCCCATACAGCGAAACCAGCGACGGTACCCATTCCGCGGCGAGGGCGTTCTCGATGATCTCGCGCGCGAGCGCCGCTCGTCCGAGCGCGGTGGCGTGGCGCGCGCCGGCTGCGGCGATGCGCGGCTGGAGGCGATCGGCGGCGGCGATGCCGCGCCAGCGGCGCTCGAACGCCGCGCCGTCGTCGGCCGAGCGGCCGAGGAGCTCGACCGTCGCCTGCACCTTGTATTCCTCGGCGAGCGCGGGCGAGATCGCGTCGCGCTTGGAAAGCTGCGAGGCGAGGCGCAGCACCTCGTCCCAGGCGCCCGCGCCGCGCTCGGCGCGCAGCAGCAGCCGGGTGGTAGCGACGTGCTTGGGCCCGGCGCCGTGCAGGTTGCGCAGCGCGTCGCGCGCCGCGGCGAAATCGCGGTCCTCGAGCGCGAGCTCGGCGCGGCTCACCAGGCGCGCGGCCTGGAGTGAGTCGCCCGAGCCGTCGGCGCGCTCGAGCCAGCGGTCGCGGCGCTCGAAGTCGCGCATCTGGTGCGCCGCGCGCGCCGCGAGCAGCGCGGCGACGCCCGGCGTGGGTCCGTTGTCAAAAGCGATCCCGGCCTCCTTTTCCGCGCGCGCGTAGCGACCCTCGTAGTAGGCCTGGAGCGCCGCGGCGAGCGCCGCATGCGAGCGCTCGCGCCGGCGCCGCGCGCGCCAGGCGCGGACCGTAGTGGGCAGCGCAAGCGCGGCGCCAAGCAGGCGAAAGGCGAGATACAGCAGCAGGAACGACGCCAGCGCCGCGACGCCGAAAAACACCATCGACATCTCCACGCGCCAGGGCGGATAGAAGAAGAGCACGTAGCCCGAATCGACGCGTGCGAGCAGCACCAGGGCGACGGCGGCGGCCGACACCAGCAGCACCCAGAGCAGCGATTTCATCCGGCGCGTCTCATGCCGGCGCGCGCGTGCGCCGCGACTTGTAGCCGCGCACCGCGTCCAGGCTCTCGGAGATGTTGGGCATCTCGAAGCTGATCGTGGCGGCCGAAAGCTGCTTCAGCTGGCCGAGCGCGTCGGCGCTCGGCTTCGCGCGCGCGTCGAAATAGCGCTGGATCCAGGCCTGCGCGGCGCGCAAATCCTCCCGATACCCCGCTTCGTCGCGCGCGAGCAGCGACAGGCGCGCATTGAGCAGCCGCAGGCGCAGGTTCTCGCGCAGGAAGTAGGCCTGCGGCGGCGGCAGCAGCGGCGGCTCGGACGGGCCGACCTGGCGCACGACCACGAGCTGCCTGACCTCGCCCCAGACCTCCGACCCCAGGCGCGACCAGAAACCCTGGTCCGAGGCGGGCGGCGGGCGCACCTTCGAAGGCGGTGTCTTTTCGTCGAACGCGAGCGGCAGAGAATCGACGCCCGCGACCAGGCTGTCGATGCGCGCGCTCATCGCCGCGAAATCGAGCACCGGCAGCGCCTTGAGACGCTCGATATCGCGCGCCAGCGCGCGCCGCACGGGCAGGAACTGCGGCCCGGTTTTCGCCAGGCGCGCTTCGGCGAGCTGCAGCGCGAGCAGCGCGGCGCGCACGTTGCCGGCGAGCTGCAGCTGCTGCGAGGCGATGGCCAGGACCTGCTCGATCTCGGCCAACTGCCACTCGTCGCGGTTGCGCGAAAGCTCCTGGTAGAGCGCCTCGAGCGCGAGCTGCTGGCTCTGCGATTCGGCGATGCGCGCCTCGAGCTGCGCCACCCTGGCGTGCGCCTCGCGCAGCCCGTCCTGCGCGAGGCGCGCGACCGACCGCGCCTCGCGCGCATCGTGCTCGATGTCGCGCAGCCGGCGCGCGAGCTCTTCCTGCGTCGCGCCGATGCGGCTGCGCGCGTCGAGCCAGAACAGCGTGGCGACACCCGTGGCGAGCACAATGGCGATCAGCAGCAATACCGGCGCGCGGGAGCGGGGCGGTTTCTCAGTCGCGGGGGTTTCGGTCATCGGAGCGAAAGTATGCCACCAGGCGCTCGAGCATCTCGCGGTCGGAGTGGCCGGCGAGCACCACTTCGCGCGCGGCGTGCATGCGCGCCCGCTCGGCGATGCGTGGATGGGGCACGAAGAGCGGCGTGGCCCGCAGCATTGCGGGATCGAGGACCGCGAACAAATTATCCAGGCCCTGGCTGGACGACACGGTGATCGCGGCCAGCTCGCCGACAGGCCAGGGCCGGGAAGGCGGCTTCGGCGCCAGGCGGCGATAGCAAGTGATGTACTCAACCTGCGCGCCCCGCTCCAAAAGCGTATCCCCGAGAAGTGCGCGTCCCCCATCGCCGCGCAGAATTGCGATGCGGCGGCCGGCGACGTTCGCGAGCTCGGGCATGGCGAGCAGCGCTTCGCTGTCGGCGCCGCTGCGCGGCGTGATCACGTCTCCGATGCCATGCTGCTCCAACTCGCGGCGCGTGCCCGCGCCCACCGCCGCGACGCGCAGCGCGCGCGGCCAGCTCCCCACTTGCGGCATTGCCTTGGCGACCGCCGTCGGGCTGACGAAAACCGCGAAGTCGAACTGATGCAGGCGCGCGAGCGCGGCCGCTGCAGCGACGTCTTCGATGACGATCGCCGGAAAAAGCTGGGCGTGGCCGCCGGCGTCCTCGATCAAGCGCGCGAGCCGCGCGGCCTGCTCGCGCGGGCGCGTGACCAGGATCTCGCGTCCCGCGAGCGCCTTAGCGGCCGAGGACACTGTCCGCGCCCTGGCGGCGCAGATCTTCCGCGACGCGGTTCCCCAGGCCCTCCGGATCCCGCGCGCTTCCGCTCAGCTCGCAACGCAACACCCGCTTACCGTCCGCGCTGGCAACCAGGGCCCTTAGCAGAATTTCGTCATCGACGAGCTTCGCGTATGCGCCGAGCGGCAAGGAACAGCTGCCGCCAAGCGCGCGGCTTACTGCGCGCTCGGCGCGTACGCAGTCGGTGGTCGCGACATCGGCGAGCGTCATGAGGAGCTTCATGACTTCCTGATCGTCGGCCAGGCATTCGATGCCGAGCGCGCCCTGCCCTGGCGCGGGCAGCATGTCCTCCGGCGCCAGGGGCGCGGTGATCCGCGCTGGCAGCCCCAAGCGGGTCAAGCCGGCGACGGCGAGCACCGCTGCGTCGTACTCGCCGCGATCGAGCTTCGCCAGGCGCGTCTCGACGTTGCCGCGCAGCAGCCGAACCAGGAGCGCGGGGTGGCGCTCCGCGATCTGCGCCTGCCGGCGCAGGCTCGAGGTGCCGACGCTCGCGCCTGGCGGCATCGCCGCCAGGGTCTTGTACTTGGAAGACACGAACGCATCGCGAGGATCTTCGCGCGCAGTGATCGCCGCGAGCCTGAAGCCATCCGGTAGATCGGCCGGGACATCCTTCATCGAGTGCACGGCGAGGTTTGCCCGACCCTGCGCCATCGCGGTCTCCAGCTCCTTGACGAACAGACCCTTGCCGCCGGCGTCGTCGAGTCGCCGGTCGAGGAGCTCGTCACCGCGCGTCGACATGGGAAGCAGGTCCACCACCAGCCCGCGATGCAACGCGCTCAATTTCGAGGCAATGTGCTGCGCCTGCCACAGCGCGAGGCGGCTGCGGCGAGTGGCGATCACCAGCCTTTTCACGTGACGAGGTCGCGCAGCAGCGGCCACTGCCGCCGGCTCACCGGCAACCGCTCGTCAATGCCGTCGAGCACCACGAGCCAGTGCGCCTCGTCCTCCTCGCCCGGTGCGCGCTCGAAGCTGCGGATCGCGGCGCGCGCCACCAGGCAGTTGCGGTGGATGCGCACGAAGCGCGCCGCGAACTCGCGCTCGAGCACGACCAGCGGCTCCTCGATCAGGTGCTCGCGCGCGCGCGTGCGCACCATGACGTATTTCTGCTCGGCGCGCAGGAAAAGGATGTCGCGCACCGGCACGAGCACGATGCGGTTGCGCTCGGTGACCGAGAGGTACTCGCGCGGCGCCTCGGCCGCCTTGGCCAGCTTCTCGCCCTCGGGCACCGACGCCTTGCGCAGCGCGGCTGCGAGGCGCTCGGCGCGCACCGGCTTCAGCAGGTAATCGAGCGCGTTGAGTTCGAACGCCTCGACCGCATGGCGGTCGTGCGCGGTGACGAACACGATGCGCGGCGGCTGCTCGAGCGACGCGATGTGGCGCGCGGCCTCGAGCCCGCTCATGCCGGGCATCTTGATGTCGAGCAGCACGAGCTCGGCGCCGCTCGCGGGCAGCAGCTCGAGCGCCTCCACGCCGTGGCGCGCCTCGCCCACCACGCTGGTCGCGACCTCGGCCGCGATGTCGCCGAGCAGCTCCTTCAGCCGTTCGCGCGCGGGTTCTTCGTCGTCGACGATGAAGACCTTGAGCGTCATGCCAGCCGGTAGGGTATCTCGATCTCGACCCGGTAGCGTCCGCCCGCAGCCTGGGTCGAGATGCGCGCCTCGGCGTCGAAGAAAAGCTGCAGGCGCTCGCGGATGTTCTCGAGCGCCATGCGGTTGCCGGCGCGCTGCACCTCGGCCGGGAGAAACGGATTCTCGATGCGCGCGAGCACCCGGTTGCCGCGGCGCTCGACGTGCACCAGCACGTCGGCCGCGTCGGTTCCCGGCTCCACGCCGTGGTAGATGGCGTTCTCGAGCAGTGGCTGCAGCACGAGCGGCGGCAGCAGCGCGTCGGTCGGCGCGCCGTCGAGCTCCCACGTGATGCGCAGCCGCTCGCCCAGGCGCAACTGCTCGAGGGCGGCATAGCGCTCGAGCAGCGCGATCTCGTCGGCGAGGCGCACGAAGGTCCGCGCGTCGGACATCAGCGTGCGGAACAGGTCCGCCAGGTCCTCGAGCGCGCACTCCGCGCGCCGCGGGTCGCGACGGATGAGCGCGAGCACGGCGTTCAGGCTGTTGAACAGGAAGTGCGGCCGGATGCGCGCCTGGAGCGCCTGCAGGCGCGCCTCGGCGAGGGCGGGCGAATACGCCTTGGCGAGCAGGCGAAAGTAGGCGAGCAGCGCGGCTGCGATCAGCACGGCGAGCGTCGCCAGGCGCGCGAGCGGCTCGGGGGTGCCGAGGGCCGCGAGGTAAGCGGCGACCAGCAGCGCCACGAGGACGATCACCGCGGCGCAACCCAGCCAGTACGGCAGACGGCGCAGCAGCGACGACAGCACGAAGAGCACCACCACGATGGCGAGCAGCAACGGTTCGGCAAACGCGGCCGCCTGCACGAAGTGCTCGAGGGCCTGAGCAAGGCTCGCCGCGTTGAACAGCGCGCCTGCGAAAACTGCGGCGTTCACGGCGAGCAGGATGCGCGCGATCACCCCCAGATTGCGGAAGTCCGGCAGCAGGTCCGAATGGGCGTTTTGTCTTATACTGACCATACTTACGAAGGGGTCTTTAACCGTCTTCTTATGCCGAGAAAGCCCTCGCCTTGGTCGGCGCGGTTTGCCGAACCCGTCGACGAGCGGGTCAAGCGCTTTACCGCCTCGGTCGGCTTCGACCGGCGCCTGGCCAAGTATGACATCGAGGCGTCGCTCGCCCACGCCCGCATGCTGGCCGCCCAGGGCATCCTCTCGCGAAGGGACCTCGGCGCGATCGAGCGCGGATTGAAGCGCATCGGGCGGGAGATCGAAAGCGGGCGTTTCCGCTGGTCGCTCGACGCCGAGGATGTGCACTTGAACGTCGAGCGCCGCCTGACGGCGCTGGTGGGCGATGCGGGCAAGCGGCTGCACACCGCGCGCTCGCGCAACGATCAGGTCGCGACCGACGTGCGCCTGTGGCTGCGCGCCGAGATCGACGAGCTGCGTGCGCTGCTCGCGGAGCTCGAGCGCGCGCTTCTCGACCAGGCCAAGCGCCATGCCGGGCTGGTGATGCCGGGCTTCACCCACCTGCAGGTGGCGCAGCCGGTGACCTTCGGCCATCACCTGATGGCGTACGTCGAGATGCTCGAACGAGACCGGGAGCGGCTCGTTCAGGCGCGCGCCAGGGTGAACCGGCTGCCGCTCGGCGCGGCGGCGCTCGCCGGCACGAGCTTCCCCATCGACCGCCAGCGCGTGGCGCGCGAGCTCGGCTTCGAGGGCCTGTGCGACAACTCGCTCGACGCGGTCTCTGACCGCGACTTCGCGATCGAGTTCTGCGCCTGCGCCGCGCTGGTCATGGTGCACCTGTCGCGCCTCGCCGAGGAGCTGGTGCTCTGGGCGAGCCCGCGCTTCGGCTTCGTGCGCCTGCCCGACGCCTACTGCACGGGCTCGTCGATCATGCCGCAGAAGAAGAATCCCGACGTGCCCGAGCTGGTGCGCGGGAAGAGTGCGCGCGTGCTCGGCGCGCTGGTCGCGCTGCTCGCGCTGATGAAGGCCCAACCGCTCGCCTACAACAAGGACAACCAGGAAGACAAAGAGCCGCTGTTCGATGCGGCGGACACGCTCAAGGATTGCATCGGCATTTTCGTCGGCCTGGTGCAGGACCTGCGGCCGGTGCCCGAGGCCATGCGGGCCGCGGTGCTCGAGGGCCATGCGACTGCGACCGATCTCGCCGATTACCTGGTGCGCAAGGGCGTGCCGTTCCGCGATGCGCACGGCGTCGTGGCGCGCGCGGTGCGCGCGGCCGAGCGCGACGGGGTGGACCTGGCTTCATTGTCCCTGTCGGTGTTGAAGAGCTTTTCGCCGAAGATCGGCGCCGACGTGGCCAAGGTGCTCACCCCCGAGGGCTCGGTCGCGACTCGCAGCCACCCGGGCGGCACCGCTCCCTCGGCGGTGCGCGGGGCGGTTGCGCGCGCGCGCAAGCGCCTAGGGCGCAAGCATCGCGGTCGATGAGCCTGCGGGGGGATCTCGCGCAGATCGGGAAGTACCCGGTGATGCGCAAGCTCGGCGAAGGCGCGACTTCCGAGGTCTACCTGTGCAGCGACCCTTTCAACCTGCGCGACGTGGCGATCAAGGTGGCGTTTGCCGAAGCGCTGCGCGATCCGACGCGCGGCAAGATATGCCGCAAGCTCTTCCTCACCGAAGCCAAGCTCGCGGGCAAGCTGCAGCACCCGCACATCTGTCAGATCTACGACGCGGTTGCCGAGGAAAACCTGCATTACCTCGTGATGGAGTACGTCGACGGCGGCACGCTGGAGAAGTACTGTAGGCCGGAGACCCTGCCCCCAGTGGAGCGCACGGTGGAGATCATTTTCAAGTGCACGCGCGCGCTCGAGTTCGCGCAAAAGCTCGGCGTTACCCGTCGCGACATCAAGCCCGCCAACATCCTGCATGCCGGCGAAACCGACGTGAAGCTGACCGACTTCGGCGCGCCGCTAATCGCGACGCGCGACACCACGCAGGTGGCGGGCGTCGGTTCGCCCGCCTACATGTCGCCCGAGCAGGTGAAGGACCTGCCGCTCGACGGCAGGGCACAGGAGTTCGCCGACTCGGACCGCTTCGAGACCCTGCGCCGGTTGCCGTTCTTCGAGCACTTGTCCGATGCCGAACTGTGGGAAGTCGGGCGCATCTCCACCTGGCGCCATGCGACCGCCGGCGAAACGATCATGAAGGAGGGCGAGCCGTTCGGCGAGATGGCCTATCTCTCGCGCAAGGAGCACGCACGCGGTGCCGAAGTCACCGTCGGCGCGGACGCAAGCATCATCTCGGTGCCGACGCAAAGCCTCAATCAGGCCTCCGACGGCTGCCGCCACAAGTTCGACCGCGCCTTCATGGCGATCCTGGTGGAGCGCCTGGCGGCGGCCAACCTGCGGCTGTCCGGGGTCTAGGGAAGCCCGCGCGCTTGGAAGCCGTCGCCAACTATCCGGTGGTCCGCAAGCTGGGCGAGGGCGCCACCTCGGAGGTATTCCTCTGCCAGGATCCGTTCCGCAACCGGCAGGTCGCGGTGAAGCGCATCTTCCCGGAGTCGCTGCGCGACCCGACGCGCGGGCGCATGTTCCGCAAGCTCTTCTTCACCGAGGCCTCGCTCGCCGGCAAGCTCGACCATCCCCACATCGTGCAGATCTACGACGCGGGCATCGGTGAGGACTCGGGCTACATCGTGATGGAATTCGTGCCCGGCGGCACGATCGAGCGCTTCTGCGCGCCCGGCGAGCTGCTGCCCGTCGAGCAGACCGTCGAGATCATCTTCAAGTGCGCGCGCGCGCTCGCCTACGCGCACATGCAGGGCGTCACCCACCGCGACATCAAACCCGGCAATCTGCTGTACGCCTCCGCGCCGACCGACGTGCGGATCAGCGACTTCGGCCTCGCGCTCAACGTCGGCGCCGAGACCACGCAGATCACCGGCGTCGGCTCGCCCGCGTACATGTCGCCAGAGCAGATCCGCGAGGAGCTGGTCGACCACAAGACCGACATCTACTCGCTCGGGGTGGTGATGTACCAGATGCTCGCCGGCAAGCTGCCGTTCCAGGGCACCAACAAGTTCAGCATGATCTACCAGATCACGCAGTTCGAGCCGCCGCCGCCGTCGTCGCACCGGCCGGAGGTGCCCGAGTCGCTCGACCACATCGTGCGCCGGGCGATGCACAAGGACGTCGCCGCGCGCTACCACAGCGGCGACGAGCTCGCCGAGGCGCTGGTCCAGGCGCTGCGCGCCGGGCTGGGAGCGGCGCGGCGCGATACCTTCGGCGACGCCGACAAGTTCGCTGCGCTGCGCGCGATGCAGTTTTTCAAGCGCTTCGCCGAGCCCGAGCTCTGGGAAGTGGTGCGCATTGGCCGCTGGGAGCGCGTGTCCTCGGGCACCGAGATCGTGCGCGAGGGCGAGCCGGGGGACTTCTTCTGCATCCTGGTGGAGGGCGAAGCACGCGTCAGCAAGAACCGCAAGCTGCTCACGGTGCTCGGCCCGGGCGAATGCTTCGGCGAGATGGCCTACCTTTCGGCCGAGCGCCGCGAGCGCGGCGCGACCGTGACCGCCTCCAAGAACGCGCACATCGTGCGCGTGCGCACCGCCGACCTCGAGCAGGCTTCCGTCACGTGCCGCAGCCACTTCGACCGCGCCTTCATCGGCATCCTGGTCGAGCGCCTCAACCTCGCCAACACGCGGCTCACTTCCGGGTAGGCCGGTCCGGGGGCGGCGACTAAGATAGCGGCGTGCGCTTGGGAGCACTCTTTGTCCTGCTGATCGCGTGCAGTTCGCCACCCGCTGCAGGGCATGAAGATCGCGACCGCGCTCTGCTAGCGGCGGCCGAGAGCTGCGCACGCCAGCTCTCCGGAGCGCTCGTTACCGGCATCCGCAACGGCGTCGTCCGACTTACGCTGATGGACCACGGTGACGGAGCAGCCTTTGACCGTTGCTACCAGGAAGCGGGCCCGCGCGCGCTCCGCGCCCTCGCGGGCGGCCGGCTGGCGGCGCACGCCGCCGACAGCAGCGCGACGATCGAAACCACAGGCTCGATGATGCTGGTGCCGGTGCTGGTCAATGGCTTGAAGGCGCGCCTGCTGCTCGACACGGGAGCCGCCAAGACCATCATTCGACCGCAGCTCGCGCAACTCGCCGGCATCGAGCCCGGCCGCGAAGCACCGCTCGCCCAGATGACCGTCGCGGGCGGCGGACAGCTCTCGGTGCCGCTCGTACGGGCGCGGTCCCTGGCGATCCATGAGGCCGCGGTGGACGCCATCGAAATCGGCGTTTATGAAGCGGTGCCGGATCTGCCCGACGTGGACGGCATTCTTGGGACTGACTACCTAAGCCATTTCAGGGTGACGATCGACCGTCAGAATGGCACGCTCCTGCTCGTGCCGTTGCGTCGTCAAGATCACCCTAGCTGAGCCTGGCATGCACGCCGCGCTGCGCAAGCAGCTTGGCATCGAGGCTGCCGAATCGGTCACCGGCGGCTGTATACACCGGTGCTACCGCGTGCGCATCGCCGGCCAGTCGCGCTTCCTAAAGCTCAACGACGCCCGATACGCTGACGCGTTCGCCGCAGAAGCCGACGGCCTTGTTGCCCTTAGGGCCAACTTGCGCGCGCCCGAACCGCTCGCGCACGGAAACATCGATGGCCAGGCGTACCTGCTGCTCGACTACCTGGCGCTACAAGACACCGGAGACTTCGCCGCCTTGGGACGCATGCTGGCGAACGCGCACCGGAAACCCGGACCGCGTTTCGGCTGGCAACGTGACAACTACATCGGGTCTACGCCTCAGACCAACTCTTGGTGCGATGACTGGGCGGAGTTCTGGCTGACGCGACGCCTCGAGCCGCAAGTCTCCATGGCGCGCCAGAAGGGTTTTCCGGTGGCGCTTCCGGCGCTGAAGATCCTGGAAGGCCACAAACCCCAGCCCTCACTCCTGCATGGGGATCTGTGGAGCGGAAACGCAGGGTTCACTGCCCAAGGACCGGTGGTGTTCGATCCGGCGGTGTACTACGGTGACCGCGAAGCGGATCTCGCGATGACGGCGCTTTTCGGAGGATTTCCGCGCGAGTTCTACGAGGCCTACAACGACATCTATCCGCTACCCGCGGAATACGAGAAGCGAAAGCACCTGTACAACCTGTATCACCTGCTCAACCACCTCAACCTCTTCGGCGGTGGCTATCTCGGGCAGGTGAAGGCGACGCTACGCCTTCTCGGTCTCTAGCAGCTTCTGCAGCTCGCCCGACTGGTACATCTCGCGCATGATGTCCGACCCGCCGACGAACTCGCCGTTGATGTAGAGCTGCGGGATGGTCGGCCAGTTGGCGTAGTGCTTGATGCCTTCGCGGATTTCCTGGTCGGCGAGCACGTTGTAGCTCGCAAAGTCCTGCACGCCGCAGGCGTTCAGCACCTGCACCGCAAGCGCCGAGAAGCCGCATTGCGGAAACTGCGGCGTGCCTTTCATGTAGAGCACGACTCGGTTGCCCGAAACCTGCTCCTTGATCTTCTGTTGGATATCCATGGGGTCGATTTTATCGCTTTCCGCCGCTTACCCGCGGGATACCCGCAAGATCGGGCCAGGTGGCGACCCCTTCAAGGCCGGCGGCAGCGAGCAGCCCGCGCACCGCGCCGTCCTGACCCCTCCCGTGCTCTACGAGGAGGCAGCCGCCCGGTGCTAGATGGCGGGGCGCGCTGCGCGCTATTTCCCTGATTGCGTCGAGGCCATCTGCACCTGCGACCAGCGCCACGTCGGGTTCGTAGCGCAGGTCGGCAAGGTGAGGATCGCCGGCAGCGACGTACGGCGGGTTCGAGACGATGAGGTCCACGCGCTCGCCGGCAAGCGGCCCGAACCACAGGCCATGGCGGAACTCGATGTCGAGGTTCTGCTTGACCGCGTTTCGCTGCGCGACATACAGCGCAGCGGCGCTCGCCTCGACCGCAACCACGCGGGCCCGCGGCCGGTGTTTCTTCAGCGCGAGCGCAATGGCGCCGCAGCCGGTACCGAGGTCGACCGCGCTCGAGAATTCCCTCTCCAGGGCAAGATCGACCAGCAGCTCGGTCTCCGGACGCGGGATGAGCACGGCCGGGTTGACGGCCAGCTCGAGGCCGTAGAACTCCTTGCGGCCGAGGATGTACGCGACCGGCTCGCTTTTTTTTCTGCGGGCGACAAACTCCGCGAAGCGCTGCTGCACATCCCCGGGGATTTGCCTTTCGGGGAATCCGATCAGGCTCGCCTCGGAGAATCCGCTCGCCGCGGCGAGAAGCACGCGCGCCTCGCGCGGGTCGACGCCGCTAGTGCTCAAGGCCTGCTGAACGGTCAAGCGGTTTCTTCGGTCAGGCTGGCGAGCTGCTCGGCCTGGTGCTCGTGCGCAAGCGCGCTCACGATCTCGTCGAGCTCGCCGTCCATGATGCGGTCGATCTTGTAGAGCGTGAGGTTGATGCGGTGGTCGGTGACGCGCCCCTGCGGGAAGTTGTAGGTGCGGATGCGCTCGGAGCGGTCGCCCGAGCCGATCAGCGATTTGCGCGTCGACGCGGTCTTCGCCTGCTGCTCGGAGAGCTGCTTGTCGCGGATGCGCGCGGCGAGCACGCCGAGCGCCTTCTCTCGGTTCTTGTGCTGCGAGCGCGAGTCCTGGCATTCGACCACGATCCCGGTCGGCAGGTGGGTGACGCGAATCGCCGACTCGGTCTTGTTCACGTGCTGGCCACCGGCGCCGGAGGCGCGGTAGGTGTCGATGCGCAGTTCCGCCGGGTTCAGCACCACCTCGTTGATGCTGTCGGCCTCGGGCAGCACCGCCACCGTGCAGGCCGAGGTGTGGATGCGGCCCTGCGCCTCGGTCTTCGGCACGCGCTGAACGCGGTGGCCGCCCGATTCGAACTTGAGTCGGGAGAACGCGCCCTGGCCGACCAGACGCGCGATCACCTCCTTGTAGCCGCCGAGCTCGGACGGGCTTTCGGAGATGATCTCGACCTGCCAGCCGTTGCGCTCGGCAAAGCGCGTGTACATGCGGAACAGGTCGCCGGCGAAGAGCGCGGATTCGTCGCCGCCGGTCCCGGCGCGCACTTCCAGGAACAGGTTGCGCTCGTCGTTCGGGTCCTTGGGCAGCAGCGCCTTCTGCAGCTCGGCTTCGAGCCGCTCCATCGCGGCGCGCGCCTTCTTCAGCTCTTCGTCGGCGTAGGACTTCATCGCGGCGTCGGCGGCGAATTCGCGCGCCTCGGCGGCATCGCGTTCGGCCTGGCGGTAGGCCTCGTACAAGCCCGTGACGTGAGACACCTCCGAGTGCTCGCGCGAGAGCTTCCGGAACTGCTCCAGGTCGCGCGTCGCGTTCTCGGCGGCGAGCAGGCCGTCGAGATCCCCCAGCCGCCCGACCAGACTGTCGAGCTTGGCTCGCAGCCGCGCGTTCACTTGATGCGCTTCAGGGATTCGGAAAGCGCCTGCGTCGGCCCGTGCATCAGCTTGTTGGTCAAGGCCCGCGACAGCGTCTCCAATACCGCCGCCGGGTCCTCGCCGCGCTGCAGCGCCTTCAGCGCGCGCTCGAGCTCCTCGCGCCGCGCGCTGTCGGCCTGCTCGCGCAGCGCGCGGATCAACGGCGCGCCCTCGCGCAGCTGCATCCATTGCATGAAGCGGCCAACCTGGGTGTCGATGATCGCCTCGGCCTGCTCGAGCGCGGCGCGGCGCGAATCGAGGTTCGCGCTGACGATGCTCCCGAGGTCGTCGATGGTGTAAAGGAACACGTCGTCGAGCTCGCCGGCTTCGGGCTCGATGTCGCGCGGCACCGCGAGGTCGACCATGAACATCGGCCGCCGACGCCGGGCGCGCAGCGCGCGCTCGACCAGCCCTTTGCCGAGGATCGGCAGCGACGAGGCGGTGCACGACACGATAATGTCGTACTCGTGCAGGTGCTCGGCGAGGGCGCGCAGCTCGATCGCCTGCGCATTGAAGCGCGTGGCGAGCCGCTCGGCGCGATCGAGCGTGCGGTTGGCGACGGTGATGCGCGCCGGCGCCTGCGCGGCGAAGTGCGTCGCGGTGAGCTCGATCATTTCGCCCGCGCCGATCAGCAGCACGCCTTGCTCCTGCAGGCTCGGGAAGATGCGCGCCGCGAGCTTCACTGCGGCCGCGGCCATGGACACGCTCGCCGTGCCGATGCGCGTGGTCGAGCGCACCTCCTTCGCCACCGCGAACGAGCGCTGGAACAGGCGATGCAGAAGGCTGCCGAGCGTTCCTGCCGACTCGGCGGCGCGCGCCGCCTCCTTCATCTGCCCGAGAATCTGCGGCTCGCCGATCACCATGGAATCGAGGCCCGAAGCCACGCGGAACGCGTGCCGCACGGCCTGCTCGTTGGGCAGGGTGTAGAGGTACTGCTGCAGCTCGGCGGGCGCCAGGCGGTGGTACTGCGCGAGCCATTGCGCGGTCGCGCCGGGGGCTTCGCCCGATACGTAGAGCTCGGTGCGATTGCAGGTCGAGAGGATCGCGGCTTCCTGTACGAAGTTGCGCTTGAGCTCGCCAAGCGCCTCGTGCATGCGCTCGACGTGAAACACCACGCGCTCGCGAATCGCGAGCGGCGCGGTCTGGTGGTTCAGCCCGAGGGTGAAGAGCGATGCGGCCACAGGCCGCTGATTATAAGAGACTTCTCGCGCCCGCGAGCCGCTCGAGCGCCGCGACATCGCGCACCACCAGCCGGCGGCCGGCGCGCTCCAGAATGCCGCGGCGCGCGAGGCTGGAGAGCTCGCGCGTCACCTGCTCGCGCGAGCTGCCGACGCGGGCCGCGATATCGTAGTGGGTCGGCGCCGGCTCGAGGCGGGCGCGGTTGTCGGCGATGCCGGCGTCGCGCGCCCGGCGCAGCAGGTCGACCCAGACGCGGCGTTGCACCGGCTGCGCCCCGCGCTCGAGCAGGCGCTCGGCGAGCTCGCGGACCGAGCCGCTCAGGCAGCGCAGCAGCCGCTCGCGCACCACGGCATGCTCGGCGACGATCGCGCGGAACACTTCGGGCGACATCGAGGCGAGCAGCGACTCGCGCAGCGCGGCCACGTCGGCAAAGCGCGCGCGACCGTCCAGCGCCGAATGCTCGCCGAACATCTCGCCCGCCGCGATTTCGCGGAAGATGATGCGCCGGCCGCGTCCGGCCGACGCGCTCGCGCGCAGCGCGCCCGCGACCACGAAGTAGACGTCGCAGTCATTGTCGTCGCGGCGCATGACGTAGTCGTTGCGCTTGCAGCGCGTCCATTTGCACCGCGCCGCGATCTCGCGCAGGCTGTGGCTGCCCAGGCCCTTGAACAGGTCCACCTTCTGCAGGCCGAAGAGCGCGGAGGTACGCATGCGCTACTCCAGCGAAGTCACCCCATGGCGGATGGCGAACTTCACCAGCGTCGCCAGGTCGTCGATGTCGAGCTTCGCCATCATCCGGCTGCGGTAGGTATCGATGCTCTTCGGCGACAGGCCCAGCAGGGCGCCGACCTGCGCGCTGGTGGCGCCTTCGACGATGAGCTTCAGCACCTGCAGCTCGCGACGCGAGAGCCGCTCGAGCGGGTGGTCGCTGCCGCGCTCCCGGATGTAGTCGTCGAGCGAGCGCTGCGAGAGCTTTTCGCTCAGGTAGCGCTGTCCCGCGTGCACCGCGCGCACCGCGGCCACGACCTCGCCGCCGGCGGAGTCCTTCAGCACGTAGCCGCTCGCGCCGGCGCGTATCGCCTGGTAGACGTGCTCGGGACTCGCGTGCATCGAGAGCATGAGGATATGGGTGTTGGGGCACAGGTCGTGGATGCGCCGTGCCGCCTCGACGCCGTCGAGGCCGGGCATCGCGATGTCGAGCACGGCGACATCGGGCGGCGCTTCCGAAGCAAAGGCGACCGCGCGGCTGGCGTCGCCGAAGCTGCCGATCACGCGGATGTCGGGCTGCGCCGCGAGCAGCGCCTGCAGCCCGTCGCGCACCACGGCATGGTCGTCGAGCAGGAGTACGTCAATCGCCATGCTGGAGTACCGGGATCTCCACGACCACCTGGGTGCCGCGCGCCGCGGTTTCGACCCGCAGCGAGCCCCCTTGCGCTTCCGCGCGCTCGCGCATGCTCGGCAGGCCGAAGCCGCGCGGCGCCCCGCTCGCCTGGGCGAAACCGCGCCCGTCGTCCTTCACGATCAGGATCAGCGGCTCGCCGTAGCGGATGCTGATCTCCACGCCGCTGCCGCCGCTGTGCTTCGCGGCGTTCGTCAGCGCCTCCTGCGCGATGCGGAAAAGCGCAAGCTCGGTATCGGGCGCGAGGCGCGCCTCGCGTCCTTCGCACTGAGTGGAGACCTTCATGCCGGTGCGCTCGCTGAACTGCGACGCGTACCAGCGCAGCGCCGCCAGCAGGCCGAACTCCTGCAGCGCGACGGGACGCAGATCGGTAATGACGCCGCGAATGGAATCGATCGTCGTCTCGAGCAGGCCGGCCATCGCATCGAGGCGCGGACCCGCAATGCGGTCTCCGGCGGCCTGCAAGCGCTGCTTGAGCGCCTGCAGATCGATGCCGAGCGCGGTCAGGTTCTGCCCGATGAGATCGTGCAGCTCGTCGGCCACGCGCCGGCGCTCCGACTCCTGCATGCTGACCAGCCGGTCGAGCAGCCCGCGGATTTCCGCCTGGCTCGCGCGCAGCGCGTCCTCGGCCTGCTTGCGCTCGAGCTCCGCAGCGGCGCGCGACACGAAGATCCTGAGCAGCGAAGCGATGCGCGCCTCGTCGCGCAGCGGCTTGTCGTCGAGGATGCAAAGATGGCCCAGCGTCTTGCCCGCGGCGTCGCGCATCGCAATCCCGAGATAGCTCGCCGCGCCGAGGTCGACCAGGTCCTGGTCGCGCGGAAACGCCTGCTGCACCGAGTCCGCAAAGCAGGCCTCGCCTTGCTCGATGACGATCCTGCACGGCGTGTGCACGAGGTCGTATTCGACGGGTTTTGCCGGCCCGTCGCCCGCCCAAATCGCCAGCATGCGCAGGCGCGCGCCGTCCAAGAGCTCGGTCACGAATGCATAGCGCACCTTCGTCGCGCGCGCGACCGAGCGCACGAGTGCGGGGAAAAATCGTTCTCCGGTGACCGATGCCGTGCCCTCGAGCAGCGCCTGCAGGGCCTCTTCGGCCTGCTTGCGCTCCGTGACATCGACCGCGATACCGGCCACGCCGGTTTCGCCCGCCGCGTCGTCAAGCGGAAACTTCGCCACCAGCCAGTGGCCCGGGCGGCCGTCCGCGTACGGCACATCGTGCAGCCTCTGCGCCGCCACGCCGGCGCGCAGGATCTTCTCGTCGTCATCGCGGAAGAAGCGCGCGAGCTCCGGCGCGTGCAGCTCGAAGTCCTCGCGGCCGAGCACGTCCTTTGCCCGCCAGCCATAGACGCGCTCATAGGCGCGGTTGACGTAGATGTAGCGCAGGCGCGCGTCCTTGATCCATGCTGCCGCGGGCAGATGCTCCATGAACGCGTGGAAGCGCCGCTCGCTTTCGCGCAGCGCCTGCTCGGCGTGCTTGCGGCCGGTGACGTCGCGCGTGATCGAGAGCAGGCGCGTCTCGCCGCTCGCTTCGTCGTGGAAAGGAACCGCGTGCGTCTCGAGCCAGCGCCGGGTTCCCTTCAGGCCGACCATCTCGAACTCCAGCGTGCCGCGCTCGCCGCGGCACACGCGCTCGGTCAAGCTGCGGAACGCGTCGACGTGCTCGGGCGCAACGATGCCGTAGACGCACTGGCCGAGCACCGCCTCGGCGCGCTCGACTTCGATCATGCGCAATCCGGCGGCGTTCATTTCGAGCAGCCGCCCCTCAGCATCGAGCAGCTTCACGCATTCGGGCTCGTTGTCGATCAGCGCGCGCAGCCGCGCCTGCGCCTCGCGCAACGCCCGCGTGCGCTCCTCGACCATGCTCTCCAGGACCTGCGCGCTCCGCACCTTCTCCTCGGCGACAGACTATAATTCATCCCCGATGGACACGCTCGCACGCATCCGGCAGCTGGCGGCGAAGGAGTTCTCGATCAATCCCGACGGTCTCGATCCGGCAGCGCCGCTCGACAAGCTCGGCATCGATTCGCTCAGCTTCATCGAATTCATGTTCAAGGTCGAGGAAGAGTTCGGCGTTGCCGTGTCCGACGAGGACCTGAAGGCGATCAGGACGCTCGGCGACCTCGAGCGCCACGTCGCCGCCGCGCTGAGCGCCGCCGGCAAGGTCTAAGCGCCGGGCATGTCCGCGCGCCGCGTCGCCGTGACCGGAGCGGGCGTGGTCTCCCCGCTGGGCACCACCCTGGAGGAATTCCAGCGCTCGCTCGCCGCGGGCCGCTCGGGCATCCGCCGCCTCGCGCCCGAGCTCGCCGAGCGCTCCGGCGTGCAGGTCGCGGCGACGATCGACTGGAATCCGACGCCGCACTTCAAGGAAGCCGAGGCCGCGAACCTCGACCGTGCATCGCAGTTCGCGCTTGCCGCCGCGGCGCAGGCGATCGCGGCAAGCGGTCTTGCGCTCGAGGACGCGGACCGCGACCGCGTGGGCGTCTCCTGGGGCACCGGCATGGGCGGGGCGCAAACCCAGGACGCGAGCTACAAGCAGGTCTACGGCGCGGACGAGTGGCGGGTTCGCCCGCTCACCGTGGTCATGAGCATGAGCAACGCCGCGGGCTCCAACATCGCCGTGCGCCACGGCCTGCGCGGGCCGTTCGCCAACTACTCGACCGCTTGCTCGTCCTCGGCAATGGCACTCGGCGAAGCGATGCGCACCATCGGCGCGGGGCGCGCCGACGTGATGATCGCGGGCGGCTCGGAAGCGCTGCTGACGCCTGGCGTGCTCGTCGCGTGGCAAGCGCTGCGCACGCTCGCGCCCGCCGACCCCGCCGACGCCGCGGCGAGCTGCAAGCCCTTCGACAAGCGCCGCGCCGGGCTCGTGCTCGGCGAGGGCGCGGCGGCGTTCGTGCTCGAGGACGAAGCGCGCGCACGGGCACGTGGTGCGCGCATCTACGGCGTGCTCACCGGCTACGGCAACTCGTGCGACGCGGTCCACATGTCGCGCCCCGATCGGGACGGACAGATCCGCGCCATGAAGGAAGCGTTGAACGAGGCGCGCCTTTCCGCGCAGGAGGTGGGCTACATCAATGCGCACGGTACCGCGACCGCGGTTGGAGACGTGGTCGAAGCGGAAGCGATCAACGCGGTGTTCGGCGCCGCTGTGCGCGATGTGCGCGTGAGTTCCACCAAGTCGCTGCACGGCCACCTGCTCGGCGGCTCGGGCGCAATCGAGTTTGCCGCGGCCCTGTTCGCCCTCGAGCAGGGCGTGCTGCCGCCCACCGGCTTTCTCGAGCAGCCCGACCCGGCGTGCCCGGTGCGCCACGTCGCGCGCGAGGCCGAGCGCGTGCCTGCCCCGCGCGCGGTGATGTCCAATTCGTTCGCTTTCGGCGGCTCCAATGTCGTGTTAGTCGCGGCGCGCCCGTAGCGCGCTGTCGCCCTTTGCACTACCGGCACGGCGCCTGCATGAGGATTGCCATTCCATGCAGAACCGAAGCAAGGGGCGCCTCGGCCTCAAGGTGATTCACCGCCACCGGGTGGGCGACTCCACATTCCGCCGTGTGTCGGAGCTGGTCTTCGTCCGCGGCCAGCCCAAAGCCGTCCTCGGCTGGATCGACGCCGGGGGCGTGCGCACACCGATCTACATCTCCGAGCTCAACCCCGCCAAGCTGAGGAAGGCGGCCGCGACCAAGAACACGTACTACTACGACGAGGTCACCGTCGACCCGCGCTACGAGCCGGCATTACCGGCGTTGCATGCAAGGCAACACGAGCGCTAACGCGACCAGTCCAGGCCGATCTTCGCCACGGTCTCGAGGAAGGCCTCGCCCCGGACGGGCTTGATGAGGTAGCTGTTGACGCCGAGCCGATAGCTCTCCAGCACGTCGCGCTCCTCGTTCGAGGAGGCCATCACCACCACCGGGACCGCGCGCAGCTCAGACCCTTTTACGCGCCGCAGTACCTCGATGCCGTCCACCTTGGGCATCTTGATATCGAGCAGCACGAGCTTGGGGTGTTCGGGAGAGCGGTCTGCGTACTTCCCGCTGCAGAAGAGGTACTCGAGCGCCTCCGCGCCATCCTTCACCCAGTGCACTTGGCTCGCGAGGGTGCGCCCGCGCAATGCGCGCAACGTCATTTCGGCGTCTTCGGCGTTATCCTCGACCAGCAGGATGTCAGCCTGCTCGAGCGCCATCGTCAGCCCTGCCCGCGATCAGCCAGGCGTTCGTTCCTCCCTGGGAACCAAGCTAGCGTTTGTCCGCCAGTCTGTCTAGCCAGAACTCCAGGAATTGGTGGCCAAGGGCGGAATCGAACCACCGACACAAGGATTTTCAGTCCTCTGCTCTACCAACTGAGCTACTTGGCCTGCGGGAGCAAACTGCGGAAAGGCGCGAATTATAAGGCGTAGAAAAGAAAAAGGCGCCCGAGGGCGCCTTTTCCCTTGTGCAAAAAAACTGCCTTACATGTCCATGTCGCCCATGCCGCCCATGCCGCCGGGCATGCCGTGCGAATGGCCGCCGCCGCCCTTCTTCTCCTCGACCAGCTCGGCCACCATCGCGTCGGTGGTGAGCATGAGGCCCGCCACCGAGGAGGCGTTCTGCAGCGCGGTGCGCGCGACCTTGGTCGGGTCGATCACGCCCTGCTGCACGAGATCGCCGAACTCCTCGGTCTGCGCGTTGAAGCCGTAGTTGCCCTTGTTCTCGAGCACCTTGTTCAGCACCACCGAGGGCTCGGCGCCGCTGTTGTCGACGATGATGCGCATCGGCTCTTCGAGAGCCCGCATCACGATCTTCACGCCGGCTTCCTGGTCGTGGTTGTCGGCCTTGACCTTGCCGTCGAGCGCCTGCTTGGCGCGGATGAACGCCACGCCGCCGCCCGGGACCACCCCCTCTTCGACGGCCGCGCGGGTCGCGTGCAACGCGTCCTCGACGCGCGCCTTCTTCTCCTTCATCTCGACTTCGGTCGCGGCGCCGACCTTGATCACCGCCACGCCGCCGGCGAGCTTCGCCACGCGCTCCTGCAGCTTTTCCTTGTCGTAGTCGCTGGTCGCCTCATCGATCTGCACGCGGATCTGCTTGACGCGCCCCTCGATGTCCTTCTTGTTGCCGGCGCCGTCGATGATGGTGGTGTTCTCCTTGGCGGATTCCACCTTCTTCGCCTTGCCGAGGTCCTTCAGCGTCGCGTTCTCGAGCTTGAGGCCCAGCTCTTCGGAGATCACCGTGCCGCCGGTGAGGATCGCCATGTCTTCCAGCATCGCCTTGCGGCGGTCGCCGAAGCCCGGCGCCTTGACCGCGACGGTCTTGAGGATGCCGCGGATGTTGTTGACCACCAGCGTTGCGAGCGCCTCGCCCTCGACTTCCTCGGCGATGATCAGCAGCGGCTTGCCCGCTTTCGCCACCTGCTCGAGGATCGGCAACAGCTCACGAATCGACGAGATCTTCTTGTCGTGCAGGAGGATGTACGCATCCTCGATCACCGCGATCTGCTTTTCGGGGTTGTTGATGAAGTACGGCGAGAGGTAGCCGCGGTCGAACTGCATGCCCTCGACCAGGTCGAGCTCGTTGTTGAGCGACTTGCCGTCCTCGACCGTGATCACGCCTTCCTTGCCCACCTTGTCCATCGCGTCGGCGATGATCTTGCCGATGTCGGAATCGGCGTTGGCCGAGATCGAGCCGACCTGCGCGATCTCTTTCGAGCTCGAGCACGGCTTGGAGATCTTCTTCAGCTCCTCGGTCACCGCGGCGACCGCCTTGTCGATGCCGCGCTTCAGGTCCATCGGGTTCATGCCCGAGGCGACGAACTTCATGCCCTCGCGCACGATCGCCTGCGCGAGCACGGTGGCGGTGGTGGTGCCGTCGCCGGCGACGTCGGAGGTCTTGGACGCGACTTCCTTCACCATCTGCGCGCCCATGTTCTCGAACTTGTCCTTCAGCTCGATCTCCTTCGCCACCGACACGCCGTCCTTGGTGACGGTCGGGGCGCCGAACGAGCGCTCGAGCACGACGTTGCGGCCCTTCGGCCCCAGCGTCACTTTCACGGCGTCGGCCAGGATGTTCAGGCCATGAACCATCTTGGCGCGGGCGCTCTCGTGGAAACGTACTTCCTTGGCTGGCATTGCGAGTTCTCCTAGAAATTCGTGTGAGTGTTCAGTGACCTTCGATGACGCCCATGATGTCTTCCTCGCGCATGACGAGGAGTTCTTCGCCCTTTACCTTGACGGTCTGGCCGGAGTACTTGCCGAACAGCACCTTGTCTCCCGGCTTCACATCGAGGGCGATCAGCTTGCCCTGCTCGTCTTTCTTGCCTTTGCCAACGGCGACGATCTCGCCCTGGTCGGGCTTCTCGGCGGCGGTGTCGGGGATGACGATGCCCCCGGCGGACTTGCGCTCTTCTTCAATGCGCTTGACGATCACGCGGTCGTGCAGCGGACGGATTTTCATGCGGTCTCCCATTCGAAAGAGAAAAAACGGTGCATTACAATGACTTGGGGGTGGGGTGAACCCGGCCCGAAATCCGGGACCGCGGCTCGTGATTAGCACTCGGTCCCGACGAGTGCTAATAATAGAGATGATCCCTCGCGTTTTCA
>DASRIR010000296.1:0-9500 GCA_035649875.1 Burkholderiales bacterium | reverse complement strand
GCGTGCTCGCCGCTCACCGCGAGGTTGTCGATCTGGATGTCGTTGTGCGGCTTGCGGCCGATGGTGGTGCGCTCCTTGGTCAAGGGAATTTCCTTGAGCACCAGGCCATCCATGCTGAGTATCAGTTTCGCCATAGCGGGTCCGCGGGGTTATTTTAGCCAGCCGAACACCTTGGCCATGACGCCGCGGGGGCCGGGGTATTCCCGTAGGACGCGAACCAGTATAACCGAAACGTTATCCCGCCCCCCGTTGTCGTTGGCCATCTGCACGAGCTGCTGCGCGGCGAGCTTGAGATTGCCGCCGAGGGTTTGCAGCGTCATGCCGATGTCCTCGTCCTCGACCATGTCGCACAAACCGTCGGAGCAGAGCAGGTAGACGTCGCCCGACCTGGTGGAGTACTCGTGGATCTCGGGCTCGACCGTGGGATCGATGCCGAGCGCCTTGGTCACGAGGTTCTTGTGCTGCGCCCTCTTCGCCTGCTCGGGCGTGATGATGCCGGAGTCGATCTGCTCCTGCAGCAGCGAATGGTCGCGCGTCACCTGCGTGAACTTGCCGTCGCGCAGCAGGTAGAGCCGCGAGTCGCCGAGGTGCGCGACCAGCATGCGATTGTCGTAGTACAGGCACACCACCAGCGTGGTGCCCATGCCGGCGTACTGCGGCTGGCTTTGCGCCGCCTGATAGATCGAGCTGTTCGCCTTCAGCACCTGCTCGCGCACCAGGCGCGCCGCGATTTCCTCGCTCGTGCGCGTGTCGACGTCGTAGGGCTTCGCGTTCTGCAGGATCTGGCGCATCTCGGTGACGATCACCGTGGTCGCCATACCGCTCGCCACCTCGCCGGCGTTGTAGCCGCCCATGCCGTCGGCGAGCACCACCAAGCCGTTCGCGTGATCGGCGGCGATCGAATCCTCGTTGTGCGAGCGAACCATGCCCGGGTCGGTGCACGTCGCGATCTCCAGGCTCTGGCTGAGATCCATTCCCGCTAGCCCTGCCTGGTTGTCTGCAAAACGAACTCCAAGAACCCCCTCCCCGCTTATCCCCGGGGCGCATTGTTGCAGCCCAATGCTAGGCAAGTCAACGATTTAGCTGAGGATTTGCCCCGCCTTGATCGCGCCTCCGGCAAGCAATTCAGCCGCCGCGACTTTCTTGCCGTCGCCGAGCTTCGCGCGCAGCACCTCGATGCGCCCGCCCTGCGCCGTGACCTGGAAGGACTTGTCGCCCACCTCGACCACCTCGCCGATCTTGCCCTTGACCGCGCCGAAGGTGCGCACCGGGTGCTTGCGCGCGTCGAATACTTGCAATTCTTTTCCTTCGAGGGTGCACCAGGCGCCCGGCGCGGGATTGCAGCCGCGGATCAGGTTGTAGGTGAAGTCGACATGGCTCGCCCAGTTGATGCGCGCCTCGGCCTTGCGGCACCAGCCTTCGTAGCTGGCCTTCGACTCGTCCTGCACCACCTCCTGCTGGTTGTTCTTGACCACCAGATCCGCCGCTTCGAGCATCGCCTGCACCCCCATCGGGAACAGGCGGTCGAAATACACCGTGGCGAGCGTGTCGTCGGGTCCGATCGCGGTCTCCTTCTGCAGCACCACCGGCCCCTCGTCGAGCCCGTCGGTCGGCCGGAAGATGGTGAGCCCGGTCTTGGCGTCGCCGCGGATGATCGGCCAGTTGATCGACGAGGGCCCGCGGTATTTCGGCAGCAGCGACGGGTGGTACTGGATCGTGCCGCGCTTCGGAATGCTGACGAAGTCCTGCGGTGCGAACTGCAGCACGAACGCCATGATCCCGAGCTCGACGTTCAGCGCGCGCAGCGCCGATTTCGCTTCGTCGCTCTTCAGGGACGGGAACTGAAAGACCTTGACGCCCTTCTCCTGCGCCGCGACCTTGAGCGCATCGGGGCGCGCGCCGGGCTTCTCCGGCGCGCAGAACACGCCGGCGACCTCGTCCTTGCGCGCGAGGAACGCCTCGAGCACGGCCTTGCCGAAATCCTGCTGGCCGACGATCGCGATCCTCATGCGGCTTTTTTCGGCGGCATGGAGAACGCGCCCGCGCCTTTCAGCTGCGCGATCTCCTCCGCCTCGTAGCCGAGAACCTCCTTCAGGATCTCGTCGGTGTGCTCGCCGAGCGTCGGGCTGCGCTGGATCACCGCGGGCGAGTCGGAGAGCTTGATCGGCATGCCGACGTTGAACCACTTGCCGCGCTGCGGATGGTCGAGCTCGACCCACATCTCGCGCCCGCGCACGTGCTCGTCGGTCGCGAGGTCCTCCGTGCTCATGATCGGGCCGCAGGGCACGTCGAGCGAATTCAGGATCGCCATCAGCTCGCGCTTGGTGTATTTCTCGGCGAACTTGTTGATCAGCGTCCACATCAGGTTCTGATTTTTTCTTCGGTCCGAAATTTTCGCGAACCTGGGCTCGCTCGCCATCTGCGGCATGCCGACGTCCGGCCCGATGCGCTTGGCGAGGTCTTCCCACACCGCCTCCTGCACCACGACGTAGAGCCAGTCGTTGGCGCCATGCGGCTTGCAGTGGACGGCGTTGCCAAGCTGGCCGCCGCCGGAGTCGTTGCCGGCGCGCGGCACATCGCCCATTCCCTTGTACGTCGGAACCGAGAACTCCGACAGCTCGCCGCGCGTCAGGCGCTGGTGGTCGCGGAACTTCACGCGGCACAGGTTCATCACGCCGTCCATCATCGCGACCTCGACGTACTGGCCTTTCCCCGTCCGTTCCGCCTGCCTCAAGGCGGCCAGGAGGCCGATCGCCAAATGAAGCCCGGTGCCGCTGTCGCCGATCTGCGCGCCGGTCACGAAGGGCGGGCCGTCGGGCACGCCCGTGGTGCTCATCGCGCCGCCCATCGCCTGCGCCACGTTCTCGTAGGCCTTGAAGTCGGCGTACGGGCCGCTCGAGCCGAAGCCCTTGATCGAGCCCATCACGATCTTCGGGTTGATCGACCGGATCTTGTCCCACGGGAAGCCGAAGCGGTCGAGCACCCCGGGGCCGAAGTTCTCCATGACGATGTGGCACTTCTTCAGCAGGTCGACGAACACCTGCTTGCCCTCCTCGGTCTTCATGTTGACCGTGATCGAGCGCTTGTTGCAGTTGAGCATCGTGAAGTAGAGCGAGTCCGCGTTCGGCACGTCGCGCAGCTGGCCGCGCGTCGCGTCGCCCTGCGGGTTCTCGAACTTGATCACGTCGGCGCCCAACCAGGCGAGCAGCTGGCTGCAGGTCGGACCGGCCTGGACGTGCGTCATATCCAGAATGCGAACGCCTTTGAGGGCTTCCATTACTTTTTCTTCCCAGCGGTCGGGTTGAGACTGGTGATGCGGCCGCTCTCGGTGCCAGCGGTCTCGTCGAT
Source organism: Burkholderiales bacterium (assembly GCA_035649875.1). Taxonomy (GTDB): domain Bacteria; phylum Pseudomonadota; class Gammaproteobacteria; order Burkholderiales; family SG8-39; genus SCGC-AG-212-J23. The sequence goes on along the minus strand of DASRIR010000296.1, from coordinate 6,152 downwards.
CACCGCGTTGATCAGCGTCGGCTTCTTCGAGCGAACGGCGTCCTCCATCGCCTTGCGGAGCTCCGCCGGCGTGGTCGCGTTCACGCCCACGCCGCCGAACGCCTCCATCAGCTTGTCGTAGCGCGCGCCCTTCACGAACACGGTGGGCGCCGGATCGCGGCCGGTCGGGTCCTGGTCGGTGCCCTTGTACACGCCGTTGTTGTTCATGACGACGATGCACACCGGCAGGTTGTAGCGGCAGAGGGTCTCCACCTCCATGCCGGAGAAGCCGAACGCGCTGTCGCCCTCGATCGCGATCACCGGCTGCTTGGTGACCACGGCGGCGGCGACGCAGTAGCCCATGCCGACGCCCATGATCCCCCAGGTGCCGACGTCGATGCGCTTGCGCGGCTGGTACATGTCGACGATCGAGCGCGTGAAGTCGAGCGCGTTGGCGCCTTCGTTCACCAACATCGCGTCCGGGTTCGCCTTCACGATGTCGCGCACCACGTTGAGCGCGCTGTGGAAGTTCATCGGCGAGGGATTCTTCGCCAGCGTCTCGGCCATCTTGGCGACGTTGCCCTTCTTCTTCTCCGCCACCGCGTTCAGCCACTCGGCTGGGGGTTTTGCAAGGTTATTTCCCATTCCGGCGAGCAGGGCCGAGACACACGACCCAATGTCGCCCACCACCGGCGCGTCGATGCGCACGTTGCTGTCGGCTTCCTGCGGCGAAATGTCGATCTGGATGAATTTCTGCCCGCCCCAGGACTTGTGGTCCTTGCCGCCCCAGGTCTTGCCCTTGCCGTGCGACAGCAGCCAGTTCAGGCGCGCGCCGATCAGCATCACCACGTCGGCGCCGGGCAGCACGAACGAGCGCGCGGCGGACGCGCAAAGCTCGTGCGTGTCGGGCAGCAGTCCCTTGGCCATCGACATCGGCAGGTAGGGGACCCCCGTCTTTTCGATGAGATCCTTGATCTGGGAATCGACCTGCGCATAGGCGGCGCCCTTGCCGAGGATGATCAGCGGTTTCTTCGCAGACCGCAGCAGATCGACCGCGCGCTTCACCGCCTCGGGCGCCGGGATCTGCTTGGGCGCCGGGTCGACAACCTTGATGAGACTCTTTTTGCCAAGTTCTGAATCGATGCTCTGCGCGAACAGCTTCGCCGGCAGGTCGAGGTACACGCCCCCCGGCCGGCCCGACACGGCGGCGCGGATCGCGCGCGCGATGCCCACGCCGATGTCCTCGGCGTGCAGCACGCGGTAGGCCGCCTTGGCGACCGGTCTTGCGATCGCGAGCTGGTCCATCTCCTCGTAGTCGCCCTGCTGCAAGTCGACGATCTCGCGCTCGCTCGAGCCGCTGATCAGGATCATCGGGAAGCAGTTGACGGTCGCGTGCGCGAGCGCGTTCAGGCCGTTCAGGAAGCCGGGCGCCGACACCGTGAGGCAGATGCCCGGCTTCTGCGTGAGGAAGCCGGCGATCGACGCGGCGTAGCCCGCGTTCTGCTCGTGGCGAAACGCCAGCACGCGGATGCCGTCGGCCTGCGCGCGGCGGGTGAGGTCGGTGATCGGGATCCCGGGTAGCCCGTAGATCGTGTCGATGCCGTTCAGCTTCAGCGCGTCGATGACCAGCTGAAAGCCGTCGGCGGTCTGCGATTGTGCGGTCGCAACTTGAGGTTCTGCGGTACCCATGGGCTGCTCCTCTGAGGGGACCGTTATGGTAGGAATCGGCGGCGGATCGGAGCCTTGACTGAGGTCAAGGCTCTAAAATCCAACAGTAGGAAGCGCTAAAAGCCGCGCCAAGACCAGTGACCTCGCTCGCCTCGCACCCGCAACGCAACAGCCTGCGCCTGCAGCTGCGCCAGAACCAGCTCCTGCAAGGCATGAGCCCGTCGCAGTGGGGCGAGCTCGAGCCGCTGCTCGCGATCGGCGACTACCGCAAGGGCGACCCGCTGGTGCGCCAGGGCGACGAGGAGATGGAGCAGTTCTTCATCCTCGAGGGGATGCTGAAGCGCGTGGTCTCCAACCCCCAGGGGCGCGAGATGATCCTGCGCTTCGCGGCCGAGTACGAGATGGACACTTCCTACGCCGCGTGGCGCCTGCGCACGCCGGTGCCCTACTCGATCGTCGCGGTCACCAAGGTGCGCATCGCCGAGCTGCCGATGCCGCTCTGGGTCGACTTCCTCGACAAGCAGCCCGATCTCAAGTCGCGCTTCGAGTACGAGGTGATGAAGCTGATGAGCGAGGTCATGGCGCACACCATCACGCTGCACCTGCTCGACGCCCCGGGGCGCCTTTCGCGCTTCCAGCGCAAGCACCCGGAGCTCGCCGGCCGCATTCCGAAGAAGGAGCTCGCCGCGTACCTCAACCTCACGCCCGAGACGCTCTCGCGCCTGCAGCACTCCACACGCAGCCGGGTGCGCGCGGGTTTGTAAGCAGACGATGTACACGCGGCGCGCGCTCATCCTTGCTTCGCTCGCTAGCGGCGTCGTTGGACCGCTGCGCTGCCTCGCCCAGCAGCCAGGCAAAACCTGGCGCGTCGGCATTCTGTCCGCGCGCGGGCGCCCAGCGTCGCTCGCCACCGACTACTACGGCGCCTTTCCCCAAGAGATGCGCGCACTCGGCTACCGGGAAGGTGCAAACCTGGCGATCGAATGGCGCTTTGCCGGCGGCGAGTACGGACGTCTCGCCGGCATGGCGACGGAGCTGGTGCAGCTCAAACCGGACGCGATCCTCGCTCTCGGGCCACCCGCGATTGTCGAGGCGCAGAAGGCGACCGCGGTCATAGCGATCGTCATGGTGAGCAGCGTGGATCCAGTCGGTGCGGGCTTCGTCAAGAGCTTGGCACGGCCTGGCGGCAACGTGACCGGCCTGTTCAATCTCGCCGTTGACCTGAGCGCCAAGCACCTGGAAATGCTCGTCGCCGCCGTACCGCAGCTCTCGCGCGTGGCGCTGCTCGTCAATCCGGAAAATCCCGCCCACGGCAAGTTGATCGACAACGTTGCAGCGGCGGCGCGGCAAGCCGGCGTGGACATCGTGCCGGTCAAGGCGCAGTCGCCGCAGCAGATCGAAAGCGCATTCTCGATCATCGGCCAAGAGAAGGCGCGGGCGCTCATCGTGGCGCTCGACCCGCTGTTCATTCAGCAGGGCTCGCAGATCGCAACCCAGGCAGCTGCGCACCGGCTGCCCTCGATATTCGCGAACCGCGAATACGCCGAGGCAGGCGGCTTCATGAGCTACGGCCAGAACCAGGCCGAGATCTACCGGCGCGCCGCCCTGTACGTCGATCGGATCTTCAAAGGCGCCAGACCGGCGGATCTGCCGGTCGAGCAGCCCGCCGTGCTCGAGTTGGTGATCAACGCCGCGACCGCTCGGGCGCTCGGCATCACGATTCCCCAGTCAGTGCTGGTGCGCGCGGACAAGATCATCCCTTGACGCGCACCTTGGAGATCAGCCACGAGATCAGAGGCCAGAACAGCAGCAGCAGCGCGAGCGTGGTCATGAAGCCGACCAGCTTCTTCGAGAACAGGATCGAGAGATCGCCCTGCGACATTAGCATCGCCTGGCGGAACGAGGACTCGGCGTTGTCGCCGAGCACGATCGCCAGCACCAGCGGCGCAAGCGGGTACTGCAGCTTCTTGAACAGATAGCCGAGGATTCCGAACACCACCATCATCCAGACGTCGAAGATCGCGTTCTTCACGGTAAACGAGCCAATCGCGCAGATCACCATGATGATCGGCGCGATCACCGAGAACGGCACGCGCAGGATCGCGGCGAATAGCGGCACGCAGGTGAGCACCACGATGAGTCCCGCGATGTTGCCCAGGTACATCGAGGCGATCAGGCCCCAGACGAAGTCCTTCTGCTCGACGAACAGCAGCGGCCCGGGCTGCAGGCCCCAAATCATCAGGCCGCCGAGCAGCACCGCCGCGGTCGGCGAGCCCGGCACGCCGAGCGTGATCATCGGCAGCAGCGCCGCGGTGCCGGCGGCGTGCGCCGCGGTTTCGGGCGCGACCACGCCTTCGACCTTGCCGCTGCCAAACTTGTCGCCGTCGGCCGAGAAGCGCCGCGCCACGCCGTAGCTCATGAACGAAGCCGGCGTCGCGCCGCCCGGCACGATTCCCATGAAGCAGCCCACCGCGGAGGAGCGCAGCGAGGTGAGCCAGTAGCGCGGCAGCTCCTTCCAGGTATCGAGCACCACGCGCAGGTTGATCTTCGCCGACGCGCCCCGGAAGGCGAGCCCTTCCTCGAGCGTCAGCAGGATCTCGCCGATGCCGAAAAGCCCGATCACCGCCACCAGGAAGTCGAAGCCGGTGAGGAGGTGCGTCGAGCCGAAGGTCAGGCGCAGCGTGCCGGTGACGGTGTCGGTGCCGACCGCGGCGAGCGCGAAGCCGAGCATCATCGCGGCGATGGTCTTGAACGGCGGCTCCTTGCTGGTGCCGACGAAGGCGCAGAAGGTCAGCAGGTAGACGGCGAAGAATTCCGGCGGCCCGAACTCGAGGGCGAACCCGGCAACCACCGGCGACAGGAAGGTGATCACCACCACGGCGATGAACGCGCCGACGAAGGACGAGGTGAACGCCGCGGTGAGCGCGGTGCCGGCGCGCCCCTGCTGGGCTAGCGGATAGCCGTCAAATGTCGTAGCCACCGACCAGGGCTCGCCCGGGATGTTGAACAGGATCGAGGTGATGGCGCCGCCGAACAACGCGCCCCAGTAGATGCAGGAGAGCAGGATGATCGCCGAGGTGGCGCCGCCGGGGGTCTGCGCCATGCCGAATGTGAGCGGCAGCAGGATGGCGACGCCGTTGGCGCCGCCGAGGCCCGGCAGCACGCCGATGATCACGCCCAGGATCACGCCGGTGAACATCAGCGCGATGTTGATCGGCGTGAGCGCCACGCCGAAGCCGTGCATCAGCGCCTGGATCTCGCTCATCTCAGTTCAGCCCGACCCAGGATTCCAGCGGGCCCTTGGGCAGCGGCACCTTGAACCAGATCTCGAAGATCACGTAGAACACGATCACCGTAACCACGCTGACCGCGACCACCTTCCACCACGGATACTTCCCCAGCCAGCGCATGAAGAAGCCGATGAACAGTACCGACGAGACGTAGATCCCGATCCAGGTCACCAGCGCGGCGTAGATCGCCGTCGGAATCAGCACCGTGAGCACCATCTTGAGCTGCCCCACTTTGACGAAGGCCTTGTTCTGGGCGGCCGGGACGCGCAGCGCGTACACGATATTGACGAGCGAAGCGATGCAGATGATCAGGCCGATGTAGAACGGGAAGTAGCCCGGCCGCGGTCCGTGCACCTCTTGCCAGCCGAAGCCCAGGCGCACGCTGTCGGTGATGACGATGGCGCCGAAAATGAAGAAGAGCGCCGCCACAACCAGCTCGGCGCTCTTGGTACGAAATGCCGCGCGACCCGCGCGGTCGTCCGTCATCGCCCTCCCTTAAGGCTTTTGTTATTGACCGGCGATAAAGCCGGCGGCCTTCATCAGCTGCACATGGCGCGCTTCTTCTCGCGCGACCCAGTCGGCGTATTGCTGGCCGGCGAGCGCGGTGGTGTTGAACGCGCCCTCTTCCATCAGCTTCTTCCACTCGGGCGTCGCCATCACCTTCTTGAAGAGGTCCGTGTAGTAGCGCACGTGCTCGGGCTTCACGCCCGGGGGCATGAAGATGCCGCGCAGCATCAGGTAGTCGACGTCGAGCCCGGCTTCCTTGCAGGTCGGAATGTCGGCCCACGACATCTTGTCGGTGACTTTCTCCTTGTACGGCATGCGCTTCTGCTCGAACACGCACAGCGGGCGCAGGTTGCCGCCGCGCCACTGCGCCACCGCCTCGATCGGGTTATTCACCGTCGAGTCGACGTGGCCGCCGACCAACTGCGTCGCCACCGCGCCGCCGCCCTTGAACGGGATGTAGGTGAACTTGGCGCCGGTCTTCTGCTCGATCGCCACGGTGATGATCTGGTCTTCCTGCTTCGCGCCGGTGCCGCCCATCTTCATCTTGCCCGGTCCGGCCTTCTTCGCCGCCTCGATGTAGTCCTTGGCGTTGTTGTAAGGCGTCTTGGCGTTGACCCAGAGCACGAAGTTGTCGAGCGCCAGCATCTGCACCGGCGTCAGATCGCGCCAGTTGAACGGCACACCGGTGGCGAGTGGGGTGGTGAACAG
>DASRIR010000295.1:0-3170 GCA_035649875.1 Burkholderiales bacterium | reverse complement strand
GGGCGTGATCGGCGCCAACTTCTTCGGCTGGCTGATGTGGACCTGGGTCAACAGCGTGCGCGGCATCGCGCGCTCCGCGCCGTTCGCCTACCTCACGCCGCCGATCGCCGGGCTGGTGGCGTGGCTGACGCTGGGAGAGGTGTTCACCTGGCTGAAGATCGTCGGCGCGGTGGTGACCATGGCCGGCGTCGCCTGGGCGCAGTTCGGCGGCGGCAAGCCGCCGTCGAAGGAAGCCGGCCAGCCGGACGCGGCATGAGCCGATCCCGTGCTTTTTACCGTTTCCTTGCGCCAACGGCAGGCGTAGATTGGGCGCATGGCCCTCGAGGCCCTCATGCTGGTGCTCTGCCTCGCGCTCCCGGTGCTCTGGGTGGTGCGGCGCGAGATGGCGCGGCTCGAGGATCCGGCCTACCTGCGCGAGCACGGCGTGGTCATCGTTTCCGACCAGGCGCTGCAGGGGCATTCCGCGCCGATCGGTGAATACGACGGCCACCCGATCTGGGGCAGCGTGCGTTTCATGGGCATGGATTACCGCTTCGACCGCGTGATCGACCAGCGCAAACGCGAAAGCCTCGGGCCGCGCGAGCTATTCCTCGACCCCGGGCTGGTCTACATTACGGAATAGTGGAACCCGCCGACAGCATCGGCCGTCTTGGATTCGCCCGCTGGTACGAGCGCCGCCTGATCGAGGGCCACGCCTGGTTCGTCAGCGGCTTCATCTGCATGGTGGCGGTGGCGGCGTGCTTCGAGGAGCTCACCTTCCGCGGCTCGCTCGGGCGCGCGCTGCTCTACACCGCGATCTCGCTCGCCGCGGTGGCGATCGGCATCTATGGGCTGGGGCGCTATATCAAGATCCTGGCCGAGGCCGAGCGCCTCGGCGAGCACGCCACCTGCAGCGCCTGCGGCGCCTACGCCCGCTTCAAGCTGGTTTCGGCGTCGAACGTGCGCTGCCGCAAGTGCGACAACGAGTGGCGCCTGATCGAGCCGTCCTAGCCCGGGACGGCCGCGCTCGCGTCGAGCACCATCTTGATCTTCAGCGCCGTCAGCACCACCCACAGCACCACGAGCAGGAAGAACGCCACCAGTCCCAGGTGCTGATCCAGCACCACGCGCGGCGTGATCACGCGCGTCGCCTTCATCACCGGCATGGTCAGGGTGCGGAACATCTGGTAGACCACGTTCTGCTCGCGCTTCGAGCCGGCGATCACCCACAGGATGCCCTGGCCGAGCATCGCCACGCCGGCGATCTCGGTCAGCGCCTTGAGAATTACGATAATCTCGTACATCGATGGAGCACTGGAGATATTACGCGGCGGCGCGGCTGCTCGAGCTGCTCTACCGGCACGACGCCGCCATCGGCCTGTATCGCGACGCGCTGCGCATCAAGCCCGATTTCCACCGCGCGACCAACCGCGTCGCCTACCTGCTCGCCTCCCGCGGCCGGTTCGACGAGGCCGAGCCGCATTTCCAGGCGGTGCTCGCCGCCGACCCGGGCAACGCCACGGCGCACTTCAACCTCGGCTTCACCTACGACAAGCGCGGGCAGTACGAAAAGGCGATCGCGCAGTTCCGCGAGGCGGTGCGCCTCAACAAGGCGATCGACCGCGCGTGGTACGGGATGGGGCTCGCCCATGCGCATCTCGGGCGGCACGAGGAAGCCGCCGCGGCGTTGCACGAGGCCGCCGCCCTGCAGCCGATGAATCCGCACGCCTGGTATGCGCTCGGCATGGCCTACCACGCGCTCAACCGTCCGGCGAAGGTCAAGGAGGTGGTCATGCACCTCGTGCGCTTCGATCCCAGGATGACGCGCCGGCTGATCCAGGAGGCGGGCCGGAGCGACCTGGCCCATCTGGTAAGAGATCTGGTGGTTTAGCCAAACACCACCTGGCGCACCTTGAACTTGCCGTCCTTGTCCTTCTGGAACAGCAGGATGGTCTCGTTGTCGACCTGGTTCTGGTTTTCCGGGTCGAAGGTCTTCTTCTTGTAGACCCATTTCACGGTGTTGGGATTGGACTTGTCGACCGAGTCGGGCTTGCCGACCTTCTCGATCACTTCCTCCTCGGTCTTGTCCGTGACGTAACCGGTGAACAGCCCGCGCTGCTGGCCGCCCTCGGAGCAGCCGGCGAGGGCCAGCATGAATGCAAGGATCAGGGTTCTCATCGGGTCCCTCTCGAAAAGTAGATTCTAAAAAAACAAGGCCCGCTTGCGCGGGCCCTGTCTTGGTGGACCGGCCTTGCGGCTACCGGGCCTCGCTCACGACGGTGTCGCCGCGCAGGTGCGGGTAGCGCACGTGCTCCACCAGCTCCTGCACCTGCCTCGAGGGCGGCGCGGTGAGCAGGCTGACGATGAAGATGGTGAGCATGCCCGCCGGCAGGCCGAATACGCCCGCCGACACCGGGCTCAGGCCGAACCACAGCGGCATGTTGACGCCGAAGAACGGATAGCGCGTGTACATGTAGTAGGCGCAGATCCCCAGGCCGACGATCATGCCGATGATCGCGCCCCACTTGTTGGCGCGCTTCCAGAACACGCCCAGCACCAGGGGCGGGAAGAACGCCGACGCGGCGAGCGAGAACGCGGCGCCGACCAGGAACAGGATGTCTCCCGGCTTGAGCGACGTGACGTAGGCGGCGACGATGGCCACCACCACCAGCAAGGCCTTCGAGATCGTCACGCGCTTGGTCGTCGTGGCGTTCGGGTCGATCATCTTGTAGTACAGATCGTGCGACAGCGCGTTGGCGATGGTCAGCAGCAGACCGTCGGCGGTCGACAGCGCCGCAGCCAGACCGCCGGCCGCAACCAGGCCGGATACCACGTACGGCAGGCCGGCGATCTCCGGCGTGGCCAGCACGATCAGGTCACCACCGATCACCACCTCGGCCCATTGCACGATGCCGTCCTTGTTGATGTCGGTGATGTTGAGCAACCCCGGGTCCACCTTGGCCCAAGCCGCCGCCCAGGCCGGCAGCGACGCGAACGAACTGCCCACAAGGTTGGAGAACATGTCGTACTTGGCAAGCACGGCCAGGCAAGGTGCCGTGAAGTACAGCAGGAAGATGAAGAACAGCGACCAGAACACCGACACCCGCGCCTCCTGCACGCTGGGCGTGGAGTAGTAGCGCATCAGGATGTGCGGCAACGCCGCGGTGCCGAACATCATGCAAAAGACGATG
>DASRIR010000294.1:0-2610 GCA_035649875.1 Burkholderiales bacterium | reverse complement strand
GATCCCAGTTTGCGTCCGCCAGTGGCGGAATACGGTCACGGCTTCGGCGATTTCCAGGGATTCTCGGTCACGGGTGGTTACGCCTACCGCGGACCCGGCAGCGCCCAGGGCCTCTACTTCTTCGCCGATTTCGTCAGCGGGACATGTCTGGACACTGCGCATGCAGGACAACCGGGTCTTTGACTTCACCCAACGCGATGGGCAGATCGGCGTGAACGGCGGAACACTCGACCAGATCGCGTCCTTCGCCGTCGACGGAGCGGGACGGCTCTACTCCGTGGGACTCGACGGCCAGATCCATCGGCTCACGCCGCAGGACGATCCTCCATCGCGCGAGGGTGACACCTTTCTCGACGAGCTCGGTGATCTGGTGGAGGGGATGGTCGACGCCGTCGAAAGCCTGTTCGACGACCTCTTTTGAGCTAGTAAACTCGCGGGATGGTGAGGGATGCCGTCCCGCTGGGGGAATGCGGGCGCGCGCTGGTCGTCAAGCTGCGCCACCACGGCGACGTGCTGCTCGCCTCGCCGGTGCTCGCGCTGCTCAAGGCGCGCGCGCCGCAGCTCGAAGTCGACGCCCTGGTGTACGACGACACGCTGCCGATGCTGGAAGGCCACCCGGCGCTGTCGCGGCTCTACTTCGTGGGAAGGAAATGGCGGGAAAGGAATGCGTTCTCGCGTCTCACGCTGGAGCGGCATCTCTTTCGCGAGCTTAAGGCGCGCAAGTACGACCTTCTCGTCCACCTCACCGAGCATCCGCGCGGCGCCTGGCTCGCGCGGTTGCTCGGCACGCGCTACAGCGTTGCGCCGTCGATGCCCGATCGCGGCGCGTTCTGGGCGAAGAGCTTCACGCATCTTTATCCGCTGGTCGGCGGCGGCCGGCGCCATCAGGTCGAGCTCAACCTCGACGCCCTGCGGCGCATCGGCGTGCAGCCGGGCCTCGCCGAGCGCCGGGTGCAGTTCGTGCCCGGCACCGAAGCCGAGCAGCGCATCGAGGAGCTGGTCAGCGGCGTTCCCTTCGTCCACGTGCACCCGGCGTCGCGCTGGCAGTTCAAGTGCTGGCCGGCCGAGCGCAACGCCGAGCTCCTCGACCGCCTCGCCGCCGACGGCCACAACGTGGTGCTCACGTCCGCGCCCGACGAGGTGGACTTCATCGAGCAGATCCTGCGGAAAACGCGGGCACAGCCGGTGAGCCTGGCGGGCAAGCTCAGCATCAAGGAGCTCGGCGCGCTCACCGCGCGGGCGAGGCTCTTCATCGGGGTCGATTCGATGCCGATGCACCTCGCGGCGGCGATGGGCACCCCGACCGTGGCGCTCTTCGGGCCGAGCGGCGAGAACGAGTGGGGCCCGTGGAACGTGGAGCGGCGCGTGGTGACCACTACGCACAGCTGCCGCCCCTGCGGCTACGACGGTTGCGGCGGCGGCAAGCTATCCGAATGCCTCACCTTCCTGCCGGTCGACCCCGTGTATGCCGCGGCGCGTGAGCTGCTCGCGAAGTGAAAGTCGCCATCGTGCGGCAACGCTATAACCCGTACGGCGGGGCCGAGCGCATCGTGGCGCGCGCGCTGCCGGCGCTGGAGCGGGCCGGGATCGAGGTGGCCCTGATTTCGCGAAGGCAGCAGGGCTGGGGCGCGCGCCGGTTTCTGCGCGTCGATCCGTTCCACGCCGGCAACCTGTGGCGCGATTGGTCGTTCGCGCGCGCCGCGCGCGAAGCCTGGCGGCGCGAGCACTTCGACGTGGTGCAGTCCCACGAGCGCATCCCGGGCTGCGACGTCTACCGCGCGGGCGACGGCGTGCACCGGCGCTGGCTCGAGCTGCGGCGCGCCGCCGCCGATCCGTTGGAGCGCCTGAGCATCGCCTTCAACCCGTACCATCGGTACGTGTGCAAGGCCGAGAAGCAGATGTTCGAGCATCCGCGCCTGCGCGCGGTGATCTGCAACTCGAAGATGGTGCGCGAAGAGATCCAGCGTGGCTTCCGCATCGCGCCGGAAAAGCTGCACGTGATCTACAACGGCGTCGACCTGGAGCACTTCCATCCGCGGCTGCGCGACACCCTGCGCGGCCCGACGCGCGCCGAGCTCGGCTGCAGCCCACGTGACACGGTGTTCGTGTTCGTGGGCTCGGGCTTCTCGCGCAAGGGCCTCGACGCGGCGATCGCGGCGACCGCGCAGGGGTCCTACTGGCTGGTCGTCGTGGGCAAGGACAGGTACGCGGGCAGCGTCCCGGAGCGCGTAAAGTTCCTGGGTGGCCGCGAGGACGTTCGTCCGTATTACGCCGCGGCCGACTGCTTCATCCTGCCGAGCCGCTACGATCCGTTCCCCAATACCGTGCTAGAAGCGATGGCGATGGGACTGCCGGCGATCGTCAGCACGCGCTGCGGCGCAGCCGAGGTGATCGACCCTGGCGTGAACGGCTGGACCTGCCAGCCCGACGACATCCCGGGAATCGCGCGCCTCATGCATGAAGCGGAGCGCAACGCGGGCGCGCGCATGGGCGTGGCGGCGCGCGCCACCGCCGAGCGCTTCGGCATCGACGCCATGGCGCGGCAGCTGACCGACCTGTACGGTTCCCTGGCGCGGGCATGAGCACCCAGACCAGCAAAGAGCTCTATTT
>DASRIR010000293.1:0-21500 GCA_035649875.1 Burkholderiales bacterium | reverse complement strand
GCGGTCGAGCGAGTACGGGCCGCCGCCACGCAGCGCGATCGCGAGCATGACGAGGCCCCAGAACAGCGGGTATTCGTAGCCGCGCTCGCCCCAGCCGAATTTCGGCAGGTGGTGGTAGACGATCACGCACATCTCGATCGTGACCGCCGCGGCCCAGAAGCGGGTGAACAGGCCGAGCGCGATGCACAGGCCGCCGAGCGTTTCCAGCGTGATGAGCACGATCGCCAGCGGCTCGGCGGGCGCGATGCCGCGCTTCACCAGCGCCATGTTCGCGGTCGCCGTCACGCCCATCATGAGCTTCGGCCATCCGTGCGGGATGAGCATCAGGCCGGCGGTGACGCGGATGAGGAGCCACGAGATCGGCTCGGCCCAGTCGTAGAACGCGCGCAACCCCGGGATCAGCAGCCTCGGCTTCGCCTGTTCCATGGTTTTCCTCCCCTTTCAGGTAGATTAGCCGAAAAGGAGATGCCATGGCTTTCGTACTGGTGGTGAACATCCGGATCAAGCCGGAGAACGTCGACAGCTTCATGCAGGCGCTGAAAGTGAACGCGCGCGAGGCGCGCAAGGAACCGGGCTGCCGGCAGTTCGAGGTGCTGGTCGATCCGAAAGAGAACACCAAGGTCATGCTGTTCGAGGTCTACGACGACGAGAAAGCCTTCGAAGCGCACCAGGCGACGCCGCACTTCAAGAAGTACCTCGCCGAGGCGGTGCCGATGCTCGCCTCACGCGAGCGTCAGGTGTTTACTAAAGCAGAAATCCCCCGATAGCGCCGCCCGCAGCGAGGAACCAGAGCGGGTTCAGCTTCGAGGCGAGCATTGCGCCCGCGGTCGCCGCGGCGATCGCCCACAGGCGCCAGTCCGGCGCGCCGGGCGTGGCGAGAATGAAACCACCCGACAGGATGAAGCCGACCACGATCGGCGCGATCGCGCGCTGGATCGCGGTACGCCACGGCGAGCCCTTGAAGCGGTCCCAGAGATCGGCCACCCACCAGGCGAGCACCGCGGCGGGACCGCACATGCCGGCAAGCGCGAGCAGCGCGCCGGCAAGGCCGCCGACCTTCCAGCCGATCAGGCTCGCGATCAGCACGTTGGGCCCGGGCGCGGCCTGGCCGACGGCGAAGATCTGGATGAACTCCTGCGGTGTGATCCAGCCTTTTACGTCGACCGCATAGCGTTGCAGCTCCGGCAGCACCGACGGCATGCCGCCCACGGAGATGAGCGAGAGCAGCATGAAGTAGAGGGTCAGCTCGAGCAGGATCACAGCCACCCCTTCCGCGCGCAGGCGATGGCGATCGCGAGCGAGATGGGAAGAACCAGGAAGAGAGAAATCCGGCCGATGCCCGCCGCGAGGAAGCAGCCGGCGATCAGCGCGAGCGCGGCGGGCCGGCGCGCGAGCACGCGCCCCAGCTTGATCGCCGTGCCGATGAACATGCCGGCGCCGGCCGCGCCGACGCCGGTGACTACGGCGCGCAGCGTCTCGTTGGTCGCGGCGAAGTCCGCGTACAGCGCGAAGAGCGCCAATACCCATATGAAGGGCAGCGCGAAGAGGCCGAGGAACGCGACGACGGAGCCCGCCAGGCCGAACCAGCGCTTGCCGTAGACGATCGAAGCATTGCCGATGTTCGGCCCCGGCAGGAACTGGCACAGGCCGATGGTCTCCGCGAAGTCCGCCTCATCGACCCAGCGCCGCTCCTCCACCATCACGCGGTGCGCCCACGGCATCACGCCGCCGAAGGAGCGGGCGCCGATGGACAGAAAACCGAGGAACAGCTCGGTGAGCGACCGAGGTGGGCTGACCTGCATCTTTGTTTAGCCGAATATACACTGACGGTATGCGTGCCCTCCTCGCCGGCCTCCTGGCGGCCTCTGCCATTTCGCTGCACGCGCAGCCGCTGCCGATTTTCGACGCGCACGTGCACTACAGCCACGACGCGTGGGAAGTGGTGCCGGTCGAGCAGGCGATCGCGATCATGCGCAAGGCGGGCCTGAAACGCGCGCTGGTGTCGAGCTCGGGCGATGATGGCCAGCAACGCCTGTTCACCGCGGCGCCCGACCTGGTGATCCCGGAGCTACGCGTCTACCGCACGCGCGGCGAGATCGGCTCGTGGTTCAGGGACGAGACGCTGATCCCATACCTCGAAGACCGCCTAAGGAGATACAAGTACGTGGGGATCGGCGAGTTCCATCTCTACGGTGCGGATGCCGATCTGCCGGTCCCGCGCCGGATGGTTCAATTGGCAAGGAAACATAATCTGTTCCTGCACGCGCATTCGGACGTCGACGCGGTCGAGCGCCTGTTCAAGCAGTGGCCGCAGGCCCGGATTCTCTGGGCGCACGCCGGCTTTGACCGGCCGGAGCGTGTGGCCGAGATGCTACGCAAGCACAAGAACCTCTGGTGCGACCTCGCGTTCCGCACCGACCACGCCTCGGGCGGCAAGGTCGACCCGGCATGGCGCGCGGTGTTCATGCAGTTCCCCGATCGCTTCATGGTGGGCAGCGATACCTTCACTCCGGAGCGCTGGCACTACATCCCCGAGCACGCCGAGTGGTCGCGCCGCTGGCTTTCGGACCTGCCGCGCGACGTCGCCGAGCGCATCGCATGGAAGAACGGCGAAACGGTCTTCGGCTCGCTGCTGCAGCGGCCGGACTAGCGCTCGCAGGCGCCGCCGGCGCCTGCGTGCCGTCTCTGGAGGGGACGCGCCTGGAGTCCCCGCGCTTTGTCCTTGCCTTTCAGGGATCCCCTGAGGTCGGAAAATTCTTCGCGGTCGAGATCGCGGTCTGCAGCAAGTCCTCGGCGCCCCCGGAATCGATCAAAGTGGATGCCCACATGCCGGAGCACCGGCACGGCATGAACTACGCGCCCGAAGTGAAGCCGCTCGGCCCCGGGCGCTGGCGGGCCGAGGGGCTGCTGCTCCACATGCCGGGCAAGTGGGAATTCGTGTTCGAGCTTCGCGCGGCGGGAAAGACCGACCGGATGGCGAGCGGTTTCCAGCTTTCGCAATTCACGCAGCAGGAGATCGCCCGCATCCTGCAGCACGGCCCGTGGCCGCCGCCGGCGGTGCGCGATCCGAGCAATCGCGTGTCGGGCAAGCGCGAGGCGATCGCGCTCGGCGGGAAGCTCTTCTTCGAGCCGCGCATCTCCGGCACCGGCTCGGTGCTGTGCGCAAGCTGCCACGTGCCGTTCCGCGGCTTCCAGGACGCGCGGCCGCGCGCCTTCGGGCTGAAGGAGGTCGAGCGCAACACGATCGCGGTCGTCAATGCGGGCTTCTACCGCTGGTACGGCTGGGACGGCGCGAACGACAGCCTCTGGTCGCAGAGCATCCGGCCGCTGCTCGACGAGCGCGAGATGCGCTCGAGCGCGCCGAAGGTCGCGCAGGTGATGCGCACGCTCTTCGCCAAGGACTACGAATCGGCGTTCGGACGCAAGCTGCCGGCGAGCGACGAAGAGGTGCTGGTCGATGTCGGCAAGGCGCTCGCCGCCTACCAGGAAACGCTGGTCAGCGAGCGCACACCGTTCGACGATTTCAGGGATGCCTTGGCGAGCGACAAGCCGAGCGACTATCCGGAGGATGCGCGGCGCGGCTTGAAGATCTTCGTCGGCAAGGGAAACTGCAGCACCTGCCACTTCGGCCCTCATTTCACCAACGGCGAGTTCGCCGACACCGGCGTGCCGTTCTTCGTCGCGCCGGGACGCGTAGATCCCGGCCGGCACGCCGGCATCCGCAAGCTGAAGGACAGCCCCTACAACCTGCTCGGGCGTTACAACGACGACCCGGCGCGCAGCACTGCAACGGGCACCCGACATGTCGAGCTCCAGCACCGCAACTTCGGCGAGTGGCGCGTGCCGAGCCTGCGCAACGTCGCCCAGACCGCTCCTTATATGCACAACGGCAGCCTCGAGACCTTGCGGGACGTGGTGAAGCACTACTCCGAACTCAGGGAGGACCGCCTGCACGCGGACGGCGAGCGGATCCTCAAGCCGTTGCGGCTTAGCCAGAGCGAGATCGACGATCTCGTGGCATTCCTCCAGTCGCTGTCGCCGTAGCCCGACAGGCCGGTTGGGTGGATCATGCCCGGCCGTGATTGATTAGGTTCACAAGGGCTGATTAGCATGACACCTCCCTCAACATGGAGATTCGTCCATGCTCGATAAGAAAGTATTCGCGGTCGCCGGCGCCCTTCTCTTTGCGCTGCCGCTGGCCGGCCAAGCAGAAAACGAGCAACAGCTCATCGAGCGCTACACAGCGCTCGCGGGCTCAAAACAGAACGCGACCTCGCTGGTGACCGGCCTGCGCGACGGCACGAAGGTCACGCTCCGGCGCGGCGACACGCGCGAGACCTTCACGCCGCCCACCGAAAAGATGGGGTACGGGAACATCGACCACACGCTCGCGCTCGCTGAAGCGGCGCTAAATGAAAAGGGCATTACCCGGCCGACCCCCGCGCAGCTCGAGTCGGCCACGATGGAGATCCTCCGGCTGCGCGCCGACGGCATGGGCTGGGGGGAAATCGCCAAGGCGCAGGGTTTCAAGCTCGGCGATGTCAAGCGTGCGGACCGGGCGGCACCCGAGCGGGTGGCTAGGTCCGAGCGCCCGAACAAGCCGGAGCGCCCCGAGAAACCCGAGCGGCCCGAGCGGCCGGAAAAACCCGAGCGACCCGGCAAGGGCCGCTAGCCGTGCGCAGTGCCCTCATCACGGCGTGCGCCGGGATGGTCGTCGTCCTTTGCGCGCAGGCGCAGGAAAGTCCGCTCACCCTAGGCGCTGGGGTGCACTACAGCTCGGGCGACTACGGCAGCACGATCGAAACGCGCATCCTGAGCCTCGCCGCGACCGCTCGCTACGAGACCGGTTCTTGGGTCTATCGCGCGACGGTGCCCTATCTCAGCGTCAAGGGCGACACCAACGTGATCCCCGGCGTCGGACAGGCGAGCGGCGTGCCGGTGCGCGCAGGCTCGGAAGCCGGACTCGGCGACATCGTCCTCTCCGCGACCTACGCCGCGTACTACAACAAGGCGACGACGCTCGGCATGGATCTCACCGCCAAGCTCAAGCTCGCCACCGCCGATGAAAGCAAGGGACTCGGCACGGGCGAGCACGACCTGGTCCTGCTCGTCGAGCTCTACCAGACTTACGAGCGGATCACGGGCTTCGGCGGCGTGGGGTTCCACATCCTCGGCGACTCGCCCGCGCTGCCCCTCGAGAACGCGTGGAGCGCGAGCCTCGGCGCAACCTACAAGCTCGACGAGCGCGACAGCGTCGGCGCGATGCTCGAAGGGCGGCAGCGCGTCGTGGCGGGCGGGTCGCGCCAGCGCGAGCTGGTCGGGTTCTTCACGCGCAAGCTCGATCGCTTGTGGAAGGCGCAGCTCTACGCCCTCCTCGGCATGGCCGACGGCAGCCCGGACTGGGGCGCGGGCCTATCGCTCGCGCGCCCGTTTTGAGGAAAGAAAAATCGCCGCGGCGAGCGCGCCGGCCGCGTAGATCGCCCACGCGGAATTCCAGCCCACCGCGTCGCGCAGCAGCCCGCTGAAGAAGAGCGCGCTCCCCATGCTGGCGGAAGAGACCAGCGTCCACGCGCCCTGATACGCGCCGCGCCGGCCGGCGGGCGCGAGGCGCGCCACCGCCGCCGGCACCGCCGAGCTGAACACGAGCTCGCCGAGGCTGAAGACGATGGTTCCGGCGATGAGCGCGCTGCGTGTATCGGGGATCAACGCATAGCAGGCGAAGCAGGCGGCGACGAGCAGCGCGGCGCCGCCCAGCATGCGAAAGGGCCCCGGACCTTCCATGCGCGCGGCGACCGGAACGGCGAGCAGCGCGACGATGATGCTGTTCAACCCCAGCACCAAGCCGATGAAGCCTTCGCCCAGCCCGCTCTCGGCGGCGAAGAGCGGCGAGGCGGCCACGACGAGGCCCATGCTGAACGGGAAGACGAAGGCGACCGCGGCGAAGCCGAGGAACACCCGGTCGTGCGAAACAGCGAGCGCCGCTTTGACCACGCGCTCCCGTTGAGAAACTTCGATTGGCAGGGGGCCGCGAAGCCCGAACAGGTAGAGCGCGGCCACGAGCAGGTAGCCCGCGGCGCTCGCGGCCGCGAGCAGGCCATAGCCCTGCTCCGCGACATAGCCCGCCGGGCTGACCGCGAGCGTATAGGCGACGCTGACCACGGTGTAGTTCAGCGCGAGCGCGGATTGCCGGCGCTCGGCGGGTGCCAGGTCGAGGAGCAGCGCCGCACCGACGGGCATTTTCACCGCGCTCGCGATGCCCATGGCGAAGCTCCAGGCGAAGAGCGACGCCGGACCGCGCACCAGTAGAAAACAGGGCAGCACCACCGCGGTGACGAGCGCGGCGCCGAGCAGCAGCGGCCGGCGGCCGATGCGGTCGCTGAGCGCGCCGAAGAACGGCGCAGCGAGGCCGCGCAGCAGGTTCTCGCACAGGAACGCGAGCCCGACGGTCGCGAGCTCGATGCCCGCCTCGCGCACGAAATAGATGCCGAGGAAAGTGACCAGGCTCATCCGCGCGGCGACGGTGATGAAGTTCGCCGCGAGAACGATTTTTATTCTTCGATCTAGAAACCCCAGTAGTCGAGGCCTTCGGGCAGCGGCTCGCCCAGCGTGAGCGAAGCGAGCTTGGCGTACTGGCCTTCGGAGTAGAGCAGCGGCTTGCCCTTCTTGCCCAAGGCCACCTGCTCGACCTCGCCGAGAAAGATGGTGTGTGTGCCGTGCGCCATCTGCTTGACCACGCGGCAGTCGAACGACACGAGCGCGTCGATCAGCACCGGCGAGCCGGTGCCCAGGCGCGTCCAGTCGCGCGACTTGAAGCGCGTCTCGCCGCTCTGCGCCCCGCTAAACGCGGTCGAGAGCTCCCAGTCCTCGGCGCGCAGCACGTTGACGCAGAACGCCTTGCTCTTCGCCACCGCGCCGTGCGTGGTGGCGAGCTTGTTGATGCACACGAGTACCGTCGGCGGCTCGGCGCTCGCCGAGCACACCGCCGTCGCGGTCATGCCGTAGCGATGCCCGGCGTTGGTGCTGGTGATGATGTTGACCGCGCCGGCGAGCGCGCGCATTCCGGCCTTGAACTGCTCGGCGTCGACCGGCTTTGGATTCGGGTCTTTCTCCTCCCTCATGCGAACATTCTAACCATGGAGACGAATTTCCTCGGGCAGGCGCTGATCTACCTCGCGGCCGGCGTGATCGCCGTTCCGCTCTTCAAACGGCTCGGACTCGGATCGGTGCTCGGCTACCTCGCGGCCGGCATGGCGATCGGCCCGTGGGGGCTGCGGCTCATCGCCCATCCGGAAACGGTGCTGCACTTCGCCGAGTTCGGCGTGGTGATGCTGCTCTTTCTCATCGGGCTGGAGCTCGATCCAAAGCGGCTGTGGACGTTGCGCCGGCCGATCTTCGGCATGGGCGCCGTGCAGGTCGCGGTCACGACCGCGCTCGCGGCCGGCGTCGCATGGGCGCTCGGCCTGCCGCCGGTGGTCGCTTGGATCGCCGGAATGGGCTTCGCCATGTCCTCCACCGCGATCGCGCTCGCCTCGCTGCAGGAGAAAAACCTGCTTTCGACGCCGGGCGGCCAGGCGGGGTTCTCGGTGCTGCTGTTCCAGGACCTGGCGGTCATTCCGTTGCTGCTGACCGTCGGACTGCTGAGCGAAGGCCAGCGCGCAATCGACTGGCGCGCCGCGGCGATCGGCATCGCGCTCATCGCCGGCTTGATCATCGGCGGGCGCCTGCTGCTGCGGCCCGCACTGCGCGCCATAGCGGAAACCAAGTTGCGGGAAGTCTTCGTCGGCGCCGCGCTGCTCCTCGTGATCGGCATCGCGGTGCTGATGGAGGCCGCGGGGCTGTCGATGGCGCTGGGCGCGTTCCTCGCCGGCGTGATCCTCGCCGACAGCGAGTACCGCGAGGAGCTCGAGGTCGACATCGAGCCGTTCAAGGGCCTGCTGCTCGGGCTTTTCTTCATCGCCATCGGCATGAGCGTGGACCTGGGGCTCTTTCTGCGCTCCCCGCTGCTCGTCCTGGGTGTCGGGCTGGGCATCGTGCTGCTCAAGCTCGCGATCCTCTTTCCGATCGCGAACCTCTTCGGCTACTGCGGGCGCGCCGACGCGGGACTATTCGCGATCGGACTGTCGCAGGTCGGCGAGTTCGCCTTCGTGCTGTTCGCCGCCGCGGGCTCGCTGCTCCCACCCGAGACGCTCGCGCTCCTGAACGCCGCGGTCGCGGTTTCGATGCTCACTACGCCGCTTCTCTTCCTCCTCTACGAGAAAGCGCTCGCGCGCCAGCTCGCGCCCGGAACGGTGGACGTCGTCGACGAGGGCAACGCGGTGATCGTCGCCGGCTTCGGCCGCTTCGGACAAGTGGTATCGCGCGTGCTCGCCGGACTGCGCATCAAGGCCACGCTCATCGACCACGATCCCAATCAGGTGGAGCTCGTGCGGCGCTTCGGCAACCCGGCTTACTACGGCGACGCCTCGCGTCTCGACGTGCTCGAGCGCGCCGGCGTGGCGCGCGCCCGGCTGCTCATCGTCGCGATCGACGACGAGGAAGCGGCTTTGCGCACGGTGAAGCAGGTCCGCCGCCGCTATCCGCACCTGGCGATCATCGCCCGCGCGCACAGCCGCACCGACGCGTACGAATACCTGGACCTCGGCGTGCCCGCGGTGCGGGAGACCTTCGGCTCGGCGCTCGATGCCGCGGGGCTCGCGCTGCGCTCGCTCGGCCTCGGGCCGGTCGCGGCGCGCCGGGTGCTCACCCAGTTCCGGCGGCACGACGAAGAGCTGATGGAGCAGATGGCGGCGCACCGCGGCGAGGTGCAGCAGCTCATCGCGCTCAACCAGCAGGGGCGGCTCGACCTGGAGAAGCTGCTAACGGCGGAGGTTCACCAGCGCGATCCCGGCGGCGATGGCGAGCGCGGCGGCGGCGAAGTGCGCGCTGAGCGGCTCTGACAGAAATACCACGCCCGAGAGCATGCCGAAGAGCGGCGTGAGGAACGAGAGCACCGAAAGCCGCGCCGCCAGGTAGCGCGTCAGCAGCCAGAACCACGCGAGGTAGCTCGCAAACGCGACGATCACGCTCTGGTACGCCAGGCTGGCCACGACCAGGGGGGTGATGCTGGAAACGCCCTTCTCTCCCAACGCGACCGAGGCGAGCGGAAGGACGAGAGCCGAAACCGCCAACTGGTAGAACAAGGTCTTGGTCGCGCTCGCGCGCGCAAGGCGGGTGGCGCGGATCAAGACGGTGGTCGCCGCCCAGAGAACCGCAGCGACCAGGCCGCAGAGGTCGCCGACCCAGGTGTTGCCGCCCGAAAAGAAGCCTTCCGAAAAGGCGAGCACCAGGCCGGCAAAAGCGAGCAGCACCCCGCCCCACTGCAGGGCGCCCAGACGCTCGCCCGCGACAAAAAAGTGCAGGCCGAGCGCGGTGAGCGGCGGCGCGAGATAGACGAACACCGACATGCGCGAGGCATTGGTGTGGGCGAGGCCGCCGTAGATAAACGCGAACTCGAACGCGAACAGCAGTCCCGCCGCGATGCCCGCGGCGAGCGTCCCGTCGCGCTCGAACAGGCTGTACTTCCTGAAAAAACACCACAGCAGCACCAGCGCCGTGGCAACAAAGGACCTGATCCCTGCCTGCATGACCACCGACACGTCGGGCGCGATCCATTTGATCGTCACCTGCTGGAAACCCCACAGCGCGGTGAGCAGCACCATCACGGAGATTGCGGTGGCGTCCAGCGCGCGTCGCTCTTGACTCATCGCGCCGATTTTGGCGTAACATCAGCTCATGCCGCGGAGGAGGAAACCGGCCGTTTCGCCGAAAGAGGAAGCCCTGCAAGGGCGCATCCTCGAGCGTCCGGACGGCTTCTACTGGGACTCGCGCGAGAGCAAGGAGCTGCGCGGCCCGTTCGAGAGCCGCGCCGAGGCCGAAGCCGACATGCTCGCCGGCGGCGCGACCGAGGAAGAATTCGAAGGCAACGACACGCTGCAGGAAGCCGAGTCGGAGCTCGGCATCTCCGAGTGGATCGACCCGGACACGGGCGGGCCGGCGGAGGACAACGTCCCCCGAATCGAGGACCACTAGGGAGCCCTGAAGTAGCGCCCTGACGTCGCCCGCTTTCGCGGGAACGACGCTAGCTTCCCTAAGCTAGTTTTGCGAGCAGGTGGTTCAGCTCGTTCGGATCCAGCGGCTTGACCAGGTGATAGTCGAAGCCTGATTCCAGCGCGCGCTTGCGATCGGCTTCCTGGCCGAGCCCGGTGAGCGCGACCAGCGTCACCTCCCTGCCCTGCTGGCGCCGGATCGCGCGCGCCACGTCGTAGCCGCTGCCCGGCATGGCGATGTCCAGCACCGCCACCCGCG
Source organism: Burkholderiales bacterium (assembly GCA_035649875.1). Classification (GTDB taxonomy): domain Bacteria; phylum Pseudomonadota; class Gammaproteobacteria; order Burkholderiales; family SG8-39; genus SCGC-AG-212-J23. Next base: position 11,156 of record DASRIR010000293.1, on the reverse strand, counting down.
GCTTGAATTCGCTGCCGATGCGTAGCGCCGAGGCGCCGTCGTACGCGACGCGCACGTCGTGCCCGAAATGCGCGAGCAGCCGCTTCAGCGAGTCGGCGGCGTCGCGGTTGTCGTCGGCCACGAGCACGCGCACCGGCTTGACGCGCGCTTGGCGTGGCGCCGGCTCCCGCACGGTCGCTGCGCCCTGCGCCAGCGGCAGGTGCACCACGAACTCCGCGCCGCGCCCCTTGCCGGCGCTGCGCGCCTCGATTCGCCCGCGGTGCAGTGCGACGGTGCCGCCGACCAGGCGCAGGCCGACGCCGGCGCCCTCGCCGAAGAGGTGCGCGGCCTCCGCGGCGTCGAAGCCGGCGCCGCTGTCTTCGACCGCGATCACCACCTCGCGGCCCTCGACCGCCGCGCTCAGGGTGATCGTGCCGTGCGCCGGCGTGTGCCGCGCGGCGTTGCGCAGGAGCGTCGCGAACACCTGCGCGAGGCGCGGCGGATCCGCGTCGAGCAGGGCGCGCTCGCTGGGCAGCAGCACCGAGAGGCGATGGCCGGCGGCGTTGACGTGCGGGCGGCTCGACTCGAGCGCCATGTCGACCACCGCCTCGAGCGGCACGCGCTCGGTCTGCAGCGCGAGCTTGCCGCGCGCGATGCGCTCGATGTCGATCAGGTCGCCGATCAGGCGCGAGAGGTGCTCGATCTGGCGCTCGATCACGCCCTGGCTCCAGGCCACCTCCGGGTCCTGCGGCCCCTTGCGCGCGAGGATCGCGACCGCGTTGCGGATCGGCGCGAGCGGGTTGCGCAGCTCGTGCGCGAGCGCCGCGAGGAACTCGTCCTTGCGGCGATACTCCTCCTTCAGCGCCTCCTCGGCGAGCTTGCGGTCGTGGATGTCGCTGCCGATCGCGACCCAGCCCTCCACGGTCGGCGTATAGCTCCAGGAAAGCCAGCGCTCGCCCAGGCCAGGGAAGCGCGCGAGGCGCTCGTACTGCACCGGCTCGCCCCGGAGCACGCGCTCGATATGCGGCTCGACCGCGCGCATCGCCTCGGTGCCGATCACCTCGTGCAGCTTGCGGCCGATGATCGCGCCGGGCGGCTGCGCCATCCACGCCGCGTAGCGCGGATTCACCCAGAGGAACGTGCGGTCGCGCGCGCAACGCACCGCGGCCGCCGGCATCGCATCGGTGACGATGCGCAGGTCGTTCTCACTTCCCATTGGGCGCATGCTAGCCGCAGCGCACAAACCGCCATATCGCTCTTTCAACTACATCAAGCGGCTTTCAACAATTCCTTGCGCAGGCTCGCGCCCTGACGTATGAGTTCGTGCTGAATTTCCTTTACGTCGATTCCGCGCGGCCGCACGCCGCGGCGCGCGGCGATCGCGGCCGTGATCCCGGCGGCCTGCCCGGTGGCCATGACGATGGGCATCACGCGATAGGACGAGTGCGCCTCGTGCGTGCCGGAGATGCAGCGGCCCGCGACCACCAGGCCTTCGGCGTTCTTCGGCATCAGGCTGCGCAGCGGAATGTCGTACGCCTCGCCGGGCGGCAGGCGCTTGAGCACGGTGCCGGTGCCGGTGGGATTGTGAATGTCGACCGGATAGGCGCCGCGCGCGATCGCGTCATCGAATTTGCGCGCCGAGAGCACGTCGTCCGCGGTGAGCGTGTAGTCGCCGATGATGCGGCGCGTCTCGCGCACGCCGACGTTCACGCCACTTTGCATGACGTAGGCTTTCTCGAAGCCGGGCACATAGCTGCGCAGGAACTCGGCGATCTGGCGCATCTGCCGCCGGCTCATCCATTCGGCGTAGGACAGGTCCCAGACGTCGGTGCCGAGCACGCGCGTGACGCGCGTGCTGTTCACGCTCACCTCGCCTTCGTGCGGCGTGGCGAAGAAGAGAATGTCCTCGCGCGGCAGCTTGAGCGCGCCCGCGGCGGTGGCCTTGCGCACGAGATCCCACAAGCCATGCACGCCGCGCCATTGCGCCGGGTTCTCCTTGACGTAGGCGTCGAACGCCGCGCGCTGGAACTCGGCCATGCGGAACATGAGCGTCATCGGCTGCACCAGGCCGTCGGCGCGCCCAACTTCGGTCGGGGTGCCAGCCTGCACCGCGACGTCGGCGTCGCCGGTGCAATCCACCGTGACCTTCGCGCGGATGGCGAGCGGGCCCGACTTGGTCTCGAACACCACGCCCTCGACCGCACTCTCGCCGAGGATGCCGCTCGCGAATGCGTGGAACAGCAGCTGCACCCCGGCCTCGTCGAGCAGATCGACCGCCACCAGCTTGAACCATTCCGGATCGAACGGCACCACGTAGCCGGTCGCGAGCGTGGGCGGGATCGCGCCGCCGACGCTGACCAGCCGGGCGAGCAGCTTCGCGAGCACGCCACCGACCACCGCCTCGCCCGGCCCATGATCGGTTGGCAGCAGCGTAGTGGCGCCGCGGCGCTCCTTCGTGGGCGTTTGCGTGTGGAACGACATGAGCGGCATCACCAGCGCGGCGGTGGCGTTGCCACCGAGGAAGCCGTAGCGCTCGGCGAGGATCACGCGCGCGCCGGCCTGCACCGCGCCCAGCGCGGCGCCGAGCCCCGCGGGGCCGCCGCCGACCACGAGCACGTCGGCCTCGCCCGCAAGCAGCGCCTGGCGGGGCGGCAGCTCTATGCTGGGCGCATCGTCAGGCCGCTTTAGCGTGGGCATCGCTTTGCGTCTTTTCCCCTGTCAGCAGCCCCAGCAGCAGCCGGTGCGTTTCGCGCGCGCGCTCCTGGAGCGCCGGCAGCGATTCCGCGATGCGCGTGCGCATCGAGCGCCGCCGGTCCCACGAGTCGTCCAGGTACGCGATCAGGCGTCCCGCGTTCACCAGCTGCAGCGGCGGCGCGGGCACGCCGAGCGCCTCGAGAAAGCCGCTCACCTTGCCGGCATAGGGCAGCGCGGCGAACGGCGTGCCCTGGATCGCGGCGAAGATCAGGAAGTGCAGCCGCATGCCGAGCGCGAAATCGAACTTGCCCAACCAGGAAAGGATCTGGCCGGAGGTGTACTCGCCCTTCAACACCGTGGCGCGCTGCGCGCGCAGCATCTTCGCGATCACCGCGTGGCTGTGCTGGGTGTCGAGCACCGAGCGCTCCATCGGCACGAACACCACGTCCGCGTTCCAGCGATCGACCATGAAATCGGCGGCGTTGGCGAGCAGCGCGTGATAGACCTCTGCGTCCAGGTCGGGCGCCGCGACGCCAGGCTCGCGCACCGACATGCCGATCAGCCGGCGGCTCGAATCGAGGCCCTCCGCCTTGAGGATGCCGCGCGGCAGCGGCTCGGGCTTGAGCAGGAGCGCCGGGTCGGCCGTCACGACGATGTCCCGGTGCACGCCGGCCTCTTCCAGCGTGCGGTGGGCGCTCTTCTCGCGCACCGTCACGATCTCCGCGCCCGCGAGCGCCTCGCGCACCGCCGCCTGCGCCGCCGCGTGCGTAAGCGGACCCGCGCCGATCGCGTAGACGAACACCGGGACGTGCTTCTCGCGCGCGAGCTGCACCTCGCGCAGGTAGGTGCGCGCGTCGGCGTCGTACAGGATGCCGCCGCCGCCCAGGATCAGGAGATCGAGCCGCTCGACCTCCGGCAGGACCTCGGCGCGCGAAAGCTTGCGCACCGGCACGGCGCGCTCGACCCCGTGGCGGCGCTTGGTGTCTTCCGCGTCGCGCGAGAAAACCGTGACCTCGACCTTCGGCAGGTCCTTGCGCAGCTGCGCGATGATCGATTGCAGGATCGCCTCGTCGCCGAGGTTCAATCCGCCGTACGACCCGGTGATTCCTACACGGTAGATGTCCTTGTCCACTGGCATATCGGGCAAGACCCAGCAAAATAGGTTCCCGCGGAAACCGCCGGAAGGACTATTTCCGGGCTTGGGCGATAGGGTTGACGGGGTTCTTGCCCCCCAGGACCCGGACCACCTCCTGGGCTGCGCCCCACTCGCCGCGCTTTTGCGCTTCGCGGGTCGACCCGCCGATGTGCGGCGTGAAAATCACGTTGCCCAGCCGGATGAGCGGGTTATCCCTGCTCGGCGGCTCGATTTCCATCACGTCGATCGCCGCGCCCGCGATGCGCTGTTCGTTCAGCACCGCATGCAAGGCCGCTTCGTCCACCACGCCGCCTCTCGCGAGATTTACAAGGTAGGCCGACTTTTTCATGAGCGAGAGCTGCCGCTCGCCGATCAGGTGACGCGTCTCCTTGTTCAGCGGGCAGTGCAGCGTGACGAAGTCCGCCTCGGCCATGAGCTCCTCCAACTGCACGAACCGGCCGCCCAGCGCCGTGACGTGCGATGCAGGGATATAAGGGTCATGGACGAGCAACGCCATTTCGAACGCGCGCGCCCGAAGCGCCACCCGCGTCCCGATGTTGCCCATGCCGACGATGCCGATCGTCTTGCCCGCGAGCTCGGAGCCGAGGAAGCGCACGTAGTCGCTCCAGCGGCTTTCCTTGACCGCGCGGTGCGCCTCCAGCGTGTGGCGCGCGAGCGCGACCATCTGCCCGAAGGCGAGCTCGGCGACCGCGGCCGCGTTGCTGCCCGGCATGTTGGTGACCCAGACGTTGTGCTCGCGCGCCGCGTCGACGTCGATCCGCGACAGATCGACGCCCACCCCGGTGCGCGCCACGATCTTGAGCCGGCCGCGGCTCTTCTCCATGTGGCTGCGGGTGATCCTGCCCTTGCGGCTGATCACCGCGTCGACCGCCGGCGCTTCTGCTTCCCAGCGCTCGGGCTCGGCCCAGGGGTCGACCACCACGATCTCGGCGCGCTCGCGCAGCCAGTCGAGCACTTCGGGCTGGAATTTTTCTACGAGAACTCGGCCGAGGGACATGGCGGACGAAAAGGAGGCCAATGTTATCAAGCCGGCTCAGGGTGTCCCCTAGATGCACTTGGGGGTGCACGGCGGGTGGCGGCGCCTTAGTGAGACTTAGTGGGCAGTTCGCCCCCTAGACGCATCTCGGGGCGCACCCTAAACGACTAGGGTTCCCCCTAGTGATGCCGCGTAAGACCCTTACGCCTAAATTTGGCGCTACTCGCGTCGAACTAGGCGGCGACGGTGGGGCAATAAATCACTACACCCGTGGGCCGTGCTCCGCTTACGAGCGGGATCATCAGGGCGTAGATTGGCCGCACGTAGCATCAAAAGGAGTCGGCCATGATGAAGACAGATTATCTTTTCCTCGTTGGAGCGATGATTCCAAGCTTGCTCATCCTCGCCGGCGCGGCTGTCTCCCTGGCGGATCTCACGTTGCCTGTGCTGACGCCGGAAACTACCGTCGCCGCTCCGGCCGACCTATGGATGCGGACTCCGGCCACGTGGCAGGAGTGGGCGAGCATGTAGCGTGCGGAATACCGCGCGCAGCATGCCGCAGGCGCTGGCCGAGGCGCTGTAGGACGCGCCTGTCGGTCTGGCCACGAATCGAAAGGGACTTGCCCGATGCGCATCGCGCTCTCCCTCACCCTCGCGCTGACCCTACCCCTACTTAGCCTGCCCGCCGCCGCCGGCCTGATCGCCGAGGAGAGCTTTCGGCCCTCATTCCCGATCTACGCGAACGGCGGCCGCGGCTTCGCTACGGCGTGGACGCAGGGCGGCTTCAATGCCTTGGCCTCGCGCTACGTGCCGCGCGACCGCTCGCTTTGCTACCGTTGAGCGTGGTCAAGGGAGGTCAGCGCTGCAATGCTGGCCGTCTCGCTCCTTAAGAAACGACTTTCGATCGCAGCAGCGCGACATCGTTTTTCGTTAGCGGGGTGCCGGCGCGGAGCTTCGCGTCGATCTGCGCCAATCGTGCGGCTAGACGCCCCAAGCGAGAAATCTTGCCCAGAACCTTCTTCTGCTTCTTCCCTGCAGCACTCGCCATCTTTCTCCCCCGCGACGAAACAGAGCGTCTACGAATTATCGGGTGCCGCCGCTCTTTGCTGCAACCCTAAACTGTCCGGTCGCCCTACTGCGAGTCGTTGTGGTACGCTGAAGTGCTCCTTCCGCTCTAGCAGGTTGGATCGGCCGGGCATTGCTGACGAGCCGGGTCAACCCCGCGCGACGGCCGCGATGTCGGCCGCGACGCGGTCCGGCTGCTCCCAATTCGGGCAGTGGCCCGTGTCCTCGTAGATCTTGATACGTGCGGTCGGCAGCTCGGCGATGAAGCTGTCTTGCTCGGTCCTGGAGAACAGCGCGTCCTTGTCGCCCCACAGCAGCTGCGTCGGCGCTTTGATTCTCGCGAGCTGCTTCGCATCGTCGTATTCGATCAGCTTATCGATCGCGAGTTGCCAGAGGCGCGGCGGCAGCTTGAGGCTCTCTTCGATGATCCGGTCGAAGAAATCCGGCGGAATCGGGCGAAATGCCGTGCTCGCTTGGAAGTCGCGAGCGAACTGAACAGGGATTGGATCCGGCAAATCGCGTAGGGAACTCTGCAGGTCGCGCGTGACCGCGTTCGACCCAGAGAAGCCGGTGCCGATCAATGCGAGCGCTGCGACGCGGTCCGGATGAGCGATCGCCGCGCGCCGTGCGACAAAGCTGCCGAACGAATGACCGACGAGCGTCGCGCGCGGAATGTCGAGCGCGTCGAGGAACGCGATCGCGTCGTCAGCCATCTCGGGAATCGAATAGCCGAACTCCGGACGATCCGAGTCGCCGAAGCCACGCTGGTCGATCGCGAGCGCGCGCAAGTCATCGGGCAGCAGCGCGAGGACGCGGCTGAACGAGAACCAGGAGTCGGGCCACCCGTGCAGAAAGAGAACGGCACGGCCGTCGGGCTTGCCGAACTCGGCGTAGTGCAGGCGCGGACCCGTCGCGACGCGGATGCTTGCGGATCGATCGATCACGAGCGAGCTCATCGTCCAATTAGCCGCTGGATATGGGCGCCGACGGATGTGGCTCGTGAGCGATTCGGCAATGGGAAAGGCTAGGAACGACCGCCACGCCGGCACCCAGCGTTCCCAGCGCACTAGATGCCCATCTAAAGCGGATAAATCCGAATCCGCGTGGGGACGCCAAACCTTTATAAGCCCCCCGATCGAGTCCGAACCGGGATGCCAAGCTTCGTATCCAGCCACGGGGACCGATTTCGGGCATACCTAGCGGTCCAACTCCCTTCTTGAATCGATGGCGGTACAGCCACAGCAGCAGCGCGATGACCGAGCCGCCCGGAAGCAGCAGCTCAACGGCCAGATACGGGCTGGCTTTGCGCGCGAACTGAATCAGTGCGTTCATGATGCCGTTACCCTTTGTCATTCAGGCGCGCCGGAGGCTCGGTGCACCCTAGTGAACGGCATACTATTGGCCGTGCGTATTCCGCCGATTTCGGATCACCGCCGATTTGTTGCGCGCTTGTTTCTGCTTATCCGATTTCCTACACTCCTGACACACCCTGAAAGGGCGACGGATTAACTGGCAGCTATGATTTGCCGCGAATGCGAGAGAAAGATTTGTGGCAAGGCCCTTCAAAGCGGCCCTGATACCGGTTGCGATAACCGTAGTCGATTCCCGCCGCCTCCACCGCACTGCGGGCGGAGTCCATGCGGCGCGCAGTATGCTCGCGCGCCATGATCGCGCGCGACGCCGAGCTCGCAGTCGAGACCGTCGAGAACGATCCGGTGCCGACGCGCATTCGCGCGTCGGGCGAGTGGACCTTCGCGGGCCTGAAGACCCGGCGCGAAGAGATCCTGCGTACGCTCGATGACCTGCGACGCATCCCGCCGAGCCGCGTCGCCTGGGACCTGACCCCGATTGCCGATCTCGATGACATCGGCGCGCTGTGGCTCGCGCGCGCGCTGCGCGGCGTCGGCCAGTTGGAAGCCTCCGTCCAGCAGCGCGAAATCTTGGATCGCGTGGCCCAAGGCTCGCGCGAGCGGATCGCGATGGAGCATCCGATCGATCCGTATGCGCCGGTCGTGGCGATCGGCGAAGCGGCGCTGCACTTCGGAGCGCATCTGCGCGATGCGACCGCGCTGCTGGGGCGCGTCGTGCTCGAGGCGGGCGCGCTCGCGCGGCGGCCGCGCGATACGCCGTTGCGCGAACTGTCGGCGAGCGTCTATCGTGCGGGCGTCGCTGCGCTGCCGGTGACGATGCTGGTCGGATTCCTGGTCGGAATCGTGCTCACGTACCTTTCCGCGCTGCAGCTCAAGCGCTACGGCGCCGATCTGCTCGTCATCAACATCGTCGGCGTCGGCGTAGTGCGCGAGCTCGGACCGATGCTCGCGTCGATCATCGCCGCGGGGCGCTCGGGCTCGGCGATGACCGCGCAGCTCGGTGTGATGCGCGTGACCGAGGAGATCGAGGCGCTGCAGGTGATGGGCGTCTCGATCATCACGCGGCTCGTGCTGCCGAAGGTGATCGCGCTCGCGATCGCGCTGCCGCTCGTTGCGTTCTGCACCGACCTTGCGGCGCTCGCCGGCGCGCTGCTCGTCTCGCGCTTCACGCTCGGCATTCCGCCGCAGGCGTTCCTCGAAGCGCTGCCGCGCGCGGTCGAGCCGGTCAATTTCTGGATCGGCATCGGCAAGTCGGGCGCGTTCGGCTTCGCGGTCGCGTTCGTCGCATGCCATTACGGGCTCAAGGTGCTGCCGAATACGGACAGCCTCGCCGCCGGCGTCACCCGCTCGGTCGTTGCGTCGATCACCTGCGTCATCATCCTGGACGCGATTTTCGCGATCGTCTTGCGCAATGTCGGCTGACCCCACCGAATACGCAATCGAGGTCGAAGGCCTCGTCAACGCGGTCGGCCGGGGCCAGGTCCTGCACCAGAACCTGAACCTCAAGGTGCGGCGCGACGAGGTGATCACGCTCATCGGCGGGTCGGGCAGCGGCAAGACGCAGCTGCTGCGGGTGATCCTGGGATTGAAGCACCCGGTCGCCGGCTCGGTGCGCGTATTCAGCGTATCGTGGTACGACCCGAGCCTCAAGAAGGTGCGCGACGCGCGGCGCCGCATGGGGACGCTGTTCCAGAACGGGGCGCTTTTTTCCGCGCTGACCGTGTTCGACAACGTCGCCTTTCCGCTGCGCGAGCGCGGCGGCGTTTCGGAGAAGAAGATCCGCGCGATCGTGCATGCGAAGCTCGCGGAAGTGGAGCTCGCGCCGCACCAGGGGACGCTGCTGCCGGCGAACCTTTCGGGCGGAATGGTGAAACGCGTCGCGCTCGCGCGCGCGCTTGCCCTCGCGCCCGACTTGCTGATCCTCGATGAGCCGACCGCGGGGCTCGATCCGGACCGCTCCGAGCGCTTCGTGCAGCTGATCAAACGGTTGCGCGCCGACCACCGCTTCGCGGTGTTCATGGTGACGCACGACCGCGACACGCTCTATGCGCTCACCGACCGCGTCGCCGTGCTCGGCGACCGGCATATAATTGCCTGCGGCACGCAGGAGGAAGTGCGGAAACTGCCGCACCCGTTCGTGCAGAGCTTCTTCGGAGGAGAACGCGGCCGCGCGCTCGCGCAAGGCGAGGCCGCCGCATAACACCAATGGAAAGCCGCGCATACGCATTCATCACCGGGCTCTTCGTCGTCGCGCTCGTCGCGGCGATCGTCGCCTGGGCGAACTGGCTGGCGCAGAAGCCGGAGGATCGCAAGGCGTATCGCGTGATCGCGACGACGCCGGTCAGCGGGCTCAATGCGCAGGCGCAGGTGCGTTATCGCGGCATGAGCGTCGGTCGCGTCACTTCGATCAAGCTCGACCCAACCGATCGCCACAAGATCCTGATCGATATCGAGGTGAACAGCGACATCCCGGTGACGCGCGGAACGTACGCGCAGCTCGGCATGGAAGGCATCACCGGGATCGCCTATGTGCACCTGCTTGACGACAGCCAGGAGACCGCTCCGCCGCCGGAGGGGGCAAGCGGGCTCGCGCAGCTTCCCCTCAGGCCTTCATTCCTCGACACGATGACCGACAGCGCCGAAGGCACCGTAAAGGATGCGCGCGAACTGATCGCGGCGGTCAACGCAGTGTTGACTCCGGAGAACCGCAACAACATCAGCCTAATGCTCGCGTCGCTGCAAAAGAGCGCGGCGAACCTCGAAAGCGCGAGCGCGAAGCTCCCGAGCACCATCGCGCGAGCGGACGCCTGGCTCGAGCCGGAGAACCTGCGCCTCGCGCGCGACTCGCTCGAGAAGGTGAACGAAACGGCGAAGACGCTGCCGCAGATCGCAAGCGATGCCGAGCGGCTGGTTGCCGATCTGCGCACGCTCGCCGCCGAAGTCGGAAAGCTTGCGACGCAGGCGCGCGAGCTCGTCGGTGAAATCGGCCAGCTTTCGGCAGAGATCAAGGGCGATACGCTGCCGCAGGTCGGCGCGTTCGCCGAATCGGCAGATCGGAGCGCGCGCAAGATCGGCAATCTCGCTGGCGACCTGTCGCGAAATCCGGACACCGTGCTTTGGGGAAGAAAGTCAGGACGCCCGGGGCCCGGCGAGCCCGGGTTCCAATGAGGAGAGGCGCGGCGGCGCTCGCGGTTCTCGCGCTGCTCGCCGGCTGCGGCGGCAATGCGGCGGACGCGATGCCGCGCACGTTCGATCTCGGCGTTACGCCGCCAGCCGCGAAATTCCCCGCGTTGCGCGTCGCGTCGCGCGCGGTTGCCCCGTTCGACGGCGTGCAGATGTACTACCGGCTGGCGTGGAGAAATCCGTCCGAGCTCGCCGACTATGCGCACAGCTTCTGGGCAGCCCCGCCGGCCGAGCTGCTGCGGAAGCAACTCCTGCGATCGACCGGTGAAGGCCCCGGCAAGTGCACGCTGGAAATCGAGGTTCAGGAGTTCACGCAGGTTTTCTCTTCCAAGGAATCCAGCGAAGCGCGCATTGAAATGCGCGTTGCGCTCGCGACAGGCCCGTCGCGCATCGCCTCGCGCGGCGTGACAGTGATCGAGCCCACTGCAGGGAGCGAGGCTTCATCGGGTGCAACGGCGATGGCGCGTGCCGCGGATCGCGCGCTCGACGTGCTCGCTGCCTGGGTCGCAGCGCAGTCCGGGTGCAGATAAGGGCTTCGATATCGGCTCATTCTCCGCACATCGGAGAGTGAGCCGGTTCGCAGCAGACTGTCTGGCGGAGAGAGAGGGATTCGAACCCTCGATACGGGTTTAAGCCCGTATAACGCCTTAGCAGGGCGCCCCCTTCGGCCACTCGGGCATCTCTCCGGAGGAGCCAGAATTCTACGCGAAGAAATCGGGCTCTGACCCCGAAT
>DASRIR010000292.1:0-31246 GCA_035649875.1 Burkholderiales bacterium | reverse complement strand
AAAGCGCCAGAAAGAGTTGGACGGATCGGTCGCGCCCTCGCGCTCGGCGAAGGGCTCGATGCGCACGTCGTCGAATCCCGCCTTGCGGTAGGCGGCGGCGAGGTCCATGCGGATCAGCGGCTCGAGGAACGGCTCGTTGTTGCGCACGCCGTGGCCGTACATGATGAACTGCCAAAACGGGTCCTCGGTGCGAAAATCGAGGTGGATCGACACGCCGCCGGGCGCGAGCAGGCGCCGCGTCTCGGCGAGCGTGGCGTCGACTGACTCCGCCGGCAGCTCGTGCAGCAGCATGGTGGAAGTGACCAAGTCGAACTTCGCCGCGTCGAGCCCGGTGCGGCGCGCATCGGCCTGGCGGAAGCTGATGTTGGACAGGTTCCTGGCGTCCGCGGCGGCAAGCTTGAGGCAGGGCTCCGAGACATCGACGCCGACGACCTTGGCGCGCGGGAAGGCGAGCGCGAGCGGCACCGTGCTCTTGCCGAAGCCGCATCCCATGTCGAGCACTCGCTCGAACTCGCCCTCGCGGCGCACCAGGTCCACGAATTTCTCGTGCAGCTCGTTGCGCTTGGTGCGCGGATGGATGGAGAGCGCGCTCGCCTCGTAGACCAGCCCGGCGTTGGCGTCGCCGTGCAGGTTGCCCGGATGCTGGTGGATGTCGTGCGCGGCGTAGTACTCGGGGATGCGCAGCTTCGGATCGAGCTCGAGCTGCCCGCCGGCCTGCAGGCGCGCGGCGGCGGTCTCGGGCTCGCGCGCAATCTGCGCCACCAGGCCCCAGCGCGACGACGAGTACTTCGACTTCTGCACGTGGCGCTCGAGCCAGCAGAAGTACGCGTAAAGGGTGCTGCGCGAGAAGAGCATCGCCACGTCTTCCGGCGTGCGCACCTGCCGGCCTTCGCGTGCGGCGAGCTCCTTGCGCACGTCGTATTCTTCGCGCAGGCGCGGGAAGAGCTGCACCGCCCACCAGGTGCGCGCCTCCATGATGAACTCGTGGAACGCGTTCGCCTCGCGGCTGCGGAAGAGGGTGAGCAGCGCCATCAGGACTTGGAAGCGAGCCGGCCGTGCAGACCTTCGAGCACATGCTGCACCAGCGCGGTGCGCTCCTTCGCGATGCGCGCTTCGAGCGCGCCTTCCGGGATCGCTTTGTCGATCTGGGAAACGTCGACCACGCCGCGCTTTTCGAGCGCATCCTCGAGCAGGGCCAGGCGGTCGCGCAGCACGTGCAGCTCCGCGCTCAGGGCGAACACCATACCGACCAGGCGGTCGATGGTCGGGTCGGAGAAGAAGGTCTGCTCCGCCTGCGGGCCGACGACCGGATCCGTGCTCTTCATGTCCGATCCATCTTGGTGAGCGCGACCGCCTTTGTCAACGGGACGCGGTACCATGAGTGTTCGCCATCGATAGTGTGAATACGCGCAATCCATGAGCGCAATGACCGCCACCGCCCCACTGCTCGACCGCAACGAGCGCCGCTTTCCACTCGCCATGGACACCGCGATCCCGAAGATCCGCGAGCTCTACCTCGCCGCAACCCGCAACCAGTGGGACCCGCAGCGCGACATCGACTGGGACGCGATCGACCCCGACGCGATCGACGACGAGAGCCGCGAGGCGGCGCGCAACTGGTGGAGCCGGCGCGGCTGGGGCGAGTATGGCGCGATCTCCGAGAGCCCGACGCTCAGCGTGCGGTTCACGCAGGACCGCCTGCCGGTGGAGATGGCGCTGTTCTTCGCGCTGCGCACACAGGAGGAGGCGCGCCACGCCGAGACCTGCTACCGGATGGCCGAGCGCCTCGGCGGCTATATCCCGGCGCCGGTGCATGCCGATCTCACCAAGGCGATCGGCAGCCACGGCGTGCGCAAGATGGCGCTCGATCCACAAACCAGCGTCGAGCAGATCATCGCCGCGCTGGTATGCGGCTTGGAGGAATACGCCTTCGATTGGTTCAAGCTGATGATCGACAAGGCCACCCATCCGGTGGCGAACCGCGCGCTGCGCCTGATCCTGCGCGACGAGGTGCGCCACTGCGCGTTCGGCTGGCACTTCATCGAGCACCGCCTGCCGCACATGGTCCCGGAAGAGGTCGCGCGCATGCGCCAGGCGTTCATCGATACCACGATCAACGTCGAGCTCGCCGGCTACCGCGTGCCGTGGCTCGCGCCCGAGTCGCCGATGACCGAGGAGGAAGGACGCATCGACCGCCTGACCTACGAGGCGGGGCTGGGCGCGCAGCGCGAGGAGGAAGAGAAGCCGGTGTTTATCGCCTGCGTGCAGCGCGTGCGCGCGCGCTTCGCGGGCCTCGGCATCGACATCCCGATGTTCACGCACCCCAAGCTCGGAACCTTCTGAGCGCACGCATCCTTCAGGAGTACCGGTTCCCGCTGCACCTCGAGCCGTCGGTCGAGAGCATCTGGGATCTCTACAACCGCGCGAAGGCTGAGCGCTGGGACCCCTCGCGCTCGATCGACTGGGCGCGTTTCGACGCCGCGCGCCTCGAACCGCGCGCGCGCGAAGCGGCGCGCCTCGCCTGGAGCCACCGCGCCTGGCTGCTGTTCGGCCGGCTGTCGGAGACGCCTTCGCTCCTCGTGCGGTTCTGCCTGGAGCGCCAGCGCGAGAGCGACCCGAAGTACTTCCTGTCGCTGCGCGGCGCTGACGAGGCTTGGCACCTCGACGCGAGCCACGGCTTCGCCGAGCGCCTCGGGGGATTCGTCGCCCAGCCCGGGGATCCCGGCTACGCCGAGCGCTTCAACCAGACCCTGCACCGCGAGGTGCTCGACGCGGAGCTCGGATTGGACGCGTACATCGGTGCCTACGTGGCACTGCGCGAGCACCTTGAAGCAGCGCTGCTGGAGTCCGCGCGCACGGCAACCACCGAGCCGGTGATGGCGCAGGCGCTCGAGCTCATGCTGCGCGACAAGAAGCGGCACGCGCAGTTCGGCTGGCTCTACCTCGATCAAAGGAAGTCGGACCTGGATGCGCGCGCCATCGCGCGGCGCGCCCAGGAAATGCTCGAGCGCTTCTACGGCAGCGGGCTGATGGTGCCCGGATACAGCCAATATGCGCGCGACGTGGCGGAAGCCATCGACGCGGCGGCCGGCGCGGGTTTCGGGATGGCGACGTTCGCCGCGCAGAAACGCGCGCTCCAGTCAGCGCTCGACAGCGCGCGTTCGCGCTTCGCGGGGTTGTCGATCGACGGCGCGGCGCTCCGGCTCCCGGGCTAGGTGATCCGCCTCTCGCAGGTCGCGCTGCGGCGCGGCGCCAAGCTGCTCCTCGAGCAGGCCGACCTCGCGCTCAATCCCGGCGAGCATGTCGGCCTGATCGGCGCCAACGGCTCGGGCAAGTCGAGCCTGTTCGCGCTGCTGCGCGACGAGCTGCACGCCGACAAGGGCGACGTCGACCTGCCGAAGCACTGGCGCATCGCGCATGTCGCGCAGGAGACGCCGGCGCTCGAGCGTCCCGCGGTCGAATACGCGATCGACGGCGATATCGGGCTGCGAGCGCTGCAAGCGGAGCTCGAGCACACGCACGACGGGAACCGCATCGGTGAGCTGCACGCCGCGCTCGGCGATGCCGACGCCTACACCGCGCGGCCGCGCGCCGAAGCCTTGCTCCTCGGGCTGGGCTTCAAGCTCGGCGAGCTCGAGAACCCGGTATCGAGCTTCTCCGGGGGCTGGCGCATGCGGCTCAACCTCGCGCAGGCGCTGATGACGCCCTCGGAGGTGCTGCTGCTCGACGAGCCGACCAACCACCTCGACCTCGACGCCATCATCTGGCTCGAGGACTGGCTGCGGCGCTATGCCGGGACGCTGATGGTGATCTCGCACGACCGCGACTTCCTCGACGGCGTGGTGAAGAGCATCGTGCACATCGACCAGCGCAAGCTCAGGCGCTACAGCGGCGACTACTCGAGCTTCGAGCAGCAGCGCGCGCAGGCCGTCGTGCTGACCCAGCACCTCATGGAAAAGCAGGTGCGGGAGCGGGCCCACCTGCAGTCGTTCATCGACCGCTTCCGCGCCAAGGCGACCAAGGCGCGCCAGGCGCAGAGCCGCATGAAGATGCTGGCGAAGATGGAGGACCTCGCGCCGCTGCACGTGGCCGCGCCGTTCTCCTTCGAGTTCCTCGACCCCGAGCGCTCGCCCGATCCATTGCTCGTTCTGGATGACGTCCGGGCCGGATACGGCGAAAAGGTGGTGCTGCAGGATGTGAAACTTTCCCTGCGCGCGGGCGAGCGCATCGGCCTGCTTGGCGTGAACGGCGCCGGCAAGTCGACGCTGGTGAAGACGATCGCCGGGGTCATCCCCGCGCTGGCGGGGACCGCCACCTTCAACAAGGGCCTCGAGATCGGCTACTTCGCGCAGCACCAGCTCGAGATGCTCCGCGACGACGAATCGCCGCTCTGGCACCTGCGGCGGCTTGCGCCGCAGGCGAGGGAACAGGATCTGCGCAATTACCTCGGGAGCTTCAATTTCCCCGGCGACATGGCGCTCGACCCGGTGGGCAACTTCTCCGGCGGCGAGAAGGCGCGCCTCTCGCTCGCGCTCATCGTGTGGCAGCGCCCGAACCTGCTGCTGCTCGACGAGCCGACCAACCACCTCGACCTCGAGACGCGCGAGGCGCTGACCGTGGCGCTCGCGCAATTCGAGGGCACGCTGGTGCTCGTGTCGCACGACCGCCACCTGCTGCGCGCGACCGCCGAGAAGCTCCTCATCGTCGCCGACGGCACGCTGCGCGAGTTCGACGGCGACCTCGACGACTACCGCGACTGGCTATTGAAACGGGATCCGGCGCCGAAGAGGGAGAAGGAAAAAAAGCCCGTTGTCGCGAAACCCAAGCCGGTCAACCGAAAACCGATCGAGGTGCGCGTCAAGCGGCTCGAGGAGCTCATGAGCCGGTTGAACGCGCAGAAAGCATCGATCGAGCAGCAACTCAGCGACCCAGCGGTCTACCAGGACGCGGAGAAAGTGAAGGCGCTCCTCCAAGACCAGGCTTACGTGGCGCGCGAGATCGAGCAGGTCGAGGCCGAGTGGCTCGAGCTGAACGCGTAGGCGCTCAGCCTCGGCCGGGAATTTCCACGCGCAGCCGGTAGAGCACCGCGCCGGCGGTGATGAACAGGCTCTTCAGGTCGTCCTCGCCCCACGCGAAGTTCGCCGCGCCGCCCGGAACGCGGATCAAGCCGGTCCCGCGCCCTGCGGCGCCGAGCACATGAATCCCGCCCGGTCCGCAGCAGTAGAGGTTCCCCGCGCTGTCGAGCTTCATCCCGTCGGGCGCGCCCGGGCCGTCGCCGGAAAGCTCCGCCCACAGCTTTCCCTTGCCGAGCGTGCCGTCGGCGAGGACGTCGAACGCGCGGATGTGGCCGCGCTCGGTGTCGTTCACGAACAGGCGCTTCTCGTCGGCTGAAAAGCAAAGGCCATTCGGCTGGGCGAAGTCGTCGGCAAGCAGCGTGAGCTCGCCGCCGGGCGCGAGGCGGTAGACGCCGCGAAAGCCGAGCTGCGGCGTGCGCGGCACGCCGTAGTACTCGTTGCGGCCGTAGGTCGGGTCGGTGAAGTAGATTGCGCCGTCGCCCTTTACGACGACATCGTTCGGACTGTTCAGCTCCTTGCCCTTGTAGGCGCGAGCGAGCACCGTGATGCGCCCGTCGGGCTCGGTGCGCGTCAGGCTGCTCGTGGCGTGCTCGCAGCAGAGCAGGCGCCCCGCGCGATCCCACGCGAGGCCGTTCGCCATGTTGCTCGGCGCGCGGAAGTCGCGCGCGCCCGCGGCGCGGCTCCATTGAACGATGCGGTTGCCGGGGATGTCGCTGAACAGCAGCCGCTGCGCGCGCCGATCCCACAGCGGACCTTCCGTGAACAGGAACCCGTCGGCCAGCTTCTCGAGCTCGGTAGTGGCGAAGTTCACAGCTTGCCGGCTTTCTTCAGCGAGGCGACAGTGGCGGCGCCGACGTACCAGTCCTCGGCCTTGACGTCCTCGAACACGACCCAGACGGCCTCCTTCGGCAGCTTGGCGAGCTCGGCGATCGCCTCGGTGACGCGGCGCGACATCTCGTCCTTACGCGCCTGCGGATGGCCTTCGAGGATGCGGATGGTGACGAATGGCATGGTCTTCTCCCGGTGATCACAGCGTAAGCAGCCGGTCGCGCAGCGCCGCGTCCTCGCGCAGCGCCGCGGCCGGCCCTTGATGGACGACCGCGCCCTTTTCCAGCACGTAGACGCGGTCGGCAAGCGAAAGCGAAAATTCCACGCCCTGCTCGGCGAGGAGGATGGTCAGCCCTTGCTGTTTGAGGCGGCGCACCTGCTCAAGCAGGCTCTCGACCACCAGCGGCGCCAGGCCTTCGGAAGGCTCGTCGAGCAGCAGCAGCTCGGGGTTGCCCATGAGGGTGCGCGCGATGGTCAGCATCTGCTGCTCGCCGCCCGACAGCAGTCCGGCGCGGCGATCGCGCAGCTCGACCAGGTTGGGGAAGAGGGTGCACACCCCGTCCACCGTCCAACGCCCCGGGCGACGGCCGGCGGCACGGCGCGCGACGTCGAGGTTCTCGAGCACGGTGAGCTCGCCGAACACGCGCCGGTCCTCGGGCACGAAGCCGATGCCCGCGCGGGCCACGCGGTCCGGGCGCCAGCCGGCGATCGGCGTGCCTTTCCATAGCACCCGCCCGCTCGCCGGCGGCGTGAGCCCCATGATCGAGCGCATCGTGGTGCTCTTGCCGACGCCGTTGCGCCCGAGCAGGCACACGCACTGCCCGGCCTCGACTTCCAGCGAGATGCCGAACAGCGCCTGCGAAAGGCCGTAGTAGGTGTGGACGTTTTCTAGAGTCAGAATCACTTCTTCTGGCCGAGATAGACGCGCCGCACCTCGGGGTGCGCACGGATTTCTTCCGGCGTGCCCGCCGCGATCAGTCGTCCCTGGTGCAGCACCGCGATGCGTTGCGCAGTCGAGAACACCACGCCCATGTCGTGCTCGGTGAAGAGCAGCGTCAGGGCCCGCTCGGCCGCGATGCGCCGCAGCAGCGCCATCGAGTCGTGCGTCTCGGCCGCCGACATGCCGGCGGTCGGCTCGTCGAGCAGCAGCAGCTCCGGCCGGCCGGCGAGCGCAATGCCGAGCTCGAGCTGCTTCTGGTTGCCGTGCGACAGCGCGCCGCCGGCGAGCGCAGCCTTGTCCAGCAGGTTGACATCGCGCAGCAGGGTCTCCGCCTCGTCGCGGAACAGGCCTTCGGCGCGCGACCACAGGTCGCGGCCGCGGCCGCGGTGGGCGATGATCGCGGCCTGCACGTTCTCGAGCACCGAGAGCTTGGGGAAGATGTTGGTGCGCTGGAACGAGCGCCCGACGCCGAGCGCGCACAGGCGGTGCGGCGCAAGGCCCGTGACCTCGCGGCCGCCGAGCCGCACGCTGCCGGCGTCCGGCCGCAAGTGGCCAGTGAGCAGGTTGAACAGCGTGGACTTGCCGGCGCCGTTCGGCCCGATGATTGCGACGATCTCGCGCGGCGCGACCGCGAGGCTGACACCGTCGATCGCAGTCACCCCGCCGAAGGTGCGGCGCAGGTCGCACGCCTCAAGCACGGCGCTTGCCACGCAGTCCCATGATCCCGCCCGGGAAAACGAACAGCAGGAGCAGCAGGACCGCGCCCAGCACCAAGGGCCAGTACTGCGTGACCGCGTTGATCTGGTGACTAAGGAGCGCGAGCGCCGCGGCGCCGACCGCCGGGCCCCAGAAGCTGCCCATGCCGCCGAGGATCACCATGATCAGCACTTCCGCCGATTTCGCCCAGTGCGCGAAGTCCGGAAACACGCCGCGGTTGAAGATGCCGAACAGAGCGCCGGCGAAGCCCGCGAACGCTCCGGCGAGAGTGAATGCCGCCATTTGATAGAGGCGCACGTTCAGGCCGACGAACTCCGCGCGCTCGGGGTTCTCGCGGATCGCGGTGAGCATCCGGCCAAACGGCGATTGTGCGATGCGGCGCAGCGCGAGGAAGCAGAGGCCGGCGAGCCCCATCACCACCAGGAAGTAGTGGTCGGCGGTGCGCAGGCCGCCGAGCAATGGCAGCGCCGCCATCCAGCCGAGGTCGGGGTAGGGCACGTTGTTGAAGCCCTGCTCGCCGCCGGTCACCGCGTTCCACTTGAAGCACACTGCCCACACGATCTGCGCGAAGGCGAGCGTGAGCATGGCGAAATAGATCTTCGTCGAGCGCACGCAGAAGAAGCCGAACAGCAGCGCGAAGGCCGCGCCGGCCGCGCCGGCCGTGAGGAACGCGAGCGGAAACGGCACGCCGTGCGTTTTCATCAGGATGGCGCAGGTGTACGCCCCGATGCCGAAGTACGCCGCGTGGCCGAACGACACCAGGCCGGCGTAGCCGAGCAGCAGGTTCAGGCTGAGCGCGAACAGCGCCAGGATCACGATCTCGGTGGCGAGGAAGGTGTAAAAGCGCGAGCCGAGGAAGGGCACGCACACCAGCGCGAGCCAGACCAGGGCGGCCCAGGGAATTCTTTTCACGACAGCGGCCGTCCCAGCAGCCCCGCCGGACGCACGATCAGCACCACCGCCATCAGCGCGAACACCGCGAAGATGGAGAATCCGGGCAGGATCAGGATGCCGAAGGCGAGCACCTGACCGAAGATCAGCGCGCCGAGGAACGTACCCCAGAACGAGCCCAGGCCGCCGATCACCACCACGATGAACGCCTCGACGATGATGTCGACGTCCATGCCGGGCACGATGCTGCGCACCGGCGTCACCAGGGCGCCGCCCAGGCCGGCGAGGAACGCCCCCGCCATGAACATCAGCGTGTAGAGGCGGCCGACGTTCGCGCCGAGCGCCGCGAGCATCTCGCGGTCGTAGGCGGCGGCGCGGATCATGCGCCCGATGCCGGTGCGGCTGAGGAGCAGCCAGCAACCCGCGGCGAGCAGCGGGCCGAGCACGATGATGAAGAAGTTGTAGTGCGGCACCACCGCGCCGGCGATCTCGAAGCTGCCGGTTAGGCCCGCCGGCCGCGGCATCGCCTTCTGCTGCGTGCCCCACAGCAGCTTGGCGGCGTCGCCGAGGAGCAGCACCAGCGCATAGGTCAGCAGCAACTGGTATAGGTCCTCCTTGCCGTAGAGGTAGCGCAACAGCAGCCGCTCGATCACGCCGCCGAGCAGCGCCACGCCGGCTGCCGCGGCAAGCGCCGCCAGCCAAAAGCTTCCGCTCGCGGCGCCGATCCACTGCGTCATCTGCCAGGAGAGATACGCGCCAAGCATGTAGAACGAGCCGTGCGCGAAGTTCAGCACCCGCAACACGCCGAACACCAGCGACAGGCCGGAGGCGACGATGAACAGGAACATCGCCGCGGTCAGACCGCTCAGCGCCTGGCCGACGAGGAAGGACGGCTCGAGCACGGCGCTAGGCGCCGACCAGGCCGAGCTGCGGCGAGATGAGGGCGGCTTTCTCTTCGAGCTGCCGGCGCCACTGGGGCACCAGGCTGCGCTTGAAGCGGATCTTGGGCATGGCGATGCTCACCGCGGCGGCGATCGCGCTGCCGTTCGGCTCGCGTACCGGCACGCTCACGCAGCACAGGTTTTCTGCGTATTCCTCGACGTCGACCGCGCAGCCTTCCTCGCGCACCGCCGCGATCTCGCGCTCGAGCTTCGCCCGGTTGGTGATGGTCTGCGACGTAAAGGCGTGCAGCTTGGTGCTCGCGAGGTACCTGCGGAAGGCTTCGGGCTCGAGGCCGGAGAGCAACACCTTGCCGGTGGCGGTGCAATACGCCGGCTCGCGCTGCGCGGTGCGGATCGAGGCGCTGACCACGTGGTGGCCGTCGGCCTTGCAGAGCTGCACGATCTCGCCGTTGGCCAGGATCACGAGGTACACAGTCTCGCCGACCACGTCGCGCAACGCTTCCAGGTGCGGGCGCGCTAGCGCCGCCAGGTCGCTGCCCTTGAGGTAGGCGCTGGCGAGCTGGTAGACGCGCGGCCCGAGGACGTAGCTGCGGTGCCCTGCCTGCTGCTCGACGTAGCCGCGCGCCACCAGCGTCTGCACCAGGCGGAATGCCGTGCTGACGTTGAAGCCGGTGGCGCGCGCGATGTCCGAGACGCTGACCGGTCCGCGCGCGGCCGCCAGGTGCTCGATGATGTCGAGCACCTTGGAGACGCTTTTGACCGCATCGGGCCGGGCTTTGGTCTTCGGTCGTCCGCCTGGCATCAGTCCATGAACGGCGTCGGGTCGACGTAGGTCGGCGGGCTCATCACCGCGAAAGGATACTTGGGGTCCTTGGTCATCTTGCCCCAGAACTGCGCCCGGTTCGCCTGTTGGTCCTTGCTGCGGATGACCTGCTTGCCGATCGGCGTGTCGACGCTGAGGTTGAGCATCGCTTTGGCGACTTTCTCTGAGTCGGTGCTGCCGGCCTTCTGGATCGCCGCGGTCAGCGTCTGCATGCCCATGTAGCCGGTGATCGGCCAGGAAGAGGGGTGCTCCTCCTTCATGTACTTGCGCAGGCGCTGGATGTATTCGCGGTGCGCCGGTGGGCCGGCGTCCCAGTTGAACGCGTCGTACGAGTTGGCGATGACCCCGACCGGGTAGTCGTCACCCGCGGCCTTGGCGGTCTCGATCGCGCCGGCCTCGCCCGCGGCAACCACGTTGTTCTTCACCGACTCGAAGTAGCGCAGCGGCTTCGCCTGCTTGACGAAGGTGACGAAGTGCCCGCCCCACAGGCTGGTGAACACCGCGTCGGCCTTCTTGGCCATCTGCGCGTTGATGAACGGCGTGTAATCCGCCTCTCCCAGCTTCGGCCACTGTTGGTCGATGATCTCGATGTCGGGCCGGATCTTCTTCAGGTGCGCGACGAAGGCGCGCGTCACGTCCTGCCCGAACGCGTAGTCCTGGCTCATCGTCGCCACGCGCTTCACGTGCGTCCACTTGGCCATGATCTCGGCCGCAGAACGGCCTTCGATGGTGGTGTTGGAGGCGGTACGGAAGACGTAGGGATGCAGGTTCGCGGGCGTGACCAGCTGGTCGGTCTTCACCACCGGGACCACGAATACGATCTTGTTCTCCTTCGCCACCGGCGAGACCGCGGGGCCTTCGGCCGAGGTGAGGGTGCCGACCAGGAAGTCGACGTTCTCGCGCAGGATCAGGTCGCGCGCGATGCGCACCGCCTCGTCGGCGTTGCCCTTGGTGTCGCGCACCACCAGCTCCAGCTTGCGGCCGAGCACGCCGCCCTTCGCGTTCTGCTCCTCGACGAACATCTGCGCGCCCTTGAGCGAGGGCTCGCCGATCAGCGCGCCGGGCCCGGACAGGATCACCGGGTAGCCGATGCGGATCGCCTTCTGCGCCGCGGCCGGCGCTGCCGCTGCGATGCCCGCCAGGGCGAGTAATGTGGCAAATAGCCTGGTGCAGTTCATGTTGCCTCCTCTGGGTTAATCCAATTTGATGTTGGCTTCCTTCGCCACGCGGCCCCACTTCGCGATCTCGCTCTTGATGAAGGCGGCGAATTCCGCGGGCGTGGAGGATGCGACGTCGAGGCCGGCGGCGGCGAAACGCTCCCTGAGCTCTGGCTGCGCGAGCGCCTTGTTTAGCGCGTCCGAAAGCTTCGCCACCACCTCCGGCGGGGTCCCGGCGGGCGCGAGCACGCCCTGAAAGCCGCTCGCATCCACCCCGGAGAGGCCAGCCTGCTCGAAGGTCGGGACGTCGGGCAGCGACGCGAGCCGGGCCTTCCCGGTGACCGCGAGCGCCTTCAGCTTGCCCGCCTTGATGTGGGCCATGGTGACCGAGGGCGCGTCCATCAGGACCTGGACCTGCCCTCCGAGCAGGTCGGTGACCGCCGGCCCGCTGCCCTTGTAGAAGACAATCGGGATGTCGAGCCCGGCGGCGCGCTTGAACATCTCCGCGCCGAAGTGCGGGCCGGAGCCCGCGCCGGAGATCGCGAAGTTGAGCTTGCCCGGGTTCGCCTTGGCGTAGACGATGAATTCCTTCAGGTTGCTCGCCGGCACGTTGCCGGCGATGGTGGCCAAAAGCGCGTTGGTTGTGGTGATGCCGATGGGGACGAAGTCCTTCACCGGGTCGTACGGCATCTTGGCGTAGACCGACACGTTGATGGCGATGGTGCCAGTGTTGCCCAGCACGATGGTGTAGCCGTCGCCGGGCTGCTTCGAGGCGTACTCCAGGCCGATCATCCCGGCCGCGCCGCCCTTATTGTCGATCAACACCGGCTGGCCGAGTACCTCCTGCATCTTCGGCTGCAGGTTGCGGGCGACGAAGTCGAGGTTGCCGCCGGGCGGGAACGGAACGACGAACTTGATCGGGCGGTTGGGATAGGTTTGCGCCTGCGCGGCGTTGCACAGGCAGGCGGCGAGCACCACCAGCAGCCTCTTCACGGTCTCCTCCCTGCTGTGGGTAGTTTTGCGCTATTCGCAAAACATTGCTGCATTGTGGAAAAAGCGTAGGCGCGCGGGCGCACGCTGTCAAGGCCGGTATCCTTAGGCCGGCATGGATCTGAATCCCCGCATCGACGAGATCGCCGCGCGCCTCACTCCCGGGCTGGTGGCGCTGCGCAAGCAACTGCACCAGCACCCGGAGCTCGCGTTCGAGGAGCACCGCACCGCCGCCGCCGTCGTCGAGTTCCTGTCCAAGCTGAACCTCGAGTGCCGTACCGGCATTGGGAAAACCGGCGTGGTCGCGGTGCTGACAGGGGCGAAGCCCGGCCGGACGGTCGGCATCCGAGCCGACATGGACGCGCTGCCGATCCACGAGCAGACCGGTCTGCCGTTCGCGTCGAAGCTGCAGGGCAAGATGCACGCGTGCGGGCACGACGTGCACACGGTGATCGCCCTCGGCGTGGCCGCCACGCTGGCAGAGCTGAAAAGCTCGCTCAGCGGCACGGTGAAGTTCATCTTCCAGCCAGCCGAGGAGACGCTGAGCGGCGCGCGCGCCATGATCGCGGACGGCGTGCTGGAGGATCCGAAGCTCGACCTCATCCTCGGCTACCACAACTGGCCCGCGGTGCAGGCGGGCAAGGTGGGGTACAACGCCGGCGCGGTGATGTCGGCGGCGGACGCCTTCGACATCACGCTTAAGGGACGCGACGGCCACGGCGCGCATCCGCACCTGGCGATCGACGCGCTCGCCGCCGGCGCGCACTTCGTGTCGCAGCTGCAGACGGTGGTGAGCCGCGAGGTAAAGCCGATCTCGCCCGCGGTGGTCACGATCGGCGAGTTCCACGCGGGCCGGGCGCGCAACATCATTGCCGGCGCCGCCGAGCTCAAAGGCATCGTGCGCACGATGGAGCCCGGCCTGTCGGAGAAGATCGAGGCGGCAGTTCGCCGCATGCTCGAGGGCATCAAGACCGGCATGCGGGTGGACTACACGTTCGACTGGAAGCGCATGGCGCCGCCCTTGCGCAACGACCGGACGATCCTCGAGCCGCTCCTGGAGTCGGCGCGGAAGGCGCTCGGTGAAAGCAATGTGCTGGAGCTGCCCGAGCCGTCGATGGGCAGCGAGGACTTCGCCTGGTTCGCCGAGGAGGTGCCGGCGGCGCACCTGCGCATCGGCTCCAAGATCGACGGCCTCGACACCGCGATCCACCGCGCCAACTACGATTGCAACGAGCTTGCGATTCCGGTCGGCGTTCGAGTGCTGGCGCGGGCTGCGCTGGATCTTTCCCGTCCATGAAATGGGTTGATCTCTCTCGCACCGTCGTGCTTCCCGCGCACTGCGACGGCTACGGCCACATGAACGTGCGCAACTACGCCGCGTTCTTCGACGACGCCGGCTGGCACGTGCTCGCGATGGCGGGCATCTCGCTCGCGGACGTGAAGCGCCGCGGCCTCGGCACGGTGGTG
This sequence comes from Burkholderiales bacterium, assembly GCA_035649875.1. GTDB lineage: Bacteria > Pseudomonadota > Gammaproteobacteria > Burkholderiales > SG8-39 > SCGC-AG-212-J23. Next base: position 17,456 of record DASRIR010000292.1, on the reverse strand, counting down.
GTCACGCTCACCATCGACTTCCACCACGAGATCGTGGCGGGCCAGCTCGCGTTGGTGCGAGGCGCGGTGACCAAGATCGGCACCAAGAGCTTCGGCTACGAGCTGAGGCTGTATGAAGCCGACTCGATGACGCACTGCGCGACCGAGAAGACGGTGGAGGTGTGCTTCGACACCAACGAACGCAAAGGGGTGCCGATTCCCGAGGACGTGCGCGCCAGGCTCGAAGCGCTGCTTACTCCTTGAAGCCGATCGCCTGCACGATCTTCGACCATTTTGCCTGCTCGGCGGCGATGAACGCCGCGTACTCCTGCGGCGTGCCGGGCGAGGCGATGCCTCCGACCTTGGCGAACTGCTCGTCGACCGCTTTGGATCTCAGCGCTGCCACCGCAGCGGCGTGAATGCGCCGCTGGACCTCCGGCGGCGTCGCCGCCGAGGTCACCAGGCCGTACCAGTTGTCGGAGTTTACGTTCGGGTAGTTGAGCTCCGCGGTTGTCATGACCTCGGGCAGTGACGGCGCGCGCTTGGCGCTCGTGATGGCGAGCGCTTTCAGCTTGCCGCTACGGATGTGGCCCAGCAGCACCGGCACGTCGAAGATTCCCATCTGGACCTGGCCGCCGAGGAGGTCGTTCACCGCCGGCGCCGCGCCTTTGTAAGGCACGTGCACGATGTCGATCTTCGCCTCCGCCTTGAGCAGCTCGCCCGCGAGGTGCGTGATGCTGCCGCTGCCGGCCGAGCCGAAATTGACCTTGCCGGGATTCGCCTTGGCATAGCCGATCAGCTCGGCAACCGTATTCACCGGCATGGACGGGTGCACCGCCAGCACCTCGGGAACGCGCACCACCAGCGTGATGAAGGCGAAATCCTTCTTTACGTCGTACGGGATCTTGGAGAGCGAGTACGGCGCGATGACGAGCGGCGAGGCGCTGTTGATGCAGAGCGTGTAGCCGTCGGGCAACGCCTTCGCGGCGCGATCCACGCCGAGCACGCCGCCTACGCCCGCGATGTTCTCGACCACGACCGGTTGCCCGAGCTCGGTGGCCATGCCTTGCGCGAGCGCGCGGCCGAAGATATCGGCCGGGCCGCCGGCCGGGAAGCCCACGATCAGGCGCACGGGCTTGTTCGGATACGGCTGCTGCCCGAGCGCGGGCAGGGGCGCGAGAGCGAGAAGGAGGAGCAGGAGCCTTTTCATACGGTGAACTTGTAGAGCTTGAGCGGGTTGTCCACGAGCAGCGCCTGGCGCTGCTTCTCATCGGCGAATTCGCCGATCAGGTCGACGAGCGCGCCGTCGTCGGGAATTGAATCGAGGTTGGGATGCGGCCAGTCGCTGCCCCAGACCACGCGGTCGCCGAACTCCGCGACCAGCTTGCGCGCGAAAGGCACGGCATCGGCGTACGGCGCGCCCTGGCGCGAAGCGCGCTCGAGACCGCTCACCTTGACCCACATGCGCTTGTCCTCCATCAGCTTGAGCAGGTGCTTGAAGCCTGGATGGTCCAGGCCGCTCGAGGCGTCGATGCGCCCCATGTGGTCGATTACCACCGGGACCGGCGAGAACTTGAGCTCGGGCGCCACCTTGACGATCATCGACGGCTCGAGGTGCAGCTGCAGGTGCCAGCCGAGCGCCGAGAGCTTGGTCGAAAGCCTCATCACGTCGGCGAGCGCCGGGCCGCCGCCGAGATGCTGGACGAAGTTGAAGCGCGCGCCGCGGAAGCCTTGCTCGTGCAGCTTCTTCAGCTCCGACATGTCGGCGTTCGCGCGCACCAGCGCGACGCCGACATAGCTGCCCTTCTTGTCGGCGAGCAGGTCCGCGGACGCCGAGTTGTCGAAGCCGTGCGCGGCGGACTGCACCACCACGCCGCGCTCGATGCCGAGAAACATGTGGCGGTCGATGAGGACGTCCTTCGGCGCGTCGGCGGGCGTGTAGGGCGCCTTCGGGTCGAACGGAAACTTCGCTTTCGGGCCGAACACATGGAAGTGGCAGTCGGCCGCGCCGGCGGGAAGCCTCAGCTTCGGCTCTTTCGGATTGTTGTGATACGAGGGCTTCGGCTCACTCATAATGCGCGAGCGATTGTATGTCGAAAACCCCGCTTGGCCGCCTGGACCCGGCCGCTTTCGGCAGCCTCGAAATCCCGCGCCTCGAGCGCGCCGTGCTCGAGGGCTTCCGCGCCCTCGGCGACCTCACCGGCACGACCTCGGATGCACTGGATGAGTGTCGCATCGCCGGCGTGGTCCCCGGTTCGATCCTGCGGCCGACCGATGCGAGGGCGCGCCTCGTCGGCCAGGCGCTCACGGTGCTGAACGAGCGGGTGGAAGCATTTTCAGCGAAGACTTCGGGCCTCGCCGAGATCGAGGCCCACAACCTGGCCGAGCCGGGCGACGTGCTGGTGGTGCAGGGGATCCTGAACGTCTCGAGCATGGGCGGCGTCTCCGCCTCGGTCGGCAAGCGCCAGGGCGAGGCGGGTGCGATCGTCGACGGCGCGGTGCGCGACATCGACCATAGCCGCAAGATCGGCTATCCCGTGTGGAGCTCGAGCGTGAGCCCGGCCACCGGCAAGTGGCGCGTGCGCACCGTCGCGGTCAACCGACCGGTCAGCATCGCGGGCGTTCCCGTGCGTCCCGGCGACCTGGTGATCGCCGATGAGGTCGGCGTGTGCTTCGTGCCCTTCGACCGCGCGGCCGAGGTGCTGGCGGTGGCTCAGCGCCTGACGAAGCGCGAACACGACCGCCTGGCGAAGCTGGCTTCGGGAATGGCGCTGAAGGACTGGATCAAGCTGTAACGTAGGGCGCGAGCGGCGTTGTCGCTTCGCCGCGCCGGATCAACACGCATTCGGGCGGGAAGTCCTGGCTGAATTCCCCGCCTTGCTCGCGCACTTGGCCGATGAACGTCTGCAGATGGTCCATCGCGCCCGTCGGCAGGTCGTGCAGCACGAGTAGCGTCGAGGGCTGCGCCTGGCATTGCCGCAGAGCTTTCTCGACCCACCCGCCGGGATCGTCCCAGTCGCGCGGGATCGCATTCCACAGCACACAGGTCATGCGGTTCTCTCGAAGAACGTCGACGGCGGCGCTGTTCAAAAGGTGAGGTCCGAGTTTTCCTTCGCCGCCGAACGGGCGGAAAAGGCGATCGGCGTGCGCGAGGTCGCCAAGCAGCTTCTCGGTTTCGAGGATCTCGCGTCGCGCGGCCGAAGCGTCCTTGAGCCTGCCAAGCGGGGTGCCGTGGCTCATGGTGTGATTGCCGATCCAGTGACCGGCGGCATGCGCCTGCGCCGCGAGGCGGCGGCGGGCGGGATCGGCGAGCTTCGCGCCGAGCACGAAGAAGGTCGCGAGGATCTTCTCTTTCTTCAGGACATCCAGAACCCGCCCGGTGACGCCGGGCTCGGGCCCGTTGTCGAACGTCAGCGTGACTTTCAGTCTGCTTTCACTCCCGCGGCCTTGATCACGCGCGCCCAGCGCTCGAGATCCTTGCCGAGCCAGCTGCGGAACTCGGCGGGGTGCTGCCGCCTTCGGTGATGGCGCCGAGCTTGTTCAGCTTTTCCTTGGTCTCCGGCTTGACGAGCGAAGCGCGGATCGCTTCGTTCAGGCGCCCGACCACCGGCGCGGGCAGGCCCGCCGGACCGACGACGCCGAGGCCCTGGGTGTACTCCTCGAATCCCGGGAATCCGCTCTCCGACATGGTGGCGACGCTCGGGTAATCGGGATGGCGTTTCTCGGTGCTCACCGCGAGCACCTTGAGGCGCTTCTGCGCCACCTGCTCGGCGATGCCGACCATCGGGTAGAACATGAAGCTGATCCGTCCGGCCATCACTTCGGTGAGCGCAGGCGCGTTGCCCTTGAAAGGCACGTGCAGCATCTTCGTCCCCGTAAGGGCTTCGACCAGCGCACCCGCAAGGTGCGCCGAGCCGCCGTTGCCCGACGAGGCATAACTGATCTCGCCGGGCTTTTCCTTGGCGGCTTTCACGACGTCCGCGGCGCTATTGAAGGGCGAATCGCCTTTCGCCACCATCACGAGCGGCAGGTGGCACACCAGCGTGATCGGCGTGAAATCCGCGATCGGGTCGTACGGCTTCTTGTCCGCGTGCAGGATCGCGTTCACGCTGTGCGTTAGCGTCGTCATGTACAGCGTGTACCCGTCGGGAGCCGAGCGCTTCACCTCCAGCGTGGCGATCATGGAGGCGGCGCCCGCCTTGTTCTCCACCACCACCGGCTGGCCGAAGGCGGCGGACATGTCCTGGGCGAGGATGCGCGCGATCACGTCGGTCGGTCCGCCGGCCGAGAAGCCGACCACCAGCTTGACCGGCTTGCCGGGGAAGGTTTGCGCATGCGCGGCAGCGCAAAACAGGAATGCCAGGAGGAAGCGTTTCATAATTGCATTGTATGTGGATGCCTTCGAGGGTGCCGCACCCCTTATGCCGCAACACGGAACGCCGAGCGCTACACAGTGGGGTTGGCGGGGCGGTAACATCGCTGTGTGCGAGAAGCCCGATTCAGGAAGCAACAGGTTCTGCACCAGGCCGCGAAGTTACTTGGACATGATGAGCTTGCCGCGCGATTGCATGTGTCAAAAGGCATGCTGGAATCGTGGCTTCGCGGCGACGCCAGCGTACCCGATAGCACACTGCTGACGCTCGCTGCCGAATTGGTGAAGCTTGCCGAGCCGAAAAAGTAGGACTTCCGTGCTGTGCAGCTCCGCGAAGGGTGCTTAGAGCCGAACCTGTGTGAGATCCGGTATCCGCCGCTAGTGCATTCGATGAGAAAAGCTCTGCTGCTCTTCGCGCTTCTCGGCGGTGTCGTCCATGCGCAGGACTATCCCGGCAAACCGATTCGGATGGTGGTCGGCTTCCCGCCGGGCGGCGGCACCGACGTCGTTGCGCGCATCCTGTCGCCGCGCATGTCGGAGCTGCTCGGCCAGCCGATCGTGATCGAGAACCGGCCTGGCGCCACCGGCACCATGGCGGCCGGCCAGGTCGCGAAGTCGCCGCCGGACGGCTACACCATCATGATGGGCCACGTCTCCGTAAACGCGATCGCGCCCGCCCTGTTCTCGAATCTTCCGTACGATGTAATCAAGGACTTCGCACCCGTCGCCATCGCCGCGGCCGTCCCGCACCTGGTGACCGTGCATCCCTCCGTTCAGGTCCAGAGCCTTCCGCAGTTGATTCAATACCTCAAGAGCAAGCCCGAGCTCACGTTTCCCTCGGCCGGCAACGGCAGCATGCCGCACCTCGCGGGCGAGATCTTCAAGAGCCTCGCCGGCGTCAAGCTCGTGCACGTGCCTTACAAAGGCACGGGCCAGTCGATGCAGGATCTGCTCGGCGGCGTGCATGTCGTCGCCTTCGACACCATGCCCGCCGCCGCGCCGCACGTGAAATCGGGCAAGCTGCGCGCGATCGCGGTGTCGAGCGCAGCGCGCGTTCCATCCTTTCCTGATGTGCCCACGGGGGAGGAGGCGGGTCTCGCGGGCTACCAGGTGACCACGTGGTACGGCATCTTCGCGCCCGCCGGCACGCCGGCCGCGATCGTCAACCGCCTGCATGCCGAGACGGTGAAAGCGATGCAGACGCCCGACACGCGCTCCAAGCTCGAGGGCATCGGCGCGGACGGCACGGTCTCGCGCTCGCCGGCGGAGTTCGCCGCGTTGGTGCGTGCCGATACCGCGCGCTACGCGAAGATCGTGAAGGACATCGGCCTCAAGATCGACTGACGCATGCAGCTCGTTCCCAGCGGAAGGGTCCTCGGCGCGGCGCTCGAGGGGCTCGATCTTTCCCGCCCGCTCCCAGAACCGCAGGTCGAAGCCATCATCCAGGCGCTCGGCCGCTATGGCGTACTGCGCTTCCCGCGCCAGCGCCTGACGGCGCGCGAGCAGGCGGACTTCGCCGCGCGCTTCGGCGAGCTCGAGATCAACGTCGCTTCCGGCGCATACCAGGAGCCGGGCATCCCTGAGGTCATGATCCTTTCCAATATCGTGAAGGATGGAAAGCCGATCGGCCTCGCCGACGCCGGGCAGGACTGGCACACCGATATGTCCTACAGCAAGACCATCGCGTTCGCGAACGTGCTCTACGCGCTCGAGGTGCCGCGGCGTAATGGCAAGGTGCTCGGGGATACGGAGTTCAGCAGCATGCATGCCGCCTATGAGGGTTTACCAGCTGAGCTAAGGACCCGTCTTAACGGCATGACCGTGCTGCACGACTTCAACAAGTTCTGGGAGAAGATGCGGCGCGAGAAGGGCAGCAAGCGCCCGCCACTCACCGAGGCGCAGCGGAAGAGCAAGCCGCCGGTCTCGCACCCGATCTTCCTTACGCATCCGATAACCGGACGCAAGGTTCTGTACGCCAACCCCGGCTATTCGATGCGCATCAACGAGCTGTCGCAGAAGGAGAGCGACGAGACGCTCGCTTTCATCTTCGAGCACCAGCTCAAGCCCGAGTATCGCTACCGCCACGAGTGGGCCGAGGGCGACCTCCTGATGTGGGAGAACTTCGGCACCATCCACAACGCGATCGCCGACTACGGCCCGGGCGAGCACCGCCTCATCAAGCGCTGCCAGGTGATGGCGACGCGCTTCACGCTGTGAAACCGCCGGTCATCCCGGGGAATTTCTACGCCGCGGGGCTCAATTACCGGGCGCACATCGAGTGGGCGAACCAGGCCCACGGCACGAGCCACAAGGTGCCGCAGCAGGCGGACATCGGCTACCGCTCCAACAACGCCCTCATCGGCTCGGGCGAGAACATCGTCATCCCGCACGACTCCAGCGGCCAGGTCGACTTCGAAGGCGAGCTGGTCGCGGTGATCGGCAAAGTCACGCGCAACGTGCCGGAAAAGGAAGCGCTGCGCTGCGTGCGCGGCTACACCCTGGGCAACGACATCAGCGAGCGCACCTGGCAGCGCGGCGACCGCACGCTCTGGCGCGCGAAGAACAGCGACACCTTCAAGCCCATGGGGCCGAGGATCGTCTCGGGCATCGATCCGATGAACCAGGTGATCGAGGTGCGCGTCAACGGGCGCACCGTCTCCAGCTACCACACCTCCGGCATGATCTTCGGCGTCGCGCACTTCATCTCGCGCATGTCGCGCTACCTCACGCTGCATCCGAACGACGTGATCTGGTTCGGCTGCGACGGCCCAACCGAGCCCGCGCTCAAGCCCGGCGACCTGGTCGAGGTCGTCAATGAAGCGATCGGCGTGCTCGCAAACCGGGTGGTGGCCGGCTGATGGGTCACCTGCAAACGCTGATGCGCTACAAGGCATGGGCGGAAGCATGCTGCGCACGCTGAACCACGTCTATGCGATGGATGACGTCTGGCGCGCGCACTTGGAAGGACGAGCGCACGGCTACACCACGCGTAACCCGGAGGCCTGTCCGCCGTTGGCCGACCTGGGCGACCAGCAGCGCGCCATGGACGCCTGGTTCGGCGGCTATGCGGACTCGCTGACCGATGCGAAGCAGGCCGAGGTGGTGAATTTCCGCTTCATCGGCCGGCGGATCCGGAGCGCTGACGCGTCGGGACATCCTGCTGCATGTGGCCAACCATGGGACGTACCACCGCGGCAACGTGGCGGCGATGATGTATCAGGCGGGCGTGGCGCCGCCGACTACAGACCTGCCGGTGTTTCTCAGGAACCCTTCGCCCGGGTCATAAACACGAGGCGCTCGAACAAGTGAACGTCCTGCTCGTTCTTTAGCAGAGCGCCGTGCAGCGGCGGGATGATGGTCTTGCGGTCCTTCGAGCGCAGCGCCTCCGGGGGGATGTCTTCGGCGAGGAGCAGTTTCAGCCAGTCGAGCAGCTCGCTGGTCGAGGGCTTCTTCTTGAGGCCGGGCACTTCGCGCACTTCGAAGAACACCTCCATCGCCTCGCGCAAAAGCGACTTCTTCAGGTTCGGGAAGTGGACGGCGACGATCTTCTCCATCGTCTCCTTGTCCGGGAAGCGGATGTAGTGGAAGAAGCAGCGACGCAGGAACGCGTCGGGTAGCTCCTTCTCGTTGTTGGAGGTGATGAAAACGATCGGCCGCTGCTTCGCCTTGATCAGCTCGCGCGTCTCGTAGACATAAAACTCCATCCGGTCGAGCTCGCGCAGCAAGTCGTTCGGGAACTCGATGTCCGCCTTGTCGACCTCGTCGATCAGCAGCACCACCGGCCGCTCCGAGGCGAACGCCTGCCACAGCATCCCCTTCACGATGTAATTGTGGATGTCGTGCACGCGCTCGTCGCCGAGCTGCGAATCGCGCAGCCGGCTCACCGCGTCGTACTCGTACAGGCCTTGCTGCGCCTTGGTGGTCGACTTGATGTGCCACTCGAGAATCGGCATGCCCAGCGACCTTGCCACCTCGAGCGCGAGCATCGTCTTCCCGGTGCCGGGCTCGCCCTTGACGAGCAGCGGCCGCTGCAGCGTGATCGCCGCGTTGACCGCGAGCGTCAGGTCATCCGTCGATACGTAAGACTGCGATCCTTTGAAGCGCATGCCCGATTTTACTAGCAGGATCCCGACACGCAGTTGAAGATGCCGGTTCCGTTCATGCTGCCCGCTCCAGTTCCGCCGGTGGTGCGTGCATTGAAGGACATGCCGAGATGATCGCCGGCCGTTCCCATGAAGACCGCGGTCCGCGACAGCGTGGCGGTCGAAGAAGTTGTACAGCTGCCGCCGGCGCACGTCCCGGTCACCGAGCTTGCGGCCCAGGCGCCCCGTCCGGACTGGATGTTGATCGGCGATGAGCCCGGCGACGAAAAAGTCCAGGTCTGCGTGCCGCTCTGGCCGGAGAAGACGAATGTCGATGCCGGGAAGGCGAGGGTACGTGAGGTGAAGTCCACGGTGAATCGGGTGCCGCTGATAACGCCAGCGTCGCCGGCATTGTTGGTCGCGGCGAAGGTGCCGTTGACCAGGTCGAAATTGGCCAACCCGACTTTGGCAGCGACAACTTCCGGCGGCGTGTTCGGCCCGACGAGGTAATGGAAGAAATTGCCCGGCGTCGAGAACGCCGTCGTGCCGGTGGCGTCGGTCGCGCTGCCGTCGAACCATCTGCCCCAGCGTGCGCCCAGCGCGTTGGGAAATCCGAGATTCTGGACGTTGGCCGCGCTCCCGGAATAGGCGCCCGTGGCGGGATTTGCGGTGCTACCGGCGGGCACATTGAAAGCGGTGACCAGCACGATTCCATCGCCGATGTCTTGGTTGGTGAGCGCAGTGGAATCGACGAAAGCACCTACGGTGTCGGGACCGCCGTTCGCGTTTGTGAATGCGGACAGGAAGGCGGTATTCGGAATCGGCCGCGTGATGGTTGTCGGATCGCCCGGCACGACGGCGAGGTCGCCGGCCTCGGTGCGCTGCTCGGTGACGACGAACTGCGGCGGGGCGGGCGGAATCGGCGGGTCGCTCGGCCGGCTTTCGGCGTTGAGGCCCGAGTTGCCCATGTTGGCGGTCGTTTCGCTCGAGGGCTGACCGCGGTTGCGGTCCTGCGCGTCGAGCCTGTCGTAGAGGAAGCCCGGCGGGCCGATCAGGCCCTGGATGGGGCTGTCGGCGCTCGGGACGTAGAAGAACTGGTGTGCGCCGAATTCCTTGTCGTCGCGGCTGTTGGTGACGCCGACCAATCCGTCGCTGATACCGCCATAGGTGCCGTTTGGCGCCGCGTTGCCGAGGCCGCTCGACGCCGCGTCGCTCTGCGCGAGGAGGAGTGAGGCAACGCTCGTGCGGCGCCGCTCGAAGCAGTCGTTGTTGCAGTGGACCAGGGTGTAGTGGGTGCCTCGGATGCCGATGGTCGCGGTCGGGACCTTGACCGCGTGACGCGTCGGGGTCAGGGCGCCGGCGACGGCGCGCAGAGGAGCGCTGATCGCGCTGCTCACCTTGCTCTCGCTTTCGTCGCGCGGCTTGCGCTCTTCTGCCGTGGGCTGCGGTCCCGACGGCTGCTGGGGCTGCGCGGCGGTCTTCACGAAGCCGGGGCTCGGCTGGCGGGCGATGGCGCCGCCGACGGTGCGCATGCCGCCTCTCAGCAGGCTGAACACGCTACGGTCGCTGTCGTCGCCGCGCCCGGTGAACGAGTACTCGTCGATGCGGAACTCGGTATTGGAGCGCAGCGAGATGATGGATTGGTCGCTCATGCGCAGCTGCACGCTGCTGCGCGCACCGACGCGGATGAGATCGCCGGGTTCCACGGCGGTGCCGGTGGCGGCGCGGATCTGCTGGGCGCCTCGGACCAGCGTCACCTCGCCGACTGCGAGGAGAACGCGTCCGGCCTGTGCGAGCGCCAGCGTCGGGGCGAGGAGGAGAAGAAGGATAGCGGCACGCATGCGGGGTCCCTCACATTTCGTAGCGCGCGCGCAAGGTGATGATGTCGCGCGAGTACTCGTAAAGCGGAATGTTGGAGCGGTTGTCGGAGTACAGGTAATCGGCACGCAGCGAAAGCTGGCGCGTCAGGCGGTAGGAGAGGCCTAGATCGACGCCGTAGTAATCGTCGTCCCGGCGTTGGAGGAAAAGCGGGTCGGCCTCGTCGAAGCGGCTTTTCGTGTAGGCGAGGCCGAGCGACAGCGCCCAGCGCACGGCCGGCGTGAGGCTCAGGCCGGCGCGCAGGGTATAGAGGTCGCGCGAGAGGTCGTCGCGCACCGGTTCGGCGTCGTTCCTTTCCTGGCCGTAGATCCCCTGGAGCTGGAAAACTGGCTGCAGACGGCCGAGGAATGCGCGCCGCCAGCCCGCGCCCAGGCCGAAGAAATCCGAATCGCGCACCGGGCTCACGGGGTATTCCAGCAGCGCGTACTGCGCGAACACCGACGCGGTGTTGAACTCGTCGAGCTGGCGGTGCCATTCGCCACCGAAGGTGGCGGCGTTGCGGAAGCGATCGTAGTCGACGTAGAGCGATGAGAGCGAGAGCGTCGCGCGGATAAGGTTTCTTTCCTTCAGGTAGGAGGCGCCGCCGTACATCACCGCGCTCACCTGGTCGAACTGCTGGTCGAACTTGTCGCTGTGGAGCTTGCCTTCGGCGTTGGCGCCGGCGATGAGCGCGATGCCGGGCGCGACCGGATGCGAGAACTGGCCGCCGGCCGCGAGCCAGAGAAAGGAGTCGGCGCTGCGTGCACCGATCTGCGCGAGCTGGACGACGCCGAGGGTCGGCACCGAGATCACGGGGTTTCCCACGCCGCTATTGACGTTCGAGTCGTAGCCGGCGCCGATCTCGACGTAGAGCGAGGCGCTCGTCTGGTAGCGCGTTTCCTGGGCGCGGATCGAGTCCATGAAGCGGTCGATGGTCGCCTGCACCTCGGCCGGCGGCTTGCGGCGCGACACCGTCTCGAACTCGTCGCGGGCGCGCGCCAGCTCGCCGAGGACGTAGTAGGCGCGGGCGAGCTCGAGGCGCGCCCGGTCGTTGTCCGGAAAGCGCACGATGTAGCGCTCGAGCGCGAGCACGCCTTGGCCGGCGTGGCCGCTGTCCACCGCGGCGATGCCGAAATAGAAGTCGAAGTCGGGCTTGCCGAGCTCCTCGGGATGGCGGCTCGCGAGCTCGTAGGCTTCCCGGGCGCGTCCCTGCTCGAGCAGTGCGCGCACGTCGTCCGCGGGCGCGCCGCGGGCGAGCTGGACACTGCTCATCATCACGGCGGCGAGAACCGTCGCGGCGAGTCTTCCCACCGTCCCTCCCGTTATTGCTCTTATCCCCTGGCGGGTAGCTTACCGCGCTAAGCGCGGATTATTGCTAGAATCCCGCGCGTTACGGCGGGAACAAATTCCAAAAAGGGAAGAATGTCACGGCTTTTCTGCAGGGTTCTCATCGGCGCTGCGCTCGCCTTCGGCGCGCACGCGCAGGACAAGGGTCTGAACAAGGGGCGGGAAAAGAAGACGGCGGCGCCTGCCAAGACCGGGCAGGGGATGGAAAACGCGCATGCCATGTGCATCGGCTGCCACGGAATCCCGGGCTACAAGACCGCGTTTCCCGACGTCTACCACGTGCCCAAGATCGCCGGCCAGCAGCCGGGCTACATCATCAGCGCGCTCAAGGCCTACAAGTCGGGCGAGCGCTCGCATCCGTCGATGCGCGGCATCGCGGCGAGCCTGACCGACGAGGACATGAAGCAGCTCGCCGACTACTACGGGGGGGCGAAGTGAAGACGTTCCTCACCGCTGTAGCGACGATTACCGTGATGAGCGCAACCCCGGTGTTCGCCAAGGGCAATGCAGCCGATGGAAAAGCGAAGGCCGCGCAGGTCTGCGCCGCCTGCCACGGTCCGGACGGCAACAAGCCCTCCGACGCGGCCCAGCCGATTCTCGCTGGCCAGCACTACGACTACCTGGTGCGGGCCCTGACCGACTACAAGATCGGCCGGCGCAACAACCCGATCATGAAGGGCTTCGCGTCGCAGCTATCGAAGAAGGACATCGAGGACCTGGCCGCGTGGTTCGCCAGCCAGAAGTCCAACCTGCACGACCAACGCTAGATCGAGTTGGCTTTCCGCTCGGCGCGGCCGAGTAGCTCTTCCCACATCCCCTCGGTCGACTTGCGCAGCACCATGTCGGCCTTGGGGTCCTGCAAGTACCAGAGGCCGCGCCGGATCTCCTCGTCGAGTTCGCCCGGCCGCCACAACACCATGCCGGCGAAGAAGCGCGCCTGGGCCGGCTGCTTTTCGATCACGCGGTCGACCACTTCGCTGTCGATCGCGAGGTAGAGGTCATCGAGAATCCGGAGCGAGCGCCCGCCGGGGCTCTCGCGCCCTTGCACCAACGCGAAGATCACCTCGGGGCCGACCGGGCCGCCGAGGAACACCGGGTCGGTCACCTTGCGCGAGGGCTCGTGGCGCGGGAATAGCTTGCCCAGCGTTATCTGGGTGGGCTTGTTGATGATGAAGCCGACGTGGCGGTCGGCCCCGATCGAACGCGCGAGGACGATGGTCGAGCCGTAGAGCTTGTCCTGCAGCTGGCGCTTGGCGACGAGAACGATCGAATCGGAGAGCTCTGCGGGGCGCGCGGGCGACGACCACGCGATCGCGGCGATCGCGCAAGCCGCCATGAAGAGTGCCGGGATGGACAAGCGTTCGTTCATGGCTGCGATCTCCGTGTTGTGTGCAACCATCATGAGCAGCGAATATGCCCGTCGCTTGGAGACCGAATTAGTCCCTGTGGCTCAGTTGAATGCCTGTCATCGCGCCGCTACTTGCGTAGCGCGCGCGCCGCAAGACAGTCGAGATAGGCCGTCGCGTCCGGCGGCGCGCCGTCGCGCTGCGCGCGCCACACCGTCTCGGCCAGGCACTCGAGCGCCTGGTGCAGGGCTTCGTGACGGTCGTGATATTTGGCAACCAGCGCCCGGAAGCGCGCCGCGATCCCCGGCGGCTGGTCGATCGAAAGCTGCTCGTCCAGCGCCATGTGCAAGCTCATATGCAGAAACGGATTTGACTCGTCCAGGTAGTCCTTGTCCCGCACGCGCTCGGGGTGGCTGAGGAGCTCGTGGTACTCGCCGTGCAGCAGGATGACCTCGAGCGCGAGCGCCTCGATCCCCACGAGCGGCTCGCCGGCGCGGTACTTGCGCCAAGCCTCGAAGAAGGTGCTCCTAGCCTGGTCTCTTGTGGGCTGGAACATCTTTGGTTTTCGGGCGGAACTCGCACAGGTCGCGGATCAGGCACGTCGGGCAGCCGGGCTTGCGTGCAAGGCACGTGTAACGTCCGTGCAAAATCAGCCAGTGGTGGGCGTTTTTCAGGTATTCGGGCGGCGTGAACTTCAGCAGCTTGCTCTCGACTTCGAGAACGTCTTTCCCGGGCGCGATCCCCGTGCGGTTCGAGACGCGGAAGATATGCGTATCGACCGCAACCGTCGGCTGCCCGAACGCGGTGTTCAGCACGACGTTTGCCGTCTTGCGCCCGACCCCGGGCAGCCGCTCGAGCGCCTCGCGGTTCTGCGGCACGGCGCCGCAATGCTCGTCGAGCAGGATCTTCGACAGCGCGATCACGTTCTTCGCCTTGGTGCGGTAGAGGCCGATGCGCTTGATAGAGCCTTCGAGGCCCGCAACGCCGAGCTTGAGCATCGCCTCCGGCGTGTTCGCCTTCGGAAAGAGCTCCGCGGTGGCCAGGTTCACCGACTTGTCGGTCGCCTGCGCCGACAGCACCACCGCGACCAGGAGCTCGTAGGGCGTCGCGTAGCGGAGCTCGGTGGTCGGATTCGGATTCGCCGCCTGCAGCCGGCGAAAGATCTCGCGCCGCTTCTGCGGGTTCATAGCGGCTTGCGCGCCACCATCAGCACCTCGTCGGCCGAGTAGAGCGACGACAACTGCGCCTCGACTTCCGCGCCGAGGGTCTTCCGATACAGCCGCTGCGCCGCGCTGTCGGCGCGGGTGCTGACGATCACCGCCTTGAGGTTCGCCGAACGCCCCGCGAGCTGGTTCGCGACATCGGGCAGCGAGCCGCGGATCAGCGCCTCGCCGATTCCCAGCCGCCGGTACTTCGCCGCGACGGCGATCTGCTCGAGCTCAAGCACAACCTCCGAGCGGAAGCCGCTCCTTTCGGTCCAGAGAATGAAGCCGCGGACTGCCGCGTCGAGCTCGGCGACGTAGAGCCTGACGCGCGGATGCGCGCGTGCGTTGCTTGCGATCCATTCGGTGGAATGCTGCTGGCGCGCGAACGCCTCGGCGTGGATGCCGGCCGCGGCGTCGAGGTCGGCGTGCGCGTAGGGCCGTACCCGCACCATGTCTCAGCTAGCGTCGTTTCCTGGGCGCGAGCGCGGCGGCCAGCACGCTTTGCCGGTCGACCGGCCGGCTGACGACGGCCTCGCGCGCGAGACGCGTCTTTCGCCGGCGTCCGCGCTCGCCGGCGGCGCGCTTGAGCCCGGCGTTCCAGTCGCCGCGCGCGGGAACCATGGCGATGCAGTCGACCGGGCACGGCGGCACGCAAAGCTCGCAGCCGATGCACCAGGGCTCGACCACCGTGTGCATGAGCTGCGAGGCGCCGACGATCGCGTCCACCGGGCAGGCGTCGATGCAGAGCGTGCAGCCGATGCAGCGGCTCTCGTCGATCAGGGCGACCGCGGCGCGCTTCATGGGCGCGAGTATGCACGCCCGGTGTCGCGTGCGAGGTGC
This sequence comes from Burkholderiales bacterium, assembly GCA_035649875.1. Taxonomy (GTDB): domain Bacteria; phylum Pseudomonadota; class Gammaproteobacteria; order Burkholderiales; family SG8-39; genus SCGC-AG-212-J23. The sequence goes on along the minus strand of DASRIR010000292.1, from coordinate 2,428 downwards.
TCGTGGGTGACTTTCCCCGCCTTGACCTGGATGCCGGTTTCCAGATCCGGATGTAGCGTCCCGCCGGCGAGTTGTTTCACGAAGGGTAGCACCGCCGCCTCCAGGGCCAGGCTGGCGGTGCGCGCACAGGCGGCGGGCATGTTCGGCACGCAGTAATGCACCACGCCTTCCTCGACATACGTCGGCGCGCTGTGCGAAGTCGGGCGCGAGGTCTCGGCAACGCCGCCCTGGTCGATTCCGACGTCGACAAAGGCGGATCCGGGACGCATTGCCTGCAGCATCTGCCTCGAGATGAGCTTCGGCGACATCTGGCCGGGGGTGAGCACGCCGGAGATCACGAGATCGGCGTCATCCAAGCTGCGGCCCAGCGGGCCGGCGTGGAAGCTCGCTTGCGGATACCTGGCTTTCAAGGCCGGGAAGCGCTTCTCGCTCTTCGCGAACACGCTCACCCGGGCGCCGAGGCCGCAGGCGACGGCAAGCGCGTTCGAGCCGACGTTGCCCGCGCCGACGATGACGACCTTGCCGGCCGGCACGCCGCCCGAGAGGTCCACCGGCAGGCCCGGCAGCAGCACGCCGCTGCCGCCGTTCTGCTTGAGCAGGCACCACGCCCCGGCCTGGACCGCGAGCCGCCCGGCGATCGCGGACATCGGCGAGAGGATCGGCAGCCGGCCGCCGGTTTGGCCGACGGTCTCGAAGGCGATGAAGGTCGCGCCGGAGGCGAGCGCCGCGTCGAGCAGCTCCGGGTCTGGGCCGAAGTGCTGGAAGCCGAACACGGTTTGCCCGGGGCGCGGCCTGGCGTATTCGGATTCCTGCAGCTCCTTGACCTTGACGACGAGGTCGCAATCCCACGGATCGCCCAGCCTCGCGCCGGCCCGCCGGTACTCCTCGTCGGAGAATCCCACGCCCTCGCCGGCGCCGCGTTCGACCACCACATCGGGAAGCGAACGAACGGCGCTGGGTGAAAGCGCAACCCGGTGCTCGCCGTCCTTTACTTCGCGCGGTATGCCGATACGCATTCGGCGACCAGCCCCGGGCCGCGGTAGATGAGCCCGGTGTAGAGCTGCACGAGCCGCGCCCCGGCGGCGAATTTTTGCGCCGCATCGGCGCCGCTCAGGATGCCGCCCGCGCCGATGAGCGTGGTTCCCGGGAGGCAACTGACGAATTCCCTCAGCACATGGTTCGCGAGCGCGCGGATCGGCGCGCCCGACAGGCCACCGGCTTGCCTCGCATGCGGCAGGTTTTCCACGCCTTCGCGCGAGAGCGACGTATTAGTGGCGATGAGCCCGTCGACGCCGTGCCGCTGCACCGAGGCGGCGATCGACGGAATGTCTTCGGCGGCGAGGTCCGGCGCCACCTTGAGCACCAGTGGCACGCGCTTGCCGTGGCGCTTCTGCAGGTTCTCTCGGGACGAAGCCAGCCCGCCCAGCAGGAGGTCGAGCGAGTCCTTTTCCTGCAGGGAGCGCAGGCCCGCGGTGTTAGGCGACGAGATGTTGATCGTCACGTAGGAGGCCGCTTTGTAGACCTTCTCCAGGCAGATACGGTAGTCATCGATCGCGCGCTCCACCGGCGTGTCGGCGTTCTTGCCGATATTGATCCCGAGCACGCCTTGCCAGCGCCGGCGTGCCACGTTCTCGAGAAACTGGTCGACGCCCACGTTGTTGAAGCCGAACCGGTTGATCAGCGCATCCGCCTGCGGGAGGCGAAACAGCCGCGGCTTCGCGTTCCCGGGCTGCGCTCGCGGCGTCACGGTCCCGACCTCGATGAAGCCGAAGCCCAGGCGCGCGAGCGCGTCGATGTGCGCCGCGTCCTTGTCGAGGCCCGCGGCGAGCCCGACCGGGTTGGCGAACTCGAGGCCCATGGCGCGGACCGGCGCGTGCAGGCGCTGAGCCGGCACGAGCGACGCCAGGCCGAGGCCGACCTTGTGCGCGGTTTCGGGGTCTAGGGAGAAAAGAAGAGGTCGCGCAAGACCATACAAGGTCAAGCGCGATTCTCTTCGGTCTGCTTGCGGCCGAGGCGGCGCCAGACGCCGCCGACGAAGCCCTCGATCGGCTCGAACTTGGACTTGTAGGCCATCTTCGGGCTCTCGCGGATCCAATAGCCGAGGTAGAGGTACGGCAGCGCGAGCGCGCGGCACTGCTCGATCTGCCACAGCACGTTGTAGGTACCGAAGCTCGCGTTGCGCCGGTCCGGCTCGTAGAAGGTATAGACCGACGACAGGCCGTCGGGCAGGTAGTCGACGATCGACACCATGACCAGCTGGCCGGCGTCGCGGAATTCGATCAGGCGGGTGTCGACGCGGCTCTGCAGCAGGAAGTGCGAGTACTGATCGCGGCTGTCGTTGTCCATGCCGCCGCCCGAGTGGCGCTTCGACTGGTAGCGCAGGTAGAGCGCGTAGTGCTCGAGTCGGAACTTGAGCGGCTGCGGGTGC
>DASRIR010000291.1:0-3186 GCA_035649875.1 Burkholderiales bacterium | reverse complement strand
TGCGCGACGGTGGCCTCGCGCATGTCGTGGTGCTCCACCCGGCCGAGCAGGTCGTAGAGCACGCCGTGGCGCAGCGCGCCGTCCGAGACCTTCATCGATTCGAGAGCCAGCGTGTCGAATACCGCGCTCATGATCGCCACGCCGCCCGGCAACACCGGCGCGCGGTTCGGGCGCAGCCCGGCGATGCGGTCCGGGTCGGCGCGCTCCTGCTTGATGAGCAGGCTGCGCAGCCGCTCGAGCCCTTCACGCGTGACGCCTTCGGCCGCGAACTGGTTCGCGCGCAAGATGTTTTCGATCGAGCGCGCCGTGCCCGAGGAACCGACCGCCTCTTGCCATCCGGTTTCGCGGTACTTCCTGAACATCGCCGCCATTTCCTGGCGCGCCGCTAGCTCGGCGGTCTTCATGCGTGCTTTGTCGATCCGGCCATCGGCAAAGTACTTGAGGCTGTAGCTCACGCAGCCCATATAGAGCGACTCGGTGAGCAGCGGGTCATAGCCGGTTCCGATGATGAATTCGGTCGACCCGCCGCCAACGTCGATCACCAGGCGCTTGCTGGTCGACGAAGGCAGCGCGTGCGCGACGCCGAGGTAGATGAGCCGCGCTTCCTCGCGGCCGGAGACGACGTCGATCGGAAAACCGAGCGTGGCGCGTGCTTCGCGCAGGAACTGCGGCGTGTTCTTCGCCACGCGCAGCGCGTTGGTACCGACCGCGCGCACCGCGGCGCGCGGAAAGCCGCGCAGGCGCTCGCCGAACTTGGCGAGCGCGTCCAGCGCGGCGGCCTGCGTGGCGCGGTCGATGCGTTTTTCCGCCGTGAGCCCGGCGCCGAGGCGCACCACCTCGCGCACCGCGTCGAGCGGATAGATCTGCCCGTCCACCACGCGCCCGATCTGCAGATGAAAACTGTTCGAGCCGAGGTCGACCGCTGCCAGTGTTTCATGGCGCGCCATGCGGGCACGTTAGCAGAATCAGGGCGTTGGCCGCGGTCATGCGACGGTCATCAAAAAGCGGGCCGGAATGGGCAGAATTCGGTGAAAAGGCGCCCGCATGGAATCCGAAGGACTAGGCAAGCAGGTGGAGCGCGTCATTTCGCCTCCGGTCACGGACCTTACAATGTCCGTTTCGCTTCCCCCATCGGGGCAGCCGGTGAACCGCAGAACTACGCTCCCCGCGCAGTACCTCAACCGCGAGCTCGGGCTGTTGGCCTTCAACCGCCGGGTGCTGGCACAGGCCGCCGACGAGGCGGTGCCGCTCCTCGAGCGGCTGCGCTTCATCACCATCGTCTCGTCCAATCTCGACGAGTTCTTCGAGGTGCGCGTCGCCGGCCTGAAAGAGCAGATCAAGCTCGGCCTGCCCGAGCCCGGGCCCGACGGCCGCGCGCCGACGGAGGTCTTCGATGCGGTGTGCCGCGAATCGCATGCGCTGGTCGCGGAGCAGTATCAGTTGCTCAATCACACCGTGCTGCCCGCGCTCGCCGCGCAGGGCATCGTGTTCCCGAAGCGCGAGGAATGGACGGCGCAGCAGCGGCAGTGGATCCGCGATTACTTCTTCCGCGAGGTGCTGCCGGTGTTGACGCCGATCGGCCTCGATCCGGCGCATCCGTTCCCGCGCGTTTTCAACAAGAGCCTGAACTTCGCCGTAGAGCTCGAGGGCCGCGATGCCTTCGGCCGCAACTCCGGCGCGGCCATCGTGCAGGCGCCGCGCGCGCTACCGCGCCTCATCCGCCTGGCGGAGTCGATCGCCGGCGCGCCGTACGCATTCGTGTTCCTGTCCTCGATCCTGCACGCGCACATGGACGAGCTTTTCGCTGGCATGAAGGTGCAGGGCTGCTATCAGTTCCGCGTCACTCGTAACTCGGATCTCTTCGTTGAGGAAGAGGAGATCAAGAACCTACACACGGCCCTGCAGGGCGAGCTTTTCCATCGCCATTTCGGTGACGCCGTGCGCCTGGAAGTCGCCGACAACTGCTCGCAGCGCATGGTGGAGTTTCTGCTGCAGCAGTTCAACCTGCGCGACGCCGATCTCTATCGCGTCGACGGCCCGGTGAATCTCTACCGGCTGCGCGAGGTGCCTGACCAGGTCGAGCGGCCGGATCTCAAGTACCCGCCGTTCGTGCCCGGCCTACCGCCCGCGCTCGATGGCGGCGACATGTTCGACGCGCTGAAGAAGCAGGACATCCTGTTGCATCACCCGTTCCAGTCCTTTCTGCCCGTCATCGACTTCATCCGCACCACGGTGAGCGACGCTTCGGTGATCGCGATCAAGCAAACGGTGTACCGCACGGGAACCGACTCCGAGCTCATGGAGATCCTGGTCGAGGCCGCGCGCAAGGGCAAGGAAGTCACCGTTGTGGTCGAGCTGATGGCGCGATTCGACGAGGAAGCGAATCTCAACTGGGCCGCGCGCCTTGAAGAGGTTGGTGCGCACGTGGTGTACGGCGTGGTCGGCCACAAGACGCACGCGAAAATGGCGCTTGTCGTGCGACGCGAGGAAGGGCGGCTGCGCCGCTATGCCCACCTCTCCACGGGGAATTACCACCCGCGCACTGCGCGTCTCTACACGGACTTCGGCCTGCTCACCGCCAACGAAGAGATGTGCGCCGACGTGAATGAGGTATTCAAGCAGCTCACCGGCCTTGGCCGCGCCGGCAAGATGAAGCACGTGTGGCAGTCGCCCTTCACGCTGCACAAGCGCATCGTCGCGGCGATCCGCAATGAAGCCGCGCAGGCCGCGCAAGGCAAGCCGGCGCGCATCATCGCCAAGATGAACGCGCTGCTCGAGCCGCAGATCATCGAGGAGCTCTACGCCGCCTCGGCCGCCGGCGTGAAGATCGACCTTCTCGTGCGCGGCGTCTGCGCGCTCAAGCCCGGCATTGACGGCCTTTCAAACAACATCCGCGTGCGATCGGTGATCGGCCGCTTCCTCGAGCATAGCCGCATCTTCTACTTCCACGACGGCGGCGCCGAGAATGTTTACCTGGCGAGTGCCGACTGGATGGACCGCAACTTTTTCCGCCGTATCGAGCTCTGCTTCCCGGTGCTGGATGCCGCGCTCAAGCGCCGCGTGATCCGCGAGGGCCTGCAGCCGTACCTCGATGACACGTCCCAGGCCTGGGTGATGAACGCCGACGGCAGCTACGAGCGCCTCAAGCCGCGGCGCGGCCGGCGCCGCTCCGCCCAGGAAGAGCTC
>DASRIR010000290.1:0-3961 GCA_035649875.1 Burkholderiales bacterium | reverse complement strand
GAACTTGAACGCGTTGTCGTAGCCCGGCGCGACGAACGGCACGTTGTCGGCGGCGAACACCGGGTCCTCGTTGCCGAACTGGCCGAGCAGGAACTCGGCGATGTTCACCTGGCCGGTCGACACCGAGCGCAGGATGTCGGGGTGCTTGATGAGCGAGCCGTTGGAGTGCACGTTGATGTCGAGCGCGCCGCCGGTGTTCTTCTTCACGTCCTCCACGAACTGCCTGACGTTGCGGGTATGGAACTCGCCGTCGGAGTACGGCGTGGGCATGTCCCACTTGGTCTGCGCAAGCGCAGAGCCGGAAATCAGCGAAAGGGTCAGCGAAAGGCCAACTGCGCTGCGGACGATCATCGGCGTCTTCTCCTCTGGAGGACGCCGAATAGTAGCCTATGCCGCGGGGCGCGGGCGTCAGCAGGGCAGCCAGAGCGTCGCGCGGGTGCCTTGCCCCGGCGCGCTCTGCACTTCGACGCTGCCGCCGTGCGCGCGCATGATTTCGCGCGCAAGCGCCAGGCCCAGACCGCTGAGCTCGTCGGCCGACATGCCGATGCCCTGGTCGACGATGCGGATGCCGACCCGCCGGCCGTCGCGGAATGCTAGCAGCAGGATCGGGCGGCCGCCCGGCGAGGACTTGCGCGCGTTGCTCAGCACGCTCGCCAGCGCCTGGCCGAACTTGACCCGGTCCAGGCGCAGCGGCGGCAAGTCGGGCGCGATGTCGAGCTGCACCCGCGGCGCCGCCCCCGGCGCCGCGAGCTCGGCGGCGGCGCGGCGCAGCAGCGGGCCGAGCGGCTGCGGCTCCAGGAAGAAGGCCTGCGCGCCGCCGTAGCGCGCATGGATCTGGCGCCGGATGGCGGCCTGCGCGCTGCTGACGATCAGGAGCAGCGCGCCAAACAGGGCCGCGAGCAGGCCGACGACCGCCGCGATCAGCAGCCACTGGTTGCGCGCCAGCTCTTTCACGTACGGCGTGGCCTCCGAGTAGACCTCGAACACGCCGACGATGCGGCCGGCCTCGTAGGCCGGGATGTAGCTCTGCACCAGGTCGCGGTCGAGGACCTCGCGCTCCAGCGCGCTGAAGCTGTTGCGGTGCACGATCTCGGAAGTGATGCGGCCGCGCCGCGCGGCGATCACGCCGGCATTGCCGCTCTTGTCCTCGCCGATCTGCGCGAGTTCGCTCGAGTAGAGCGTGATTCCCTTCAGGTCGTAGACCTTGACCTTGAACGCGCTGCTGCCGCGCATCAGCGCGAGCACCTTCTCATGCAGGTCGCGCAGCTGCGGCGCGCCGCGAATCTGCGCCGCCGGGCGCCCGCTCATGGCGCGCACGAACGGCCCGAAGTCGCTCGCCCACAGCTCGTTGGCGAGAATCCTGGTCATGTTGACGTTGGCGTCCTCCTGCATGCGCAGCAGGCTTTCGGTCGCGAGCTGGCGGAACACCAGCCCGAGCACCGCCGCGACCACGACGAAGGCCATCAGGCTGGTGGCGGTGAAGTAGCGGACGAGGCGGAACTCGCCGTCCTGGCCCGGCGCCGCGCTGCGCGGCGGCGGCGCGGCGGTTTCCTTCCCCAGGATGGCCCCTTGCGGTCGCATGCTTCTCCCCCAGGCTCATTGGAGCGGGCGAGGGCGCGGGGGTCAATGCGTCCGAAAGAGATTTTTCATTTGAAGCTTTTTGACGTTACTCGAGGCGGCGCGAGACCTCGGCGGCGAGCGCGAGGCTGGCGGTGAGGCCCGGCGACTCGATGCCGAAGAGATGCACCAGGCCCGGGATGCGGTGCACCTCGGGGCCCTGGATCTCGAAGTCCGGCGCCGGCTCCTTCGGCCCTGCGGTCTTCGGCCGGATCCCGGCATAGCCCGGCGACAGGGCGCCGTCGGGCAGGCCCGGCCAGTACCTGCGGATCGCGGCATAGAAGCGCTCGGCGCGCTTCGGGTCCACCGCATAGTCGATGCGGTCGACCCATTCAACATCGGGACCGAAGCGCGCCTGGCCGGCGAGGTCGAGCGTGACGTGCACGCCCAGCCCGCCGGGCTCGGGCACCGGATAGACCAGCCGTGAGAACGGCGCGCGCCGAGTGAGCGAGTAGTAGTTGCCTTTCGCGTAGAACTCCTGCGGCGCCTTTTCCGTGGGATAGCCCTCGACCAGCTTCGCGATCGACGGTGCACGCAGGCCGCCGCTGTTCACCAGGACGTTGCAGGCGACGTCCATCTGGTCGGTGTGCACAACGAAGCCGCCGGCGGTGACCTGCGCACCGAGGAGATGCGTCTTCAGCGCGAGCATGGCGCCGCGTTCTTCCGCGTCGCCCAGGTAGGCCAGCATCAGCGAGTGGCTGTCGATGATGCCGGTCGAGGGCGAATACAGGCCGGCTACGCACGAAATCTCGGGCTCGAGCGCGACGACCTGCGCGCGCGTCATCCACACCACGTCGGTCACGCCATTGGCATGGGCTTTCTTCTGGATGTTCTCGAGCTCGCCGAGCTGCTCCTCGCTGGTGGCGACGATCAGCTTTCCCGAGCGCCGGTGCGGCACGCCGTGAGATACGCAGTATTCGTAGAGCAGCTCCTTGCCGGCAACGCAGGTGCGCGCCTTGAGCGAGCCCTTCGGGTAATAGATGCCGGCGTGAATGACCTCGGAGTTGCGCGAGCTGGTGTGCGCGCCGATGGCGTCCTCGGCTTCGAGGATCACGACCTCGCGGCCGGTGCGGGCGAGGGCGCGCGCGACGGCGAGCCCGACCACCCCGCCGCCGACTACCACCGCATCAAGTTTTTCCACGCAGCAGCAGCCATTCGAAGGTAAAGGCGGCGGCGCCCGCGAGCGCGGCGACGCTGGCCATCGGCCGCGCGCTGCCGTCGAACGCGGCGCCGAGCAGGCTGCTGACGAGCGCGCCGGCGGTAAAGCCGATGGCGCCGATCAGCGACGACGCGGAGCCCGCGGCGCCGGGGAAGGGCGAGAGCGCCGACGCCGTGGCGTTGGGTACGACGAGCGCCGTGCCGAAGAGGAACACGAAGAAAGGCACCACCACCGCGAGCCAGTGCGCCACGCCCAGCCAGGCAAGCACCGCGGCGCCCGCGCCGCCGGCGAGCATGGCGGCGGAGCCCGAGCGCAGCAGGCGCGGGATGCCGAGCCGCGGCACCAGGCGGCGCGACGACCACGCGCCGCCGATCTGTCCGCACATCACCGCCGCGAACATCAGGCTGTAGGCGGCGACCGTGACCCCGAGACCGCTCACCAGCGTGAAGGCCGAGTTCGACACCCACGCCAGGATGCCGATGTGCGAGCACAGGATGAGCAGGAACGGGGCGACGAAACGCCGGTCGCCGAGGATCGCGGCGAAGGTGCGGCCCAGCGCCACCGGGTGCATCGAGCGGCGCTCGGCCGGCGCGGTCTCCGCGAGGCCAAAGCCGGTCCATGCCAGCAGCAGGGCGGCGGCCGCGGCGAGGCACCAGAACACCGCCTGCCAGCCGCCGCCGCCGACCAGCAGGGCGCCGGCGAGCGGCGCGGCGATCGGCACGATGCTGAAAACGATGGTCACGGTCGCCAGCAGCCTTGCCGCCTGCTCGTGCGCGTACAGGTCGCGCACCACCGAGCGCACGATCACGGCGCCGCTCGACATGGCCAGGCCCTGGATCAGGCGCGCGGCGGTGACCGCCGCGACCGAGGCCATGAACACCGCGGCGAGCGACGACACCAGCATCAGCGCGAGCGCCGCGAGCAGCACCGGCTTGCGCCCGAAGCGGTCGGAGAGCGGCCCCCACAGGAGCTGGCCCGCGGCGAGGCCGAAGAAATAGGTGGTGATGGTGAGCTGCGCGGCGGCGACCTCGACCTGCAGGGCGCGCGCCAGCACCGGCAGCGACGGCACGAACAGGTCGGTGCCGAGCGCCGGCAACGCGATCAGCACGCCGAGGAGGACTGTGAGACGGAGGGAAGCTTCCTGCTTATTCAAGTTAGCATTGGCATTCTAAATGCAGGTCACGC
>DASRIR010000289.1:0-2306 GCA_035649875.1 Burkholderiales bacterium | reverse complement strand
AGGCCATGGCCCTGGAGCAGCAGGGCAAGGGCAACGACGCGGTCAAGATATACGTGCGCGCCGCCCGCTCCGGCAACGGCAAGGCCACCAAGCGGCTGGGCGAGATCTACGACAAGGGACTCGCCGGCGTATCGCGCGATTACGCCGAGTCGCTCAAGTGGTACAACGCTGCGCGCGTGCTCGGCGAAGACGTGCCGATGGCGAAGAGCCGCTGAGCGGGCACGCCAGGGACCCTGTTACCTCAGGTGCGGCCGAGCAGACCGTAGTTCTGCCCACGCCCGGCCGCAAGCGCAGCCATTACGCGCCGGCACTGGAGCGCCCGGCTGCCGCCGCCGATCTGTCGCGCCTCGGCGGCCTCAACCCGCTGATCGAAGCGGCCAACCCGTTGCTCGCCGCCGTGCCGCAGATCCGCCACGCGCTGCGCCATCCCGATCCGAACGGCCTGCGCGCCCGGCTGCGCGAGCAGATCGACGGCTTCGAGCGTAGCGCGCGCGCCTCGGGCCAGCCCGAGGACCGGGTCTTCGTCGCGCGCTATGCCCTGTGCGCGCTGCTCGACGATTCCGCGACCGCGACCCCGTGGGGCCGTGACTGGGCCAGGGAGGGACTGGTGGCCGAACTGCACGGCGAGGCGAGCGGCGCGGACAAGTTCTTCGCGCTGCTCGAGCAGATGTCGGCCAAGCCGGCGGGTTACTTCGAGCTGCTCGAATTCTTCTATGTCTGCCTGGCGCTCGGTTTCGAGGGCAAGTACCGCATCGGCGAAGGCGGCCGCCAAGCGCTGGCGCAGGCGCGCAGCCGGCTCTACGACCTGCTTACGCAGCACCGTCCGCAGGCGCCGGCCGAGCTGTCCGCACGCTGGCGCGGCGTGCTGATCCCGGCGCGCCGCGTGCCCGGAGCGCTCGCGCTCTGGGCGGCGGGATCGATCTGCGCGCTGCTCGCCGCCGGCGTGTACTTGGGCTACAGCGTCGCTCTCGGCGCGCGCTCGGACCCGGTCGCGCGCCAGATCGCGCAGCTCAAGCCGGTGCCGCTGGAAGCGCGCGCATCGGTCGCTTCGGTGGCGGCAAGGCCGGCACAGCCGCTGGCGGGCGGGCTCGCCGCCGAGATCGGGCGCGGCGAGGTGGTGGTGGCCGACACGCCCGGCGGCAGCCTGATCGTGCTCAAGTCCGACGAGCTGTTCGGGTCGGGCAGCGCGCGCCTCAACGCCGCGTTGCACCCGGCGATCGAACGCATCGCCGATGCGCTGAACAAGGTTCCGGGCGCGATCGTCGTCACCGGGCACACCGACGACGTGCCGATCCGCACCGCGCGCTTTCCGTCGAACTGGGAGCTGTCGACCGAGCGCGCGCGCTCGGTGGTCGCGCTGATGCAGGCGCGGCTGCGCGAGCCGGCGCGGCTGCGCGCCGAGGGCGTCGCCGATTCGGAGCCGGTGGCGCCGAATGACAGCACGGCGAACCGCGCGCGCAACCGGCGCGTGGCGATCCTGCTCAGGAGCGCATCCTGAGCCGCGCCTGGCTCGCAAGCCGCGGGGTCGTGGGCGCCGTCGCCTGGCTGGCGTTCGCGCTGGTGGTGTGGTTTGCAGGGGCGGCACTGCTGTTCGGCAGTGCGCGGCCCCTCGACGGGCCGTTCGAGCGCTTCGCGCTGATCGTTGCCGCCGGCGTGGCCTGGCTCGGCTGGGAGCTGTGGCGCGCGCACCGCTCGCTGCGCGAGAACCAGCAGCTGCTCGCCGGCATCGCCGCGGGCGGCGACCGGGATTCGACCGAGCGCGCAGCGCATGAGGTCACGGTGCTGCGCAAGCGGATGGAAGAGGCGGTGGAGATGCTGCGCAAGGCCCGCTTCTACGGCCGCGACGGCGAGCGCCGCACGGTTTCCCAGCTTCCCTGGTACATGTTCATCGGCGCGCCCGGGTCGGGCAAGACCACCGCGCTGCTCAATGCCGGCCTGCGCTTTCCGCTGGGCGATCCGCGCGGCGAGCGCGCGCTGCAGGGCGTGGGCGGCACGCGCAATTGCGACTGGTGGTTTACCGACGAGGCAGTCCTGCTCGACACCGCGGGCCGCTATACCACGCAGGAAAGCGACCGCGCGGCCGACGCCGCGGCATGGCTCGGCTTCCTCGATCTGCTCAAGCGCTTCCGCGCGCGCCAGCCGTTGAACGGGGTGATCGTCACGCTGAGCGCCACCGACCTGGTGCACTGGAACGACGAGGAAATGGCGCGCTACGCGGCGCACGTGCGCGCGCGCGTCGGGGAGCTCTATAGCCGGCTCGGCGTGCGCCTGCCGATCTACGTGCTGGTCACCAAGGCCGACCTGCT
>DASRIR010000288.1:0-39022 GCA_035649875.1 Burkholderiales bacterium | reverse complement strand
CCGGGCGCGACGAAGATCTTGTCCTTCTGCGCCTCCAGCATGTCGAGCGCCTCGTCGTCGGCGAAGCTCGCGTGGTAGATGATGTCAAACCCGTGGCGCATCGCCTGCTTCACCGACTCCGAGGAGCGCGCGTGGCAGGAGAGGCGCTTGCCGCGCACCTTGGTCTCGCGCGCCGCGACCGCGACCTCCTCGTCGCTCATCCAGGTGGTCTTGGCATCCGCGCCCGGCACCAGGTTGTCTCCCGATAGATTGAGCTTGACCGAGTCGACGCCGTACTTCAGGAACATGCGCACCGCCTTCAGCATCTCGTCGCGGCCGTTCACGATGCAGCCGAACGACATCTCGGGGTACGGCAGGTGCGGCAGCAGGTCGTCGCCGAGCGAACCGCTCACCGTGATCTCCTGGCTCGCCGCGAGGTAGCGTGGCCCGGGAATCTGGCCGGTGTTGATCGCGTCGCGGATCACGCAGTCGAGCCGCGGCTTGGGCGTCGCCGCGCCGACGCAGGAGGTCCAGCCCATGTCGAGGTACTGCTTCGCCACCTGCGCCGCCCACAGCGTGTGCTCCTCGTGCGGCAGCTTCTGGATCGCGTCCAGCGTCTTCGAGTTGGTCCAGCCGAAGTGCGTGTGCGCCTCGCACATCCCCGGCATCAGCGTCGCGCCGGCACCGTCGATCACCGTGACCCCCGTTACCGGCACGCTGCGCGCGCCGCGCGCCACGCGCGAGATGCGGTTCCCCTGGATCAGGACCTCGCCAGCATAGGGCTGCGTTCCGGTTGCGTCGAGGATGCGGACATTGGTGAAGAGCACGTTGGCCATCGAGGGGTCTCCTAATTCGGGGTCAGAGCCCGAATTCCCGCAAACGGAAATCGGGCTCTGACCCCGATTTCGTAGAACTGCTTCAACAGCGCGATGCACTCGTCGGGCTTCTCGGCCGGAGTCCAGTGGCCGCAGCCGCGCAGCACTTCGACCCGGCTTGCGGCGATCTTTTGTCCCAGCATGCGCACGGACTGCGGCGGCGAAACCGCGTCCTCGTCGCCGGTGACGAGCAGGGTCGGGCAAGCGATGCGGGAAGTGTCGGCGGGCTGCATCTCGGCGAGCGCCTCGCAGCTGCGCGCGTAGCCGTCCGGGTCCTGCGCCATGAGGGACTCGCGCACGAACGCGACCGCGGCGTGGCGACGCTGCTTCGTCTCGGAAGAGGTCGACGCCTGGACTAGCGCATCGGCGAGCGGCTGCATGCCTTCCGAGCGGACTTTCTGCGCCCTTGCGCGGATATTGGCCCGCGCCTGGTCCGGCGGCGCGAGCAGCGGACCGAACAGCGCGAGGCTCGCGACCATGCCGGGCTCGGCGGCGGCGAAATGCGTCGCCACGATGGTGCCCATCGAATGGCCGACCACGTGCGCCTTCGCGACCTTGGCCGCCGACATCGCTTTCTTCACAGCCGCGAGGAACACCGGGATGGAGAGAGCGCCTTCCACGCGGCTCGAGCGCGCGGAGCCGGGCAGGTCGAAGCGCACGCGCCGGTGGCGCGCAAAGGCGGGCAGCAGCGGGGTAAAGGTATTGGTGGAGCCGCCGAGACCGTGGATCATCACCACCGGCTCGCCGTCGCCGTCGATCTCGACCGCCAGGCGCTCGATAAACCGCATCCCTCCTCCAGGGAGCAAAATGAGACGCGCGTCTCAAATCGCTGTGCGAGACTAACCGCAAGTGAAGAAAAGCGCCAGACCTTTCTACGAGCTGCCCGACCTCGGCCGCGGCCACCGCGGGCGCGTGTTCCGCCGCCTGCTCGACGAAGCGGTCCATCTTGTGCGCCGCGGCAGAATCCCTTCGGTGGCGGAAGTCGCTCAAAGCGCAGGGGTTTCCCGCGCCACCGCTTACCGCTATTTCCCTTCCCGCTCCAAGCTGGTCAGCGCGGTGATCGCCGAGGCGCTCGCCCCGGTGCGCCGCGCCGTGCCGCAGGAAGGCGACGCCAAGAAGCGGCTGCACGAACTCCTCGACCGCACCTACTCGCGCTTCCACGAGTTCGAGCCCCACATGCGCGCCGCGCTGCAGCTCGCGCTCGAGCACCAGTCGCTCGAAGCGGCCGGGCTGCTCGAGGAAGAGCCGTTCCGGCGCGGCCAGCGCACCGAGATCCTCGCCACCACCATCGCGCCCCTAAAACAGAAACTCTCGAAGAAGACGTACGACCGCCTGCTGCGGGCCCTGGCGGTGGTTTACGGTATCGAGCCCATGGTGATCCTCAAGGACATCTGCGGCGCGAGCGAGCGCGAGACCGAGGCGGTGGTGCGCTGGATGATGGACGCACTGGTGGATGCCGCCTTGAGGGACAAAGGCTGAGAAGCGTTGCCAGGTGTGCGGCAGCGTACAGACGCTGCGCGCCGGTGCGGGTAGGACTGATTCAATGAGACTGTCGCGTTTTCTCACCGAGCATCTCGAAGAAATCCTGGTGGAGTGGGAGGCCTTTGCCGCCTCCCTTCTTCCCTCGGTCCACACCATGACCTCGCTCGCCCTGCGCGACCACGCGAGCCAGATCCTACGCGCCGTCGCGCTGGACATCGAGACCGACCAGACCGAGCTCGAGCAGGCCTACAAATCGAAGGGCTTCGTGCAGATCGCTGCGGCGACGCGCACCGCCGCCATGACCCACGGCGCCCTGCGCCACCTCGCCGGCTTCGACCTGCGGCAGCTCGCGGCGGAATTCCGCGCGTTGCGGGCGAGCGTGCTGCGCCTGTGGCTGAAGCAGGACGTCCAGGACGAGACGGCCTTCTACCAGGTGACACGCTTCAACGAGGCCATCGACCAGGCGCTGGCGGAGTCCATCGGCAACTACTCCGACGAGGTAGCGCGCTCGCGCGACACGTTCCTCGCGATCCTGGGCCACGATCTCCGCAGCCCGCTTTCCGCAATCGCGAACTCCGGGCTCTACCTTGCGGCTCCCGGCCTGCTCCCCGCCGGCGCGCCGGCCGACGCGGCGAAGCACATCAACCGCGGCGCCGCGAGGATGAGCGCAATGATCACCGACCTGCTCGAATACACCCGGACGCGCCTGGGCCGTGCGATCCCGATCTCGCCGAACGCGGGCAGCATGGAGGAGATCTGTCGCCTGGCCTACGATGAAATACGCGCCGCCCATCCGGAAAGGAGCTTCCGCCTCGAGCTGTCCGGCGAGCTGCTGGGCCACTTCGACGGCGAGCGCCTGCAGCAGGTGCTCTCGAACCTGCTGAACAACGCCGTGCAGCACAGCGACAGAAGCCAGCCGATCACGCTTTCCGCGCATGGCGATGCGGAGAAGATTGCGGTGCATGTCAAGAATCGCGGCCGGCCCATCCCTGTCGACCAGCTGCAGGTGATTTTCAATCCGCTGGTGCAGATTCCCTCGGCGCTAGTCGACGAGGACAGCTCGCCGTCCACCAGCCTTGGGCTCGGGTTGTACATCGCGCAGGAAATCGTCACACTGCACGGCGGCACGATCAGCGCCGAATCCTCGCAAGAAGCCGGCACCGTGTTCAGCGCGCATCTCCCGAGAAAGCCGGCGAGCGCTCGCGCACCCGCGCACTAGCGCTTCTCTGGCCGGTCCTTCGCTGCGCCCAATTGCGCGCGCAGGCGCTTGACGGTTTCGGCGTCGCTGCGCACCCGCAGGAACGCGCCCTCGCCGTCGGCACGCTCCTCCAGCACCTTGCAGCTCGCGAAGATCTCGCCGCGAAGGCTCTGCGCTGACCACGGGAGGAAAAGCTCGGCCTCGACCAGGTCGCGCTGGAAGAACGCGGCGATTGCCTCGCGCAGCCTGGCGACGTCACCCTCGCGACGCGCGCTCATCACGATGCATCCCGGGTGCTTCGCGTGCAACGCCACCTCGTCCCCGCCGCGGTCGATCTTGTTGAAGACCAGGAGTCGCGGCACGGCCTTCGCCCCGATCTCCTCCAGCACTTCGTCAGTGACCGCGAGCTGGCGCTCGAACCCGGGATCGCTCGCATCCACCACGTGCGCGAGCAGCGAGGCCTCGAGCGCCTCGTCGAGCGTCGACTTGAACGAGGCGACCAGCCCGTGCGGCAGGTTCTTGATGAAGCCGACCGTGTCGCTCACCAGCACGCGGGGAATTGTGTCGGGGTGCAGGGCGCGCACGGTGGTATCGAGCGTTGCGAAGAGCCTGTCGGCGACCAGCGCCTCGTTTCCGGTGAGCGCGCGCATCAGGGTGGATTTGCCCGCGTTCGTGTATCCGACCAGCGCCACGCGCGCGAGCCCCTGGCGCTCCTGCCGCCGTGCGCGCTGCGTCTTGCGCCCGCGGTCCATCGCGTCGAGCTCCTTCTGCAGCTCGCTCATGCGGTCGCGGATCTTGCGCCGGTCGAGCTCGCCGTGCGACTCCCCGCCGCTGCGGCCGCCGGTGCCGCTGCGCGCCCGGTCCTTCGGCCCGGCCTGCTTGGCGGCTTCGCGCAGGCGCGGCGCCATGTAGCCGAGGCGCGCGATCTCGACCTGCGCGCGCGCGACGGGGGAGCGCGCATGCCGGTGAAAGATTTCGAGAATGACCATGGTGCGGTCCATCACCTCGCAGCCGAGCTCCTTTTCCAGGTTGAAAGTCTGCGAAGGAGAGATCTCGTGGTCGACAAGAACGATGTCGGCAGGCGCCACCTTGTCGTTGACCAGCGCGCGCAGCTCCTCGCGCTTGCCGGATCCGAGGTACCCCGCCGAGTGGAAGCTAGCGCGCTTCTGCGTAAACCTGCCGACGACCTCGTGCCCCAGCGTTTTTGCGAGCTGGCGCAGCTCGACCAGCGAGGCGTCGAACTCGACGTCGCTGACGCTGGGCAACTGGACGGCCACCACGATGGCGCGCATACGGGGACGCGTTGTACCACCTTGACCCGGTTTTCGCTCGAGTCCGATGGTGCGCTGGAAGCGCTAGCCCACGACAGGGCAAAATAGCGGTCGTGAGAGGCCTGCTCATCATCGGGCTCGCGCTCGGCATCGGCTGCGCCCAGGCGCAACCGGCCAAGACGCCCCGTGTCGGCTTTCTCTATCAGAGCTGCAAGCCCGACGACCGGTATCGCGCGTTCGAGCAGGGCCTGCGGGACCTCGGCTATATCCCGGGCCGGACGATCACGATCGACTTTCTCTGCCACCCCAAGGCGCAAGACATGCGCGGGATCGCGACGGAAGCGGTCAAGAGCAAGGCCGATGTCATCGTCGTCGGCACTCCGGCGATGGCGATGGCGGCACGCGCGGTGACCGGTGAAGTTCCCATCGTCTGCGGATCGTGCGGCGACCCGGTCGAGAACGGCCTGGTGGCTAACCTCGCGCGGCCCGGCGGCAACGTGACCGGCCTCGCCAGCCTGTCGGCCGAACTGATGGGCAAGCGCCTCGAGGTCGCGCGCGAACTCGCGCCCGGCACTAAGCGCGTCGCCGTACTGATCAACCCGGACAACCCGGGTACGCGGGCGAACATCGAGACCATCGGCAACGCGGCGCGCACGCTCGGCGTGGAAATCCATCGCGTCGAGTTCCGCGGCGTGGCAGACCTGGAACGCGCCTTCGGTGAGGTCGCGGCGACCGGTGCCGGCGTGCTCCTGGTGCAGGACGATCCCTATGCGCTTGTGGGACGCGCGCAGATCGCCGCGCTCGCGATCAAGCACCGGCTTCCGGCGATTGCCGGCTCGATCGAGATTGCGGAGGCGGGAGTCTTGGTGGTCTATGGCCCCAACCGCCTCGACCTCTTCCGGCGCGCAGCCGGCTTCGTGGACAGGCTTCTCAAGGGCGCGAAGCCCGCCACGCTGCCCTTCGAGCAGCCGTCCAAGTTCGAACTTGTGGTAAACCTCAAGACCGCCGCCGCCCTCGGCATTACCATGCCTCCGGCGCTCGTGCTGCGCGCCGATCGCACCATTCGTTAGGAGAAACGCCGTGCCGCTTACCGAACTCAACCACTTCCTGCTCGTCGCCAAGAACCTCGAGCGCACCAAGAAGTTCTACCAGGACGTCCTCGGCATGGAGCTCGCCGAGCGGCCCGACTTCGGCTTTCCCGGCTACTGGCTGAAGATCGGGGACGACATCTGCGTGCACCTCGCCTCGCAGGACCCGAACAAGACGCGGGACATGTTTCTGCTCAAGAAGCATCCCAAGGGGACCAACGGCTCCGGCCAGGTCGACCACATCGCGTTCCTCGCCAAGGATCCGTACGAGGTGCGCAGCCGCATTCAGAAAAACAGGGTCGAGATGCATTTCCGCAGCTTCCCCGACGCGAAGCTGTTCCAGATCTTCCTCAAGGACCCCGACGACGTCACGATCGAGCTTAATTTCCTCGGCGAGGTGATCGACGAGAAGCAGTGGAAGGGCAAGGGCTCGGCCTCGGCGGTGACGCTCGACGGCGGCAAGGCGCGGAAGCAGAACTGAGGATGCTTTTCGAGGGACTCGCGATCCGCGATGTCCGGATCCGGAACCGCATTGTCGTCTCGCCGATGTGCCAGTACTCGGCGCAGGACGGCCACGTCACCGACTGGCACTTGGTACACCTGGGCAAGTTCGCCCAGGGCGGCGCGGGCGTGGTGTTCGTCGAGGCGACCGCGGTGGAGAAGCGCGGGCGCATCACGCATGGCGACACCGGCATCTGGGACGACGCCCACATCGCGGGTTTGCAGAGAATCGCCTCGTTCGTGAAAAGCCAGGGCGCGGTGCCGGCGATCCAGCTCGCGCACGCCGGGCGCAAGAGCAGCATGGCGCGTCCCTGGTACGGCAACGCTCCCCTCAGCCAGGCCGATCTCGAGCGCGGCGACAAGCCCTGGAAGATCATCGCGCCCACGGACAGCGCGATCGGCGAGGAATGGATCAAGCCCCGCGCGTTCGAGAAGGGCGACTTCCAGACGGTCCTGAGCGCGTACCGGGAAGCGGTGCGGCGCGCGCATGCGGCCGGCTTCGAGATCATCGAGCTGCATGCCGCGCATGGCTACCTGCTGCACACGTTTCTCTCTCCCATTTCCAACACCCGGACCGACGAGTACGGCGGAACGCTGGAGAACCGCATGCGCTTTCCGCTGGAAGTCGCGCGTGAGGTCAGGAAAGCATGGCCGGCGCGCAAACCGCTCTTCGTTCGGGTCTCGTCCATCGACGATGTCGAGGGCGGGTGGAACATCGACGATACGGTCTTGTTTTCACGGCAATTGAAAGCAATCGGCGTGGATGTGGTCGACTGCTCGTCCGGCGGCATCCTGGGCTCGGCGACCGCCGCCACGCGCACCCTCCTGCAGCGCGTGCCCGGTTTCCAGATTCCATTCGCGGAAAAAGTGAAGAAAGAGGCCGGCGTCATGACGATGGCGGTCGGCCTGATCCTCACGCCGCAGCAGGCCGAGGAAGCACTGCAAGCCGGCCGCGCCGACCTGATCGCCGTCGGTCGCGAGGCGCTGTTCGACCCGAACTGGCCGGTGCACGCCGCGCTCGCGCTCGGCGTCGATCCCGAATTCGCGCATTGGCCGGTGCAATACGGCTGGTGGCTCACGCGCCGGGAGAGCCTTCTCAAGAAAGCGGGGTTCCGCCGATGAAGACGATTACGATTTCGCAACGCGAGATGGAAAAGCGCATTGCGCGTTTCCGGTCGTTGAAGCCGCTGCCGATCCAGAATCCCTCGATCCCGGAGAAGGCGCGCGATGTCGTGTATTCGCGCAAGCTCCTTTCGGTAGTCGGTTTGGAAACCAAAACCGATACACCCATCAACGCCGCGGCGCCGATCATCGGCGCGGCGGGAATGACGATGACGCTCGCGGTCTGCCCGCCGGGACAGGGTCCCGGGCTGCACTCGCACCGCCAGACCTATGAGACTTTCACCGTGATGAAGGGACGCTTCGAGGTGCGCTGGAACGACGACGGCTCGGGCGCCGCGATCCTCGAGCTCTACGACACGGTGTCGTTTCCGCCGGGCGTGTGCCGGGCGTTTCGCAACATCGGCGACGAGGAAGGCATCCTGCAGGTCATCATCACCGGCGGCGTGCACGACATGACCGACATCGACTTCTCCGAGAAGGCAAAGCAGGAGATCGACGCGGTGCGGCCCGGGCTCTCCGCCGAGTTCGAGAAGGTCGGCTTTACCTTTACTGCGGGGCGCTGACGCGCGCGAGCGCTTCGCGGATCGCGCGCGCGTCGCGCGGCCGCACCAAGCGCGCCACTTCGGCGCCGTCGCGCAGAAACACGAGGGTTGGCCACTGCTTGACGCCGTACGAGCGCCCGAGCCGCTTGCGGCTCGCGTCCGCGATCTTGAAATGGCGCACGCCGGGATGCTCGGCGAGCGCCTCGGCGATCAGCGGCTGCGCCGCGCGGCAATAGCCGCACCAGGGGCTGCCGAACTCGACCAGCGCAGCGCCGGCGAGCTGGTCGAGCTCGGAGCGCTGCGGCTCGGCTTCGGCATAGCTGGTCTTCACCGCCGGAGCCGCCCGAAGCGCTTGCAGAACTCGGGCGCGCCGTTCCAGTCGCCTGCGCGCACGACGCGTGCATCCTGGATGACGAGCGTGCGCTCGCAGCGTGCCGCAGCACCGTCCGGCGCGCCGCCGAAGATCACGCCACCGGCGCCGCCTCCCGAGCCTTGCGCCCGCGGCACGCGGTCCTCGGAAAACCAGGTGTAGGCGTCTCTTGCGTTGCGCGTGGGCGGGCCCCACGCCGCGACCACCTGCTCGTAGCTCGCACCGCGCCAGGAATCGCGCGCCGCGGTGAGCTCACTGTCCATCGCAGCGCAGGCGCCAAGGCCGCCCGCGGCAAGCGCCGCAAGCAATCCGCACTTACTTGGCGCGCGCGTACACCGAGCAGACTTCATCGGGGCCGAGCCAGGCTTGCTCCACCAGGCGGCCGTCGCGGAACGTCAGGGTGCGCTCGCAGTGCGACGGCGGCGCCACCGAGCCCTCTCCGATCGGAACGCTCGCTCCGACCCCGACACCGACCCCGCCGCCGCCGCCGCGTCCGCCGAACCCGCCGATACCGAAACCGACGGACGGGCCGCTACGGTAGGTCGGCGCGCCTTGAGACATCCATGTGTGCACCTGGCTGCCGTCGGCCAGCGTTCCGCTGCGCTGCGGCGCGCCCCAGGCGCGCACCGCGTCGTCGTAGGTCGCGCCGACCCAGCTCTCCTTGGCCTTTTCGGTCGTGGCGCACGCGGCCAAGAAGGCCATCGCGGCCACTGCCGCTCGTGTCTTATTTCTGCTGATGCTGGCCTCCGCGCTGCGAAACGCCCGCCGTAGCTTCGCCGGTGGTCTCGCAGTCCTCGTTCGTCGCGACATCGCCGAGCGACACGATGCCGACCAGCCGCTTGTCGCGGTTCACGACCGGCAGCCGCCGCACCTGGATGTCGCCCATGTTTTGCGCCACGTGCTCGAGGTCTTCGTCCTCGTAGCAGTACTTGACGTCCTTGCTCATCACGTCGCGCACCGGGGTATCGGGGCCCTTGCCCTGGGCTACCGCGCGGATGGCGATATCCCGGTCGGTGATCATGCCGACCAGGCGGTCGTTCTCTCCCACCGGCATGGCACCGGCGTCGATCTCGCCCATGATTTTCGCGACATCACGGATGCTCTGGCCCGGGGTGGCAATGCGCACTTCGCGCGTCATCGCTTCGCTGACTCGCATTGGGGTCTCCTTTTCGGTTTCGTTTAGCTGCTCTTCCGACCGAGCAAGAGATAGACCGCGACGGTGACCGCGGCGACGGTCGCGGCGATGCAGCAACCGACCGCGATCGCCGCCATGGGGATGGCGAAGAACCCCTGCTGCGCCGCCGCAGCCTCCGCGGGCGCAATGAGCAGCGCCAGAGAGCCGGCGATCATCAGCCAGCGCCGGATGTAGGGAACCAGCATCCAGCGCATCGCGCGATTATAGGAGAGCGCCCTTTCCCTCGCGCGCGCCGGCCCGCTCGAGGCGTCCTTGAAGAGCGCGAAGGGATCGAGGTAGATCAGCAGCTGGCGCACGAGCGGAAGCCGCGAGCGCGCCTCGCCGTTCAGCAGGAACTCGACCTCTTGGTGCATTCGCATACCGGCAGCAACCAGTATGCCAAAAACGAAAAAAGGCGGAGAGACCAGCTCTCCGCCTTTTCGGACTATGAATAAAAGCTTTTAGTACTTCTTCTCGGTCTTCGCCGGTTCGCTGGTCGAGCCGGACGCCGACCCGGACGCGCCGCTGCTGCCCGACGCCGAGGGCGTGCTGCCCGAAGCCGAGGGGGTGCTGCCCGAAGCTGAGCTGTCGGACTTCGCGGGCTTTTCGCTCGAGGCCGTGCCGCCCGCCGAAGCCGCGCCTTCGGACTTCTTCTCGGGTTTCGCCGCGGATGCGCCGCCCGCCGCCGAGCCGCTCACGCCGAGCGCCGACATCGTCTCCTTGTCGAGCTGGCCGGTGGCCTTCAGGTTCTTCGACGTCTGGAACGCCTTCAACCCTTCCTGGGTCTTCGGCCCCATGACGCCGTCGGGCTGGCCGACGTCATGGCCCTGCTCGTTCAGCTTGGTCTGAACCTGCTTGATGGTTTCCGCGTCATGGCTGCCGGACTTGCTCTGGCCGCCCGCCGCCGAGCCTTCAGACTTCTTCTCGGTGGACGCGGACGATGAGCCGCTCGCCGATGGCGAGCTCGAGCTGCTCGGCGCGCTCGCGCCGCTGCTCGAGCTCCCCGACGCGCCGGCGCTGCCGCTCGCGGACGGGGTGCTGGTGCTACCCGAGGCGCCGCCGCTCGCGGACGCGCCCGAGTCCGACTTCTTCTCCTCGCTCATGGACGGGGTTTGACCCGTCGACTCTTGCTTCTTCTCCTGTGCGACGGCGCCGAACGACAGAAATGCCGCGGCTACCGCAATTGCGATTGGACTGAATCTCATGAAATCTCCTTTCCTGGGGACCGTTCGAGGACTACTTAGATAAACCGAGCAAGCGCTGTGCCAGGGTACAGATCAAACCGGAATATCGATAAGCGCGAGGCCGCTAGCCGGGTCGTGCTTGCGTCTCAGGTGCACCGGCGACTCGGTAAGAATCACCTCGAGCGTGGGGCGGACGCGAGCGGCGAGCAGATGGCCGCCGCACGCGCTGCCGTCGCGGCGTCCGAGGACGACATGCGCATGCAGCTTGGGCTTGCGGTCCTGAAGTGCAATGTCGCCGACCAGCGCCAGGACTTCGACCTGCTCGTTCACCGGAATGCGGTCGTAGTCCTTGCGGTCCCAGTCGAAATATCCCAGCGTGGCTTCGCTGAACGCGCCGATAGCGGTAAAGGCCGAAGCACCGAGTCCGCGTTCCTCGGCGAAGCGCGTCAGCCCGGTGACCGGGTCGTCTCCGGTCTCGAAAATAACGGCGAACACGCGCTCGCCGTTGTCGTTCAGCAGCTTCACCCGCATGGGCGTGTCGTCCCTAGCGCCTGGGCTCTTCGGCGGTCGCGCCCGACGCCGCCGATGCATCCGCATCGCGCGCTACGCCAAGCTCGAGGAGTGTCTCGACGTCGAGTTGGCCGCTCGCGGGAATGGTCCTCGAAAGCTGGAACTGGGCGAGCGCGGCCTGCGTCTTCTCGCCGAAATCGCCGTTCGCCGGGCCGGCATCGAACCCCAGCGCGCGCAATCTCTCCTGCACGCGGCCAATGAAGTCGTTGTAGGGCCCTGGGGAGACGTTTCCAACCGGGTCGGGGATCGCGTCCTCGGGATGCAACGACGTGAACGGACCCGCGGCACCGGCGCCGAACGGGGCGGACAAAATGCAGAGTGCGGCAACGAGGGTGCGCAGCTTCATACCTCGCTCCAGCAATTCACGGGCCAGCTGGGCGCTAGCGGCGTGGTGCGTCCGGCGGGGTATCTACCGCGATGCCGTGCTCGAACACCATCTTTCCGCCGAGCCAGCCGGAGATCGCGAGGAGTCCGACCGAAATGAGCGACAGCCACACTAGCTTGCCTGGCGTATGCGGAGGGTCCATCCGCATCCAGAAATTGATCAGGTAAAGCGCCACCACCGCGAGGTTGATCGCCATGTGCTTGATGGCGGTGCCGCGCGCGCCGGGTGGAAGGGAGAGGAGATCGATCAACCCCCGGAACCGCAGCCGCGAGCGCGCCGACTATGCCGCCTGCCATGCAGTAAAACGCCACGGTAGTCCATGCCGGGTTGGTGCTGCCGCCGGCGTAGAACAGGTCGCAGACAGCGAGAAGATCCACAAGCCGATTGGGATCGGTGCGCATAAGAGACCTCTGCTGACAAGGAGGGCAATCAATGGGCGACGAAAACTGCAGGGAATCAGGACGCTGCAGCCGTCCTCGTGTACGCCTGCGCAAATGACATGTCCAGTGCTCGGAACGCGTCTTGCTTGCGCTGTACTTGGCAGTACGCACTTCGTAGTACGTCTCAAAACCCAACCTAGATGCAGGAGGATACGAATGAAGCAGAGAACACTGATTGCGCTTTCGATCGCTGCAGTTTTTGCGCTTCCTCTGACCGTGCACGCCGCCGGCGACAAGGAGAAGTCGGCCAGTGGTTCAGCGGCCGCGGGCGCAAGCTCGTCGGGCGCCGAGCAAATGTTCCAGTCTATGGACAAGAACAAGGACGGCTCGATTTCGCGCGACGAAGCCAAGGGCACCCCGCACGACAAGGACTTCGCCAAGCTCGACAAGAACAACGACGGCAAGCTCTCGCGCGAGGAGCACGCGGCGGCGCCCGAGCATGCGAAGGATAAAGCCGCGACCGGCGGCACCAGCGGCGCGAGCGGTAGCGGCTCGAGCAGCCAGAAAAAATACTAGTAGCCAGTAGCTTCACGCGCTCCAGGTCCGCTCGGCGGACCTAGGGCGCGATCAACCCATCGATGTTGCGGCTCCAGCCATCGCGGATGAAGCGAGACCTCCTTTACGCGTGGCTGCTGGCAACCCTGCTGAGCGGAATCCCATCGACGTTGCATGCGCTAGTCACCGGAGGCGATCCGACGGAGGCGACGCGCGCCGCCGGCGCGATGCTTCTTCCGTCGGAAACCGATTTCAAGACGCTGCTCGCTGCGGCTGCGATCGTTCACCCCACGGTATCCCTGTTCTGGGCGCTCGCGCTCTGGATCCTGCTCCCGCACCGGCGCACATTGCTGGGGGCGTTGATCGCGTCCGTCGCGATCGCGCTGATCGATCTTCGGCTCATCGCGCCAGCGTTCTTTCCCCGAGTGGCGGCGCTCGCCTTCTGGCCGCAGTTCGCCGACCACCTGGTGTGGGGCACGTGCATCGGCCTTGCGTTCGAATACGGGCGGAGAGCGCACGCCCTCCGCCCGCAGTACCGCTAGGAGCTTTAGTACTTCGGCCGCTCGCCGCGCTGCGGTGCGGTGCCGGACGACGCGCCGCTGGAGGCTGACGCGCCGACGCCGAGTGCCGCCAGCGTCTGCTGATCGAGCTTCCCGCTAGGCGCCATTCCTTTTGCTTGCTGGAACTCTTTCAGCCCGTCGGGCGTGGCGGCGTATCCCTCCGCGCGCAGCCGCTCCTGCGCCTCGCGCACGGTCGAGGCATCCCGGATTGCTTGTTCCTCCGTGCGATCGCTGCTTTGGGAGTGCTGCTGCCCGCCGGCGATTGCACCAAGCGAAACGAGTGCGGCACTGGCTGCAACAACGAGATGACGCATCTTCATGCAGGTGTTTCCTTTCAGGGATTGCGGCGCGCGGATGTTCTTGCGCCGTTCCACTTGGGCCGTGCCGCGGGACGCCGGTTCCCCGCGAATTACAGCTACAATTTTCCTCTACAGCGTCGGATTGTCGCTGGCGAGCCCGAGCGCAACCCGGCCATAAGTCGTGCCGGCGATGTCGGTGTTGAAGGAGAAGTGCTGCTTCACCGCGTGCGCGTCCCTGAACGCCCGCGGCACGTGGCCGCTCTCGTAGAGCCCACCCGCGCCGTACAGGCCGAACATCACGTCCACTGCGCGCACCGCCCACTCGACCGCATAAGCGCCTTCGAGGCGATAGCGCGCTTTCGTTTTCATGTCCGGTACCTGATTGGAAGAAATGAGTCGCTGAGCTTCGTTGCAGTTGCTCTCCTGAATAAGGCGCGAAGCCCGCGCATACGCAGTCGCTTCGCTCAGTCGAATCTGGGTGCTCTGGATCTCCGCGACGCGCGCGCCGGTCATTTTCCCGGCGCCAGGCCGGTACTCATCGATCAGCCCCTCGGCGATGCCGAGCGCGACGCCCGACAGCATGTACGGGAAGAGCGCGAACACCGGCAGCTGGAAAAGCGGCGCGGGATTCGCCGCGCTGCCCGGCGTCGGCCCGCCCTTCGTGTCGGCCACTGCGAGCGTCATGTGCTCGGGGACGAAGACCTCGCTGACCTCGACATCGTTGCTGCCCGTGCCGCGCAGCCCGCCCGCGAACCAGGTGTCGATCACCTTGTATTGGGCGCGCGGCACCATGAAGATGCGCTGCTCCGGCGGCAGGTTCTCGTCGAGCCGCGCGAGGCCCGCCAGCATGTTCCACTCGCTCGGATCGACGCCGCTCGAGAACGGCCAGCGCCCGGAGAGCACGTAACCGTCCTGCACCTTGCGCGCCCGGCCCGCCGGGAACACGAACGACGACGCGATCAGCGCGTCGACCGACTTGCCCCAGATCTCGTCCTGCGCCTCGCGCGGGAACATGCCGAGCATCATGTGGTGCGCGGCGAAGTTCACCCAGTTCCACGCGGTCGAGGCGCACTCGCGCGCGAAGAGCGCGCCGTAAGTCACCACCGCGGAGAACTCGAGCTCTGCGCCGCCCACGCGCTTCGGCTGGTGGATGCGGAAGAGCTTCGCGTCGTGGAAGTCGCGCAGCGTCTCGTCAGGCAGCCGGCGCAGCTCTTCGCACTTCTGCGCTCTTTCTTTTAGTCGAGGAAGGAGGCTCTCAGCGCGCCTCCAAAGCTCATTGTCCGTTGTACCAGTCAAGGATCTCTTCCCCGGTCCACATCTTCACCCCCGGCCGCTGCAGGATGTACTCGTAAAGCTTTTCCAGGTACGCAATCCGGTGCGGCACGCCGGTGATGTACGGGTGCACGCTGATCGCCATCACGCGCGCCGACTTCTCGCCCTCGGCGTAGAGGCGGTCGAAATGGTCGATACCGCGGCGCAGCCACTCCTCCGACGGATGGTTCTGCAGCACCATCATGGCGATGTCGTTCATCTCCACGGTGTAAGGTACCGAGACGATCGGGCCGTGCGCGGTCTGGATCTTCACCGGCTGGTCGTCGAGCACCCAGTCGGCGACGTACTCGATACCCGCCTGCGCCAGCCAGTCGATGGTGTCGTAGGTCTCGGTCAGCCCGGGACTTTCCCAGCCGCGGGGTTTCTTGCCGGTGAAGTCGCGGATGGCCGCCACCGTCTCCACAATCGACTTTCTCTGATCCTCGACATGGTGCATCGGCCGCTGGATGTAGCCGTGACCCATGAACTCCCAGCCGGCCTTCAGCGCCGCCTCGGCGACGCGCGGATAGGACTGGATGACCGAGCCGTTGATGGCGAGCGTCGCTTTCACGCCGAACCTGGCGAGGACTTCGTGAAAACGCCAATAGCCGACGCGCATGCCGTACTCGTGCCACGCCCAGTTGGGCAGGTCGGGCAGGAGCGGCTGCCCGTAAGGCGGCGCGAGAACCGTGCGCGGCATGTTGCGCTCGATCGCCCACTCTTCGACGTTGACGATGGTCCAGACCGCGAGCCGCGCGTCGCCGGGCAGCTTGAGCGGCGCGCGATCGACGATCGCGGAATAGGCGATGCGCTCTTTCGGCAGCTTCATGGCGCAATCGTACTAGCGGTTCACGTGCGTGATGAACGCAGGATCGACAAGCGGCGGGCGCGTGCCGACCCCGCCGCAGGCCGGCAAGCACCCGGCCAGAAGCACGGCGACAATACGCAAGCGCATGGCTCATATTAGCGGAGGCGCGGTAGACTCTCGCCGAGGAGGAGTACAGCCATGATCATGGGGTTCCGCATCCCGCTCGCCATTGCAGCGGCGGCGGCGTGCATCAACGCAAGCGCCCAAACCTACGGCTTCGCCACGCTGCCGCCGGGATCGCTGCTGCATACGCAGGCTTCGGTGATCGCGAAAGTGGTGCAGGACCATTCGAAGCTGCAGATCCGCGTCATCGGCTTCGGCGGTGACTCGGGGATCCTCGAGGCGGTGAACAGCAAGAAGGCGGACTTCTGGGTGCTCGACGTGGGCGAGAGCGCCGACGCAATGCACGGCCGCACCAACTGGAAAGGCAACGCCAAGCCCAATCTGCGTACCGCGATCACCATGGACGCGTTCCAGATGGCGTTCTGGGTGAAGAAGGACTCGCCGATCCGTTCGGTCGCCGACCTGAAGGGCAAGCGCGTGCCCTCGGGCTGGGCGCAGCAAACCGGCGTGCTCCCGCACACCATCGCCGTGCTCGCCTCGGGCGGGCTGACCTACAACGACGTGCAGCAGGTGCCCCACGTCAACGTAGTGCGCGCGGCGGACGACTTCAAGGCGGGCAACCTCGACATCCTGTTCTTCGCGGTCGGCGCGCCCAAGGTCGCCGAGGTGGCGGCCGCAGTCGGCGGGCTGCGCGCGCTGCAGATGGATCCGCTGCCCGACTCCGAGAAGCGGATGAAAAACGTGCGCACCGAGTACTACTACACGACGGTGAACCCGGCGCCGCACATCGCCGGATTCGAGCAGCCCGGCAAGGCGCAGACCATCGACGTGGTGGTCGGCGTCGGCAGCCACGTGCCCGACGACGTGGTCTACCAGTTCGTAAAGGCGATGCGCGAGAACAAGAAGGGGCTGGTCGAGGGCCATCCGAACTTCAACCGCTTCAACGAGACCGCAGCGGGCAAGGTGCAGCCCACGCTGCCGCACCACCCCGGAGCCATCAAGTACTACAAAGAAGTCGGCATCTGGAAGGATTGATTTGGAAGAGCTGTCCTCCGTCGCCCCGCCGCACTCTCCGGCGGGGCGCGTAGCGCAGGCGGCTCTCGCAGCACTCCTCACTTTCGGCGCCCTCGCTTGGAGCACCGGGCTTTTCCGGCTCGCAGGCCTGGTTCTCTTCCCCGAGCAGTTCATGGCCGGCGCCTACGGCGCCTGCCTCGCGCTGCTGTTCGTCAGCTTTCCGGTGCGGCGCGGCTCCCAGCGCAGCGCCGTGCCGTGGTACGACTGGCTGCAGGCGGCGATCGCGCTCGTCGCCTGCGGCTATATCGCGGTCGCCTTCCCGCGGCTCACGGCCCTCGCCGGCCAGGCTACGCCGGAGCTCGTCATCCTCGCGATCGCGCTCTCGTACCTCACCTTCGAGGGCACGCGCCGCACCTCCGGCTATTCGCTAATCGTCATCACCTTCGTGCTGGCGGTGTGGGTCCTGGTCGGCCACCTCGTCCCCGGCCAGCTGCGCACGCACAAGGTCGAGTTCGCCCAGCTCGGCCTGTACCTCAACTTCGATAACAACGGGCTGCTCGGCCTGGTGCTCGAGATCGCGTGCACCATTGTGATTGCCTTTGTTTTCATGGGTCAGCTGCTCGCGCGCTCGGGCGGGTCTGCTTTCTTCAGCGATCTTGCCATGGGCCTGATGGGGCGCTTTCGCGGCGGCGCCGCCAAGATCGCGGTGGTCGGCTCGAGCATGTTCGGCAGCGTGTCGGGGATCGCGGCGGCGAGCGCGCTCGCGGTCGGCGTGGTCACCATTCCGCTGATGAAGCGCTCCGGCATCCCGGCGCGGCTCGCCGCGGCGATCGAGGCCTGCGCCTCGAACGGCGCGCAGCTCATGCCCCCGGTGATGGGCGCGGTCGCCTTCGTGATGGCCGACTTCCTGCAGGTGCCGTACAAGGAAGTCGCGCTCGCCGCGGTCCTGCCGTCGGTCCTGTATTACGCGGCGCTTTTCATCCAGTGCGACCTGGAGGCGGCTCGCCACGGCTACGGCAAGATCGAGCGCGCCCAGATCCCGAAAGTGCTGCCGGTCCTCGGACGCGGCTGGGTCTTCCTCACGCCCTTCGCTGCGCTGATCGGCGGCATGTTCTGGCTCAACTGGCAGCCCGAGTCCGCCGCGGTGCTCGCCGCCGCCACCATCGTCGTGCTCGGCTTGTTCATCGGCTACCGCGGCGCGCGGATGAAGCTCGCCGACATCTGGAGCTCGGTGGTCGAAACCGGCGTCGGCGTGTGCGAGATCATCGTCATCTGCGCCATCGGCGGCTACATCCTGGGCTTGTTCCAGGTCGGCGGGCTGTCTTTCGCGCTCACCGCGTACCTCGTCGACCTCGGCGCGCAGAACCTGCTGCTGCTGCTCGTGATCTGCGCGGTCACCAACATCATCCTCGGCCTCGGCCTGCCGACGCTCGCGGTGTACGTGATGCTGGCGATCCTGGTCGCGCCGGCGCTGGTCAAGGTCGGCGTCACGCCGATGGCCGCGCACCTCTTCATCCTGTACTTCGGCGTCATGTCGCTGATCACGCCGCCGATTGCCACCGCCGCCTTTGTCGCGGCGACCATCGCCAAGACCGACCCGATGGACGCCGGCTGGCTGGCGATGCGCTTCGGCTGGGCTTCCTACATCGTCCCCTTTCTCTTCGTGTATTCGCCGGCACTGATCCTGAAATCCAGCGTGCTCGAGATCATTGCGGTCGTCGCGCTGTCGCTCACGGGGATCTGGTTCGTGTGTGTCGCATTTACCGGATACGCATTCCGGGAGATGAGTCGCGCGTCGCGCATCGCCTTCGGCGCTACGGGGTTCCTGCTGCTCCTGCCGTTTCAGGCCGCTGGAATCAACGGCTGGCTGAATATCGCGGGCGTCGCCCTGGGCGCAGCCTTGGTAACCTATGAGGTAAGAGCAAGGAGGGCCTATGTACGTGCGTAACGCCTGGTATGTGGCGGCCTGGGACCACGAAATTACCCGCACGATGAAGCGGCGCATCATCCTCGACGAGCCGGTGGTGCTGTTCCGCAAGGACGATGGCACCGCGGTCGCGCTGGAGGACCGCTGCTGCCATCGCCAGGCGCCGCTCTCCATGGGCAAGCTGATCGGCAACGTGGTCAAGTGCCCCTACCACGGCCTCGAGTTCGACGCGACCGGAAAGTGCGTCAAGGTCCCGAGCCAGGACATGGTGCCGGCCTCCGCGCGCGTGCGCTCGTACCCGGTGGTGGAGAGGAATCACTGGGTCTGGGTCTGGATGGGCGAGCGTGCGAAAGCCGACCCCGCGCTGATCGAAGACTTCCACTGGATGGACGATCCGGGCTGGCGCTTCGGCGGCAACTACCTGCACGTGGAATCGAACTACCTCCTGCTGGTCGAAAACCTGCTCGACACCACCCACCTCCCCTTCCTGCACCCGAACACGCTCGGCACCGATGCCTTCGCGCGCTCGGAGTTCGAGGTGAAACGCGAAGGCGACCGCATCACCGTCGCGCGCTACCTCATGAACGAGCTGCCGGCGGCGTTCCACAAGCAGATGGGCGGCTTCCCCGACGGCATGAAGGTCGACCGCTGGCAGATCACGCACTACGGGCCGCCCGCGTTCGTGAAGCTCGACGTCGGCTCGGCGCCGGTCGGCACCGCGATCCGCCAGGGCGAGCGCGGCAAGGGCGTCAACATGTGGAACCTGAACGCGATCACGCCCGAGACCGAGAAGACCGCGCACTACTTCTTCGCCCAGGCCTACAACTTCAAGCTCGACGAGCCCTGGGTCGGCCACCTGCTCGCCAAGCAGATCCGCGACATCTTCATGGAAGACATGGCGATGGTGAAGGCGCAGCAACAGAACATGGATCTTGGCCCGAGCCCGGTAGTGAATCTCGGTCAGGACAAGGCCTGGGTCGCGATGCGCAACATCGTCCAGCGCCTGATCGACGAGGAACAGCAGGCAAGCCGAAAGGTGGCTCTGCCGGCGTAGCGCAGCCCACGCCCTAGTCCAGCATCGTCCTGTCGACGTAGCACCACTTCCAGCTTTCGCCCGGCATGATGGAGCGCATGACCGGGTGGCCGGTCGTCTTGAAGTGCGCGGTGGCGTGCTTGTTCTTGGAGCTGTCGCAGCAGCCGACGTGGCCGCACGAGAGACACATGCGCAGCTGGACCCACGTGTCACCCGACTTCAGGCATTCCTCGCAGCCCTGCGTTCTCGGAGCGACGTCGGCGATTTGATCGCGATGCGTGCAGGCCTGGGGGAGCTTGGGCGCGGGCACCTTCGGAGTTCCGGGAAATAGCAGCGAGGCGACGATCGACGCGCTCAGGACCAGCACGATCGCGGCAAGCGAGACGAGCGGCGGGACATGGAAGAACCCGCCCGTAGCGAGCTTCGCGGCCGCGAGCAGCAGCATCACCGCCAGGCCGATGCGCAGGAAGCGCAATTTCTTCACCACGCCCGCGAGCAGGAAATAGAGCGAGCGCAGCCCCAGCAGCGCGAAGATGTTCGAGGTGTAGACGAGGTACGGGTCGCGCGTCACGGCGAGAACCGCCGGGATCGAGTCCACCGCGAACACGAGGTCAGTAGTCTCGATTACCGTCAGCGCCACGAGAAGCGGCGTCGCCATCAGGCGGCCTTCCTTGCGCACGAGGAAGCGGGCGCCATGCAGCCTCGGCTCGATCGGCATCACGCGCGCGAGCCAGCTTTCGCACAGCGCGCACTGCTGCTCGACAAACCGGCTCTGCTGCTCCTCGCCGCGCAGCATGCGCACCGCGGCATAGACCAGGAGCGCGGCGAGCGGGTAGATCATCCAGTGGAAGCGCTCGAGCAGCTCGACGCCCAGCACGATCAGCACCGCGCGCATCACGACCGCGCCGAAGATTCCCCAGAACAGCGCCCGGCGCTGCAGGTGCTCCGGAATCCCGGTGAGCGAGAAGATGAGGATGAAGACGAACAGATTGTCGACCGAGAGCGACATCTCCAGCAGATAGGCCGTGAGGTAGGCGACGCCCGCCTCGTTGCCACGCGTCGCGAAGATCCAGCCGCCAAAGCCCAGGCCCAGGCCGACCCAGAACGCGCTCCACAGCGCGGCGCGCCCCGTCGTCACAGCCCCGCGTCCGCGGCGATCTTGCCGGCGAGCGCGGCCCAATCCTGCTCGGCGCGCCCGGCCTGGATCGCCTCCAGCAGGTGCTTGCGGATCATCTCCGCGCTGGGGAGCGGAACACCATGCTCTCTGCCAGTGTGAAGCGCGAGCTCCACGTCCTTCACGCCGAGCGGCATGGCGAACTGCGCCGGCGTCCATGCCTGGTCGACAATCATTTTTCCGTAGTTCTTATAGGCGGGCGACCCCAACGACGTGCCGCCAAGGATCTCCAAAAACTTCTGAGGTTCGACCCCGCACTTGCGCACCAGGGCGAACGCCTCGCCCAAGCTCTCGATCACGGTCGCGAGCAGGAAGTTGCGCGCGATCTTGACCGCGTTGGCCTTGGCCGGCTCCTCGCCCACGACGAAAGTCTGCTTTCCAAGGACCTTGAAGAGAGGCGCGCAGCGCTCCAGAGCCGCCTTCGGTCCGGCGGCGATGATGTCGAGCTGGCCCTGCGCCGCCAGCGGCGGTCGGCCGAACACGGGCGCCGATACATACGAATCCCCCTGCATCGCCGTCAATTCACGGGCGATACCCATGCTGACCGTTGCCATGTTGAGGTGAATCGCACCCTTGGGCAGGCTTCTCGCCAAACCCGAATCGAGCCACACCGCCCGCACTGCCGCGTCGTCGGCGAGCATGGTGATAACGATCTCCGTGTCGAGCACCTCGTCAGGTTTCCAAGCGAGTTCCGGAGATGAGCGCGTGCGGTTGTAGGCTTTGACGCCATGACCGGCTCCCTTCAGCCGCTCGACCATCGGACGGCCCATCTGACCAAGACCTATGAAGCCAAGGTTCATCGCTTTTCCCTCAATCTATACGTCAAGTGGACTAGTCCTTCGGCACGGACTTTGCGAGAGTCCGGGAAGGAGAAACGATGACCCTTCGCAAGCGAAAGCCCCAGCCGAAAGGCGGATCGACCACCAACGCCAGCGATGCCGTGGACGACGTCAAGTTGCCGCCGAATCCAACCACCGACGAGAAGCTCGACGAAGGCGTCCAGGAGACGTTTCCGGCGAGCGACCCGGTAAGCATCGCCCACCCTTCGGAAACCGCGTACGAGCGCGAGCAGCGGCTCAAGAAGCAGAAGCGCTCGCGCTAGCCCAGGGATTTCAGCGCCGGCATCACCTCGCGCGCGAATCGCTCCATGTTGTTGCGCGTGAGCTCGGCGGGCAGCGTGCCGAACTGGCACGACACCAGGATGTTGCCGAAGCGCATTTCCTGCCAGTGATTCTTGAAAGCATCCAGGACGGTCTTCGGGCTTCCACAAACGAATAGCCCCAGCTCGATCGCCTGCTCGATGGTGACGTCGCCGAACATCTGCGCCTTCGCCTTCATTACGTTCTTCAACGACTCGCGCGAGGTGTAGCCCGGCGGCAGCAGCATCTCGAGCGGCATGCGCACGAAGACGTTCCTGAAATTCTCGAAATGTTCCTTTGCTTCCCTCCGCGCGCTCTCGTCGCTCGTCCCTACGTAGATGGGTACGGACCAGCCCAGCTGCGAGTCCTTCGCCTTGTAGCCGAAGCCTTCGCAGGTATCGCGGTACATCTTGAGGTACCGCGCCACCACCTTCACCGGGCTGAAGGTCTGCAGGTACGTGTAGCGCCGGTCGGGGTGCGCGGCCCAGTCGATGGTCTCCTTGCTGCCCTGCGACGGAATCCAGATCGGCGGGTGCGGCTTCTGCAGCGGCTGCGGCCAGAGGTTCACGTAGTTCACGCGGTAGTGGTGCCCCTGGAAGGAGAACGGCCCCTTCTCGGTCCACGCGCGCACGATGAGGTCGTGCGCCTCGTGGAAGCGGTCGTGCGAGAAGGTCGGGTTCACGCCGAAGGTGTGGTACTCGGCGCCGATGCCGCGCACGAA
This sequence comes from Burkholderiales bacterium, assembly GCA_035649875.1. Classification (GTDB taxonomy): domain Bacteria; phylum Pseudomonadota; class Gammaproteobacteria; order Burkholderiales; family SG8-39; genus SCGC-AG-212-J23. The sequence continues at coordinate 16,237 of DASRIR010000288.1, read as the reverse complement.
GCCGCTGATCAGCCGCCCGCCGCTAATCACGTCGATCATCGCGTGCTCTTCGGCCACCATCATCGGATGGGAACGCAGCGGCAGCGCGCTGCCGAGAATGGCGATCTTCACCCGTTTTGTTCTTCTGGCCAAAGCAGAAGCAGTTACGATGGGCGACGGCATGAGCCCGTACGCGGTCTGGTGGTGCTCGTTGACCGACACCGCGTCGAAGCCGAGCTCCTCGCCGTACTCGAGCTCGTCGAGGAATCGGTTGTACAGGCGGTGCGCCACCTGCGGGTCGTAATGCTTGTTCGGCAGCCCCCATACCGTGCCGTGCTTGCGCGCCGCGGCGATATCGACCTCGGCGTACGGCATCAGGTGGAAGAGAACTACCTGCATACGATGTCGACGAACTCGTCGACCTTCTCGACCTGCGGCAGATGGCCGCAATTTTCAAGCACAAAGGTGTTTGCCTTTGGCATGAGCCGCTTCAGCTCGTCCATGATGCCGATGGGCAGAATCCGGTCCTCGCGCCCCCAGACGATCTTCACCGGCACGTCGATGCGGTGAAGCCATTTCGGCAGGTGCGGATCGTGCAACCGCGGCTCCCAGGCAAGGCGCGCAGTGGTATGGCGATTCTTGAGCGCCATGTCGACGTCCTCGGGCATGGCCAGGCGGGCTTCGGCGAGCTTCTGGTCGACGAACAGGCTTCGCACCATCTCTTCTGGCTGCATCAGGAAGATGTCGGCGGGCTGCACGCCGGGCGCGGCCACGCCGGCCGGGCTCACCAGCACCAGCGACTTTAGGCGCGTGGTGTCGCGCACGGCCAGCTCCATCGCAATCCAGCCGCCCATCGAGCTGCCGACAACGGTCACCCGGGAAAGGCTTAGCTGCTTGAGAAAATCAAGATAGAAATACGCGACGTCGTGGATGTTCTCGAGCCACTCGGGCTCGTCCGACATTCCCCAGCCCGGATGCTCCGGCACCAGCACATCGAAGCGCTGCGCGAGCTTCTCCATGAACGGCAGGATCACCGGCGCGCCGCTCGCGCCGTGGAGGAAAAGCAGCGGCTCGCCGGTGCCGCCGCGGCGCAAGCGCACCTTGCAGCGGTCGACCTCGACGGTGCTCTCGACGAACTTCACGCGACCTTTTTCTTCCGCACGACCCCGGATTCCTCGATGGCCGCGGGAATCTCGGCGAAATTCATCGGCGCCATGACGTGCGCGCCGGCGACGCCCGGCGTGTCCGCGAGCTGCTGCAGCAGCTCGACGCAGACCCGGCGGCCCTCGGCCCGGGGATCGGCGGCCTTTTCCAGGCGCTCGATGATCGAGTCGGGAATCGTGGTGCCGAAGAGCTTCTCGCGCATCCAGCGCGCCGAGCGCGCGGACGGAATCGGCGCGATGCCGATCAGCACCGGCAGCCGGAAGCCGAGCTCGAGGAGGCGCGCGGCGTAGCGGCGCACCACGCCGATGTCCATGCAGAACTGCGTCTGCACGAAATCCGCACCCGCCTGCGCCTTCGCGAACAGCCCTTTCGGGCTCCAGTCCGCCGGCGGATCCACTGGCACGTCGGCCGCGCCGATGAAGAGATCGAGCGTGCCGTCGATCGCGGTACCGGAAGGCAGCTCGCGCGTGTCCCGCATGGCGCGCGCCATCGCGATCAGCCCGCGGCTGTCGACGTCGTACACCGCCTTGGCCTCGGGCTGGTCGCCCACTTTCGGGTCGTCGCCGGCGAGCACCAGGATGTTGTGGATGCCGAGCGCCGCCGCGCCAAGCAGGTCGCCCTGCAGGGCGAGCCGGTTGCGGTCGCGGCAAGTCATCTGGAAGATCGGCTCCAGGCCGCTCGTCACCAGAAAGTGCGCTGCGGCCAGGCTGGAGAGATGCACCTTGGCGCCCGCCCCATCGGTGACGTTGATCGCGCTCACCAGGCCCTTGAGCGGCAGCGCGCGCCGCAGGAATTCCGCGGGGTCAGTGGAAACCGACGGCGTGATCTCGGCGGTGACGACGAATTGCCCGCTGCGTAACCGCGTTTGCAGTAGGGACATGCCGGTTGATCTTATCATCGGGATTCGTCCCACCCGCCCGAGTTTCGTGCCCGAGCTACCCGACGTCACCGTCTACATCGAGAGCCTCGAGGCTCGGATCAAGGGCGCGCGGCTGGAGAAGGTTCAGCTGTTCAACCCGTTCCTGCTGCGGACCGCGGTACCGCCCATCGCCGCCACGACTGCCAAGCGGGTTCAGTCCGTCTCGAGGATCGGAAAGCGCATCGTCATCAGCCTGGAGGACGGCCTGCATCTCGTGCTGCATTTGATGATCGCGGGACGGCTGCACTGGCCGGGCAAGAAGACACGCAACACGCTGGCGCTTTTCGATTTCGACCGCGGCACGCTCTCGCTCACGGAGGCAGGCACGAAACGGCGCGCGTCGCTCCACCTGGTTCAGGGCGCTGCGGCGCTGAAGGCGATGGACCCTGGAGGGATCGAAGTCCTGCAAACGGATGAAAAAGCGTTCGCTGCCCAGCTAAGGAAAGAAAACCATACCCTCAAACGGGCGCTTACCGATCCCCGCCTCTTCTCCGGTATCGGCAACGCCTATTCCGACGAGATCCTGCACCGGGCGAAGCTTTCGCCCGTAGCGCTGACTGGAAGCCTCTCGGACGAGGAAACTCAGGGTCTGTACGCTGCCACGCGGGCGGTGCTCGAAGAATGGACGCAGCGGCTGCGCACGGAAGGGTTCCCCGAGAAGGTCACCGCGTTCCGCGAGGGCATGGCGGTGCATGGCCGCTACGGCAAGCCCTGCCCGGTCTGCGGCGCGCCGGTGCAGCGCATCGTCTACGCCGAGAACGAGACGAACTACTGCGCGCGCTGCCAGACCGGCGGCCGGCTCCTCGCCGACCGCGCGTTGTCGCGGCTACTCAAGAAGAGTTGGCCGCGGTCGATCGACGAACTGCCGTAGTACTAAGCGGCCTTGCGCTCCACTTTGGCGGCTGCCTGGCGCACCTGGGCGCTCGTGCTCGTCGCTGCGTGCGCCGCCTCAGTCAGCCAGTCGCGGCCTTGCGCTAGCTGGTTCTGCCACAGTTCAGTCCAGTAGCCCATCGCCCGCTCCCACTGGGCGCCGGCCATCTTGGTCTGCAGCGCGAGCAGCTCATCGATGGACCGGGCTTGGCCGAGCTCGCTGATCGATTTCGATTGCTGGTCGAGCGCGGTGCGGATCGCCACCAGCTGCTGGTTTTGCAGCCGCTCGGCGCCCTGCAGGGACACCTTCATGAAATCGGCGGCCGTCTTCAGGCCAGCCCGGTACAAATCGAGAAACTCTGCTTGCGGTGGGGTCATCGTTCTCTCCTCGCTAGTGCTAGGCGGTGTCGAATGTCCCTCCCTTGCTACACGCCGTCATTTTTGTGCGGCTTGTAAACAATATACGCCGCTAGGAACGCGGGCGCATAAAAAGAATCAAATTGCCTACTACCCCACCATTGATGGAAAACATCGTCCGCCTCGCCGAGTACCGCCAGCGCCGCAAGAGCGCGCTGCGGCCGTCCGCGAGCCCCGCGCAGTACTTCTGCACGCGCTGCGACTCGAACGAGTTCCGCCTGAGCTCCGCCGGCATGGTCCATTGTGCGCATTGCGCCGCGCTGATGCGTAACCTGCTCGTCGGCTGCACCGACCCCGGTCCCGGCGGCTCGGCCGCCTAGCTTCCCTTCTTCAGCAGCGGGCCGAGCACGTCCATCGGTATCGGGAACACGATGGTCGAGGACTTGTCGCTCGCGATCTGGGTCAGCGTCTGCAGATAGCGCAGCTGCATCGCTTCCGCCTTCTGCGCCAGCATCTGCGCGGCCTGTAGCAGCTTCTCCGAGGCCTGCAGCTCGCCCTCGGCGTGGATCACTTTCGCGCGGCGCTCGCGCTCGGCCTCGGCCTGGCGCGCAATCGCCCGCACCATCGACTCGTTGATGTCGACGTGCTTGATCTCGACGTTCGACACCTTGATGCCCCAGGCGTCGGTCTGGGCGTCGAGCACGGTCTGGATGTCGATGTTGAGCTTCTCGCGCTCGGCGAGCAACGCGTCGAGCTCGTGTTTGCCGAGCACCGCTCGCAGCGTGGTCTGCGCGAGCTGGCTCGTCGCCTCGAGGAAGTTGGCCACCTGGATGATCGCGTTCCTCGGATCGACCACGCGGAAGTAGACCACCGCGTTCACCTTCACCGAGACGTTGTCGCGCGTGATGATGTCCTGCGGCGGGACGTCGAGCACCACGATGCGCAGGTCGACGCGCACCGCCTGCTGCACGCCCGGGATGATCACGATCAGCCCCGGCCCGAACACGCGCTGGAAGCGGCCGAGGAAAAAAACCACCGCGCGCTCGTACTCGCGCAGGACCTTGATCGACAGCGCGAGCAGGATGACGCCGAGAACCACTGCGCCCAGCAGGAAAGGAATCATCGGTCGGCCTCCACGTTGAGTACCAGCCCTTCGATAGACCTGACTTTCAGCCGCTCGCCGCGCCGCACCGGGCTCTTGGCGCGCACGCGCCAGGTTTCGCCCTGCACCCGCGCCCAGCCTTCGGCGTCGAAGTCTTCCAGCGCCTCAGCCGCCGCGCCGATCAGGTACTCGCGGCCGCTCACCACCGGGCGCCGGCGGTTGCGCACCGCCATGCCGATGACGAAGAAGAGGAAAGCGGCGCTCGCCGCCGAGACCCCCGCGATCAGCGCGTAGGGGATCTCGAAGCCGGGCAGGTTGGTGTCGTCGAGCAGGATCACCGAACCGATGATGAAGGCGATCAGCCCGCCGACGCCGAGGGAGCCAAACGCGGGCAGGAACGCCTCCGCGACCATGAAGCCGATGCCGACCAGGATCAGGGCGAGGCCCGCGTAGTTCACCGGCAGCAGGTGGAACGCGTAGAGCGCGAGCAGCACGCAGATCGCGCCCACCACCCCTGGCAGTACCAAGCCCGGGTTCATGAACTCGAAGATCAGGGCGTAGATGCCGACCAGGATCAGGATGTAGGCGATGCTCGGGTTGGTGATCACGCCGAGCAGCTTGGTGCGCCAGTCGACCTCGACGTAAACGACCTGAGCGTTCTCTTTCCCGAGTTTCTTGAGCAGCTCGGGCACATCGGCGGCGAGGTGGTCGATCACCTTGAGCTTGAGCGCCTGCTGCGCGGACAGGCTAACCCCCTCGCGCACCGCGCGCTCCGCCCAGTCGGCGTTGCGCTTGCGCAACTCGGCGAGCCCCCGAATGTAGGCGACGGCGTCGTTCGTCACCTTGCGCATCATGGTGTCTTCGGATTTGTCCTTCTTGTCGTCTTTCGCTCCGGCCGGGGCGCCGATGCTTACCGGCGATGCCGCGCCCACGTTGGTTCCCGGCGCCATTGCCGCTACGTGGCTGGCATACAGAATGAAGGTGCCGGCGCTCGCGGCGCGCGCCCCGCTCGGCGCGACGAAGCTCGCCACCGGGACCGGCGAGGCGAGGATGTCCTTGATCAGCTCGCGCATGGACGTGTCGAGACCGCCGGGCGTGTCCATGCGCACGATCACGAGCTCGGCTTTCTCTTTTGCTGCGCGCTTGATCGCGCGGCTGACGAAGTCCGCGGACGCCGGTCCGATCGCGCCTTCGAGCGGCACAACGAGCACCTGCGCCTGCGCGGAAGTCAGGCCACAAATTGCGGCCAGCAACAGATAAAATCGCGACCAGTGAAGCATGAGCAAGTCCCCGGCGACGCCATTGTCATCCGCGGCGCCCGCCAGAACAACCTAAAGCACCTCAACCTCGCGATCCCGACCGGCGAGCTGGTCGTGGTGACCGGCGTTTCGGGCTCGGGCAAGTCGTCGCTCGTCTTCGACACGCTCTACGCCGAGGGCCAGCGGCGCTACGTCGAGACCTTCAGCCCCTACGCGCGCCAGTTCCTGGACCGCATGGACAAGCCGCAGGTCGACGCGGTCGAGGGCATCCCGCCGGCCATCGCCATCGACCAGACCAACCCGGTGCGCACCTCGCGCTCCACGGTTGGCACGATGACCGAGCTGAACGACCACCTGAAGCTGCTCTACGCCCGCGCGGCGACGCTCTCCTGCCGCGGCTGCGGCAAGCCGGTGGTGAGGGATACACCCACGTCGATTTTCGACGACCTGCTGAACAAGGGCGGCGCGCGCCTCGTCATCACCTTCCCCGTTCCGATCCCGAAGAACTTTGCGGAAAAGGAGGTGGAGGAGCTGTTGCAGCGGCAGGGCTATACCCGCCTGCACTCCCGCTCGAAAGCGTTGCTCGAGGTCGTCCAGGACCGGGTGCGCGCCACGCCGGAGGACCGCGCGCGCATCACCGAGGCGCTGGAATCGGCCCTGAAGTTCGGCCAGGGCAAGGTGAACATTTACGAGCAGAAATCGGGGTCTGACCCCGAATTCATGGTGCACCGGTACTCGTCGGACCTGCACTGCGCCCACTGCGACATCCACTACGCCGAGCCGACGCCGGCGATGTTCTCGTTCAACTCGCCGCTCGGCGCCTGCGAGAGCTGCCGCGGCTTCGGACGCGTGATCGGTGTGGACTTCGGCCTCGTCGTTCCCAACGAAACCCTGACGCTGAACAGCGGCGCGGTGCGTCCGTGGCAGACCGCGAGCTTCAAGGAGTGCCAGGACGACCTGGAGAAGTACGCGAAGAAGCGGCGCATCCCGCTCGACGTCACGTGGAACGAATTGGATGAAAAGCACAAGGCCTGGGTGCTCGAAGGCGAGCCCGAGTGGGTGAGCTGGCGCAAGTCCTGGCCCGGCGTGTGGTACGGCGTGCGCCGCTTCTTCAAGTGGCTCGAGAGCAAGGCCTACAAGATGCACATCCGGGTGCTGCTCTCGAAGTACCGCGCCTACACCGAGTGCGTCGCGTGCCTCGGCACCCGGCTCAAGCCCGAAGGCCTGCTGTGGAAGCTCGACGGCAACTCGATCCACGACCTGATGCTGCAGCCGATCTCGCGGACCCGGGCATTCTTCGAAGGGGTGAAGGCGCCGGACGAAGCGAGCGAGCTGCTGCTCGACGAGATCCGCACGCGGCTGAACTATCTCTGCGATGTGGGCCTCGGCTATCTCACGCTCGACCGCCAGTCGCGCACGCTCTCCGGCGGCGAGGTGCAGCGCATCAACCTCACCACCGCGCTCGGCACCTCGCTCGTCAACACGCTCTTCGTGCTCGACGAGCCCTCGATCGGGCTGCATCCGCGCGACATGGGCCGCGTGATCGAGGTGATGCGGCGCCTGCGCGACGCCGGCAACACCCTGGTCGTGGTCGAGCACGACCCGCAGATCATGTTCGCCGCCGACCGCATCCTGGACATGGGGCCGGGGCCGGGCGAACGGGGCGGGGAAATCGTCTTCTTCGGACCCGCGGAAAAACTGCGGACGGAAAAAACGCTGACTGCGGAGTACCTCTCGGGTCGGAAGCTCGCCGCCGAGCCGCACACGCCGGCGAAGCCGCGCGAGTTCATCGAGGTGCTCGGCGCCGCCGAGCACAACCTCAAGAACATCGACGTGCGCATCCCGCTCCACCGCCTGGTCTGCGTGACCGGCGTATCCGGCTCGGGCAAGTCGACGCTGGTGCAGGACGTGCTTTACCCCGCGCTCCTCAAGACCAAGGGCAAGCCGACCGAGGCGCCGGGCGCGCACCGCGCGCTGCATGGTGCGAGCAAGGTGTCGAGCGTCGTAATGGTCGACCAGTCGCCGATCGGCAAGACCACACGCTCGAACCCGGCGAGCTACGTCGGTGCGTTCGACGAAATCCGAGTTTTGTTTTCAAAAGAGAAAATCTCCAAGGAGCGCGGTTACACCGCCGGCACCTTCAGCTTCAACTCGGGCAACGGCCGCTGCCCCACCTGCTCGGGCTGCGGCTTCGAGCACGTCGAGATGCAGTTCCTGTCGGACGTGTACCTGCGCTGCCCCGACTGCGACGGCAAGCGCTACCGCGACGAGATCCTCGAGGTGCGCATCGACGGCAAGTCGATCGCCGACGTGCTCGAGATGACGGTGGCCGAGGCGGCACGTTTCTTTCGCAAGAGCGAGGCGGTGCAGGACCGGCTCGCGCCGCTCGTCGACGTCGGCCTCGAATACCTGCGCCTCGGACAGCCGGTGCCTACGCTTTCCGGCGGCGAGGCGCAGCGTCTCAAGCTGGCGGGGCATCTCGCCGACACCGACGACTCGGCCGAAAAGCTGTTTCTGTTCGACGAGCCCACCACCGGCCTGCACTTCGACGACGTGGCCAAGCTGCTGCGCGCCTTCCGCCAGCTGCTCGCCGCCGGGCATTCACTGGTCGTGATCGAGCACAACCTCGACGTGATCCGCTCGGCCGACTGGATCCTCGACCTCGGCCCCGAGGGCGGCGAGGCAGGTGGCGAAATCGTGTTCGAAGGCTTCCCTGCGGACGTCGCGCAGCACGAGAAGTCGTTTACCGGCAAGGCCTTGCGCGAATACGAGGCGGCCTTCAAGCAGCCGCTGGTGGCGCGCGAGCCGCGCGGACGCTATCTCGGCAACGCGATCCGCATCCACAAGGCGCGCGAGCACAACCTGAAGGACATCGACGTCGACATCCCGCGCGGCCGCTTCACCGTGGTCACCGGGGTTTCCGGCTCGGGCAAGTCGACGCTCGCTTTCGACATCCTGTTCAACGAGGGCCAGCGGCGCTATCTCGAATCGCTGAATGCCTACGCGCGCCAGTTCGTGCAGGCCGCGTCGCGCCCGGACGTGGACGCCATCTTCGGCATCCCGCCCACCGTGGCGATCGAGCAGCGCACGAGCCGCGGCGGCCGCAAGTCCACCGTCGGCACGCTTACCGAGGTGCACCACTTCCTGCGTCTGCTCTTCGTGAAGCTCGGCACCCAGCACTGCCCGCAGTGCGACGTGCCGATCGAGCCGCAGAGCGAAGAGGTGATCGCTTCCCGGCTGCTGAAGAACTACCGGAATCAGAAGATCACGCTGCTCGCGCCCCTCGTCGTGAACCGCAAAGGGGTCTACACCGACCTCGCGAAATGGGCGCTGTCGAAGGGCTACTGGCACCTGCGCGTGGACGGCAAGCTGCTGCCGACGCGGCCCTTCCCGCGCATCGACCGCTTCAAGGAACACACGATCGAGCTGCCCGTGGGAGATATCGTCGTCTCCGCGAAGGCGGAGATCCAGTTGCGTCAACTCCTTTCCAGGACGCTCGAAATCGGGAAAGGTGTCGTGCACGTCCCGGCGGGCAAGGACGTGCAGGTATTCTCCACCAAGCGCGCCTGCCGCTCCTGCGGCCGCAGCTTCCCCGAGCTCGATCCGCGCCTTTTCTCCTACAACTCGAAGCACGGCTGGTGCTCCGCCTGCTACGGCACCGGACTGCAGATCGACGACGTGGAGTGGAGCGACGAGCGCGCGCGCACCGGCGCCGAGGACAACGTGCTCGACTCCTGGATCGAGTGGCTGGAGATCGACCAGGCCTGTCCCGAGTGCGAAGGCCGGCGCCTGAACCCGGAAGCGCTGGCCGTGCGCTGGCAGGGCCGGAACATCGCCGAGTACGCGGGACAACCGATCGACGCCCTGAAGGGTCTCTTCGAAAGAATCGACCTGAAACACCGCGAAGGAGAAATCGCCCGCGACATCGTGGCCGAGCTGCGCTCGCGCCTCGGCTTCCTCGGCGAAGTCGGGCTCGGCTACCTGACCCTCGACCGCTCGGCCCCCACGCTCTCTGGCGGCGAGGCGCAGCGCATCCGCCTCGCGGCGCAGCTCGGCTCCAACCTGCGCGGCGTGTGCTACATCCTCGACGAGCCGACCATCGGCCTGCACCACCGTGACAACAAGATCCTGCTCGACGTGCTGGAGAAGCTGGAGGCCAAGGGCAACTCGCTGGTGGTCGTCGAGCACGATGAGGACACCATCCGGCGCGCGCAGCACGTGGTCGACCTCGGGCCCGGCGCCGGCAAGCTCGGCGGCTGGGTCGTGGCGCAGGGCGATGCCGAGGAGCTGATGCAGCATCCCGCGTCGCTCACCGGGCGCTTCCTCAAAGCGCCGCTGCGGCACCCGGTCCAGCCGCGGCGCCCCGTCGGCAAGAAGAACGATTCCCTGGAGATTCAAAAAGCCGGCCTGCACAACCTGAAGAGCGTCGACGTGCGGATCCCGCTCGGCCGGCTGGTGGCCGTTACCGGGGTGTCGGGCTCGGGCAAATCCACCCTCGCCCGAGACGTTCTATTCAGCAGCCTGCAAGAGAAGCGTTCTATCGGTTGTAAAGCCATCAAGGGCCGGGAGCGCGTCGAGCGAGTGCTGGAGGTCGACCAGACGCCGATCGGCAAGACGCCGCGTTCCTGCCCCGCCACCTATGTCGGCTTCTACGACTCGATCCGCAAGCTCTTCGCCGATACCGCCGAGGCGCGCGTGCGCGGCTGGGGCGCGAGCCGCTTCTCCTTCAACACCTCCGGCGGCCGCTGCGAGGTCTGCGAAGGCCAGGGCATGAAGAAGATCGAGATGTCCTTCCTCCCCGACGTGAAGGTGTTGTGCGAGGGCTGCGGCGGCGCCCGCTTCAATCCCGAGACGCTGCAGGTCCGGCTGCGCGGCAAGACGATCGGCGAAGTGCTGGGCATGAGCGTGGACGAGGCCGTCGAGTTCTTCGCCGCTCATCCGTCGATTCACCGCTGCCTCACGCTGTTGCAGGATGTCGGCCTGGGCTACCTCACCCTCGGCCAGCAGAGCCCGACGCTGTCGGGCGGCGAAGCCCAGCGCATCAAGCTGGTTTATGAATTATCGAAAAAAGGCACCACCACCACGCTGTACGTGCTGGACGAGCCCACGGTTGGCCTGCACATGGCCGACGTCGAAAAGCTGATCCGCGTGCTCCACCGCCTGGTGGACGCGGGCAATACGGCGGTCGTGATCGAGCACAACCTCGACGTGATCGCCGAAGCCGACTGGATCGTCGACCTCGGCCCCGAGGGAGGCGACGGCGGCGGGAAGGTGGTCTATCAGGGCGTGCCCGAGGTCATCGCCAGCGGTCACACCGCGAACGCGTTGAAGACCTTCCTCGCCGAGCGCCAAGCGTGACCCGCGCGACGGCGGTGGCGCTGATGATCGCGGCGCCGGTGCTGTGGTCGAGCGCCGGCGTAGTGACGCGCCACATCGAGCGCGCCGAGCCGTTCGAGCAGGTGTTCTGGCGCAGCCTGTTCGCATTTGCCTTTGTCTTCTCGTTTCTCCTGTTCAAGAGAGTCCACCCGTGGAGCTCGGTCCGGGCCGCCGGCGTGCCCGGCCTCGTCTCCGGACTCATGTGGGCGATCATGTTCACGGCGTTTCTTTTTGCCCTGTCGCTGACCACGACAGCGAACACGCTCGTCGTGATGAGCGTGAGCCCCCTGCTCACCGCGCTTTTCGCCAGCTTGTTCCTGAAGGATCCCGTTCCGCTGCGCACGTGGCTCGCGGCCGGCGCCGCCGCGGTGGGCATCGCCTGGATGTTTGGTTCTTCATTGGAAAAGCATTTCCTCGGCATGGCGATCGCGTTTCTTATTCCGGTGGCGGCCGCGATCAACGTCGTCGTCCTGCGCGCGAGCGCGGCGAAGCTCGACCTCGTCCCGGCGGTGATGCTCGGCGGCGCGCTCTCGTGCCTGATCGCCTTGCCTTTTGCCTTGCCGTTCTCCGCTACGCCAAGGGATGTGGCCTTGCTGGCCTTCCTCGGCGTCGCCCAGCTCGGCCTGCCGTGCATGCTGCTAGTGCTCGCGAGCCGCGCGCTCCTCGCGCCCGAGATCGCGTTGCTGGGTTTGCTCGAGGTGGTGCTGGGGCCGCTCTGGGCCTGGCTCGGCGCCGGCGAAGAGCCCGGACGCTCGACGCTCATCGGCGGCGCCGTAGTCCTCGCGGCACTGGCCGGCAACGAGCTCGCGGCCCTGCGCCGGCGGCTGAGTCCTGTATAATTCGCCCCAGGTTCTCTGTTGCGCGCATCCGGTTAGCGTTTCAGTCCGTTCTTAGCGGTCCATTCCGGGCCGTTCAAAAACAAGCCTAAAAAGCATCTGCCTGAACCGGTCGAAGGCAAGCCCTTCACAGGCCGATCAGGAGAAACACCATAAGTACCTCGTTCGAAGGCCTCGGCCTGTCCGCCGCGCTCGTGCGCGCGGTCGCCGAGCAGGGCTATACCCAGCCCACCCCCATCCAGGCGCAAGCCATCCCCGTCGTGCTCTCCGGGCGCGACCTTCTCGGCGCCGCGCAAACCGGCACCGGCAAGACCGCCGCTTTTGCGCTTCCCTTGCTCCAGCTGCTCTCGAGCAAGGCCAACGGCAGCCATTCGCCCGCCCGGCATCCGGTGCGTGCGCTGGTCGTCACTCCGACACGCGAGCTCGCCGCGCAGGTCGAGCAGGACTTCCGCACCTACGGGAAGCACGTTCCCCTGAAGAGCACCATCGTCTTCGGCGGCGTCGGCATGCAGCCGCAGGTCGACGCACTGCGCCGCGGGGTCGACGTCCTCGTCGCCACGCCCGGGCGCCTGCTCGACCACGTGCAGCAGAAGACCGTGGACCTGCGCCAGGTCGAGATCCTGGTGCTGGACGAAGCCGACCGCATGCTCGACATGGGCTTCATCCACGACATCCGCAAGATCCTCGCCCTGCTGCCCGCGAAGCGCCAGAACCTGCTCTTCTCGGCGACCTTCCCCGACGAGATCCGCAAGCTCGCGGGCTCGTTCATGAAGAGCCCGGCGACCGTCGAAGTCGCACGGCGCAACACCCCGGCCGAGCTCGTCGCGCAAGTCCAGCACCCGGTGAGCCACGACCGCAAGCGCGAGCTCCTCGCGCACCTGGTCAAGTCGAACGACTGGCGCCAGGTCCTCGTCTTCGTGCGCACCAAGCACGGCGCCAACCGCCTCGCGCAGCAGCTCTCGCGCGCCGGCATCGAGGCCGACGCGATCCACGGCAACAAGGCCCAGAACCACCGCACCCGGACGCTGCAGAGCTTCAAGGACAACGAGCTTCGCGTTCTCGTCGCCACCGACATCGCCGCGCGCGGTCTTGATATCGAGGCCCTGCCCCACGTCGTCAACTACGACCTGCCCCACGTAGCCGAGGACTACGTCCACCGCATCGGCCGCACCGGCCGCGCCGGCGCCGAGGGCGAAGCCGTGTCCCTGGTGACGCACGAAGAGCGGCCGCTCATGGCCGCGATCGAGAGGCTCATGAACCGCAAGGTCGAGCAGCGCGTCGTCGAGGGCTTCGAGGCCGGCACCCGCAGCCAGGAGCCGGCAGAAGATCGCGGAAACCGGGCGGAGCGCCATCATTCACCGCGCCCGCAGCAGCAAGCACCGCGGCAGCGGCAAGCACCGCGGCAGCGGCAAGGCCAGCAGCGCCCAGGCCAGCAGCGTCAAGGTCAGCAGCGTCAAGGTCAGCCCCCCAGGAGCCGGCCGCATTCCCACCAACGGCCTCGCGTCAACGATCGCCTCACCGCGGAGCAGGAAGCCCAGCTCGCCGAAGCGCGCCGCCGCATGGCCGCGGAAGGCGAAGCGCAACGCGGCAGCGGCGAGCCCCGGCTTGGCGCGCTGCTGGGGAGCAAGCGCTAGGCTGAGGGGAAACCCCCGTCGCCAGACCCGGCGACGATTTTCCACGGACCGCGACGCCGCGTCGACGTAGGGCGCGATAGGCAAGACGCGATCGGCTTTCCACAATAGGCCGATGAGCGAAAACCAAACCATGTTGCATCGGGCCGCCGGAATCGCCGGCGGCATCCGCGAGCTGGCGCGCTGCCTGCGTGTGCCTACCAAGCAGCTCACGAGCTGGATGGAGGGGGAAGTACCGACACCGCACACGGTTTTCCTCCGCGCGCTCGCCGTCGTCGGCCCGCGCGCGTGACCGACCCGCGCACAGTCACCGACAGCGATAGCCTCGTCTGGACCTGCGTGCAGGCCTATGCCGGCCTGACAGAGTCGCGCCGTACCGAGGCCGATGCCGTGCTGGCCACGGACGACGTGGTCGCTGTCGTGTGCACGCCAAGCGGTGGCGCGCAGTCGGTGCGTGTCGAACTGCCGTCGAGCTGGACGCAAGACCTTACCGATTCCGACCTGCTCGCCGCCATCGAGCGCGCCCGCGGCGCGCAATAGTTCGACTACGTCGGTAGAAGCCGCCTTAGCTCCGGGACGCAGGACCCGCAATTGGTGCCGCATCTCAAGTCCCGCTGAAGCGTCGCCAAGTTGGCGCCATTCGCGAGAGAAGAACGAACGGCGGACTCGGAGACCCTGAAGCAGACGCACACCGCGCGGTCGGAGGCGGAGATAAACGGGGCAGGTGGCGAGCCGAAGAGATCCTCGAGGGCAGCGAGCAGTTTGGGGTCGGGATCCATGCTGGAGGCGAGCTCGAAGCGGACTTGGCTTTCCGCGCCATCGACCAGTGATAGCGCCGCGTGGTCGAAGCGAGCGAGCAAGCCGGACGCCTCGCGCGGCAGCTCGGACGTGGCGGCCGCAGTCAAGATGCCGCGCCACTTAGCGGCGAAGGGTTCGATGCGGACGGCGGCGTGCTTGAGTTCGGGCTGCTTGGAGTGCGGGTCGAGCGCGGGAACGGTAAGCGCGTTGGTGCCGGCGCCTGCCATGAAGCGGCTGCCCCAGTGCATGGCGACGAAGGCGTCGCCCGGGCGCATGTCGTCCGAGGCGCGAGCCTTGAGGACGATGCTGCCGCGTCGGCTGGAGACGCGCACGAGGGAGCCGTCTTCGAACCCCTGGAATGAATCCTTGTGCAAAAGGACTTCGGGCTCGGGGCTGTGGCTGAACAGGCGAGCCACCAGGCCGGTACGGGTCATGCTGTGCCACTGGTCGCGCAGGCGGCCGGTGGTAAGGCGGATCGGGTAGTCGGCATCCGGCGCTTCGGCGGGCGGCGTGTATTCGGTGGCGACGAAGCGCGCGCGGCCGGAGGGCGTCGGGAAGATGCCGTCTGCATATAAGCGCGTGCGGCCGGCCGTCGCGCCGGCGGGATACGGCCATTGCTGCGGGCCGTCGCGCTCGAGGTGCGCGTAGGAAAGGCCGGTGATGTCGAGGTCGCGGCCGCGGGTGGTCTCGCGGTGCTCGTTGAAGATTTCTTCGGGGGAAGCGTAAGAGAAATGGATCCCCGCCTTCGCGGGGATGCCGAGGTCCGCCGAGAGCCTTCGCGCGAAGTCGGCGGCGATTTCCCAGTCGGCGCGCGCTTCGCCCGGCGGCGTGACCGCGGCGCGCACGCGCGAGACGCGGCGCTCGGAGTTGGTGACGGTGCCCTCCTTCTCCCCCCAGCTCGCGGCCGGCAGCAGAACGTCGGCGTAGGCGCAGGTCTCGGCATCGCGGAAGGCTTCTTGGACGACCACAAGCTCGGCACGCTCGAGCGCTTTGCGAACAGCGCTCACGTCGGGCATGGACTGGGCGGGGTTGGTGCAGGCGATCCACACCGCCTTGATCTCGCCGCGTCCGATCGCCTCGAACATCTCGACCGCTGTTTTTCCTGGCAGTGCCGGGACGCTCGGCACGCCCCAGAGTGCGGCCACCTCGGCGCGATCGGCCGCACTACTTAGGTCTCTATGACCAGACAGCAGGTTGGCCATGCCGCCGACCTCGCGCCCGCCCATGGCGTTGGGCTGGCCGGTGAGGGAGAACGGCCCGGTGCCGGGCTTGCCGATCTGGCCGGTCGCGAGGTGGAGATTGATCAGCGCGGCGTTCTTGTGGGTGCCGCTGGTGGACTGGTTCAGGCCCTGGCAGTAGAGCGAGAGCGCGGCGGTGGCGGCACCGAACATGCGCGCGGCCAGGACGATCTGCGACGCCGGCAGTCCGCAGACCTCGGCGGCGCGCTCGAGCGTCCAGTAGTCCAGTAGAGGCTGGAGGGAGGGCAGGTTCTCCGTGTGTTCACCGATGAAGACCTGGTCGAGCAGCTTTTCTCGTTGCAAGACCCCAAGCATGGCGTTGAAAAGCGCGATGTCGGTTCCGGGAGCGATCGCGAGGTGCAGATCCGCCGCGCGCGCGGTGACGGTGGCGCGCGGGTCGATGACGATGACTTTGAGATCCGGATTCCTGGCCCGGGCCGATTCCAGCCGTTGAAAGAGAACAGGATGGGCGAAGGCGGTATTGGAGCCTGCGATCAATATCAAGTCCGCGGCATCGATGTCCTCGTAGGCACACGGCGGCGCGTCGGCGCCGAGGGACATCTTGTAGCCCGCGACAGCCGAGGACATGCAAAGGCGCGAATTGGTGTCGACGTTGTTGGTGCCGATCAGGCCCTTGGCGAGCTTGTTGAAGACGTAATAGTCCTCGGTGAGGAGCTGGCCCGAGATGTAGAACGCCACGGCATCGGG
>DASRIR010000287.1:0-2177 GCA_035649875.1 Burkholderiales bacterium | reverse complement strand
GAGAAATACGCGCAGATCTGGACGCCCGAAGGCTCGCCGCTGGCGGTGAATACCGTGCGCCAGGCCGCGCTGCTGCAGGAAAAGCTCGGCATCCCCGTCAAGTACGCGATGCGGTATGGCCGACCCGCAGCTTCCGCTGTCGTGAAGACGCTGGAAAACCCGCTGGTGGTGCCGCTCTATCCCCAATACGCCGAAAGCACCACGGAGAGCGTCCGGGACGTCCTTCCCGCTGGGACCAGGATGATCGAGAGCTTCCACGATCACCCGGCGTACATCGCCGCGCTGGCGGCAAACGTGCGGCGCCACTGGGACAAGTACGGCCGCGGCGCGGTGCTGGTCATGAGCTTCCACGGCCTGCCGAAGAAGAATTCTGAAAGATATGAAACCGAATGCCGCGAAACCGCCGCGCTGCTCGCGCGGGCGCTCGGGCTGAAGGAGCCGGCGTGGCAGGTCACGTTCCAGTCGCGCTTCGGCTACGCCGACTGGCTGCAGCCGTATACCGAGCCCACGCTGGTCGCGCTGGCGCGCGAAGGTGTGAAGCGGGTCGACGTGGTATGCCCGGGCTTCGTCGCCGACTGCCTGGAGACGCTGGAAGAGATCGGCATCACCGCGCGGCACGCGTTCCTCGCGGCCGGCGGCGACGAGCTCTACCTGATGAGCTGCCTGAACGACTCCCCCGAATGGATCAGCGCGCTCGCACAGATCGCCCGCGCATGAGTCGCCTAAGCTTCCGGGATGTCCCGTGCCTACAAGGTGCTGGTGTTCGGCGCGTCCTATGGCTCGCTGTTCGCAACCAAGGCCGCGGCCGCCGGCCATGACGCGACGCTGGTGTGCCAGCGCGCCACCGCCGAGCTGATCAACCGCGAAGGCACCCGCGTGCAATTCCCGGTCAAGGGCGGCACGCCGGTCGAAGTCGTTTCCACCGCGCTGCCCGGCGCGGTGCGCGCCGCGATGCCCTCGGCGGTCGATCCAGCCGAATACGATCTCGCCGTGCTCGCCATGCAGGAGCCGCAGTACGGCTCGGCCGGCGTGCGCGAGCTGCTCGACCGCACGGCGAAAGCGCGCGTGCCCTGCCTGTCGCTGATGAACATGCCGCCGCCGCCCTATCTTCGGCGCCTGCCGGGATTGCCGGCGGAGCTGCCGGCCGGCTGCTACACCGACGCGACGGTCTGGCAGGCGTTCGATCCCGCTACGCTCAGCCTTTGCAGCCCCGACCCGCAGGCCCTGCGCCCGGCCGGCGGCCCGCCGAACGCGCTCAAGGTGACCCTGCCGACCAACTTCAAGGCGGCGCGCTTCGGCTCGGACGAGCACACCGCGATCCTGCGCCGCCTCGAGGCCGACATCGGCGCGGTCGACCTGCCGGTCAAGCTCAAGGTGCACGACAGCCTGTTCGTGCCGCTCGCGAAGTGGGCCATGCTGCTCGCCGGCAACTATCGCTGCATCACGCCCGAAGGGCCACGCCCGATCCGCGACGCGGTGCACGGCGATGCCGAGCGCGCGCGCTCGGTCTACGACTGGGTGCGCGAGCTTTGCATCGGGCTCGGCGCCGCGCCGGAAGACCTGGTGCCGTTCGAGAAGTACGCCGCCGCCGCGGCGAGCCTCGCCGCGCCTTCCTCAGCGGCGCGCGCGGTCTTCAACGGCGCCGGCTACATCGAGCGCGTGGACAAGCTGGTGCAGGCGATCGCCGCGCACCGCGGCGCGAGTCACCCGGAACTCGACGCGATCGTGGCGCTGGTGGACGAGCGGCTGGCCTCGAACCGTCGCGCCGCGGCGTAGGAAGGCTTCTAGTCGTCGAACGACCATCCGCCGCTCCCCTTAGGGTTTTTCTAGGCGGCCCGCGCCGGAGCGTTCGCCGCCCGCCGCAGCGCGGCTTCGGCGATGACCTGGCTTTCCAGGCGCTGGTTCAGCTCCGGCGCGAAGAACGCGTAGCGATTGCGGCCGAGCTCCTTGGCGCGGTACATCGCCGTGTCCGCGGCCTTGATCAGCCGCTCGCCGAGCGTTTCGTCATTGGGATAGAGCGCGATGCCGATGCTCGAGGTGACCGCGAGCTGATGCTCGCCGAGCTGCAGCGGCTCGGCCACTCCCTCCAGCACCCGCCCCGCCACCATCGCCGCTTCCTCCGGGCCGCGCACGTCCTCGAGCAGCACGGTGAATTCGTCGCCCGCCATGCGGAACAG
>DASRIR010000286.1:0-3266 GCA_035649875.1 Burkholderiales bacterium | reverse complement strand
CGTCGAGCTCGAGCATCGCGGGCTCGAGCGGCTCGGCGACCAGGCCGAGGTGCTCCGCGGCAAGATCGATTCGCCGGGCGGCTGGACCGGCCTCCTCGAGCGCTACCGCGAAGCCGCCGGCGCCTGAAATCGTCATCTGCGAATCAGAATGTTCCCATTCAGCCCATCAGAAGGAGAAGCGCCATGATCAAGCTGCACGTGTTTCCCTTGTCGCCACGCGCCTTCAAGGTGCTCGCGGTCGCCGAGTACCTCGGGCTCGATTACGAAAGCGTGTTCGTCGATCTCGGCAAGGGCGCGCATCGCACGCCGGAATTCGCGGCGCTCAACCCGAACATGCGCATGCCCGTGATGGAGGACGGCGACTTCGTGCTTTGGGAATCGGGCGCGATCATGCAGTACCTCGCGCTCAAGAACCCCGAGGCGGGGTTGCTGCCCACCGAGCCCAGGCGGCTCGCCGACGTCACGCGCTGGCAGTGCTGGGACCTCGCGCACTGGGAAGCAGCTTGCGCGACGCTCATCCTCGAGCGCGCTGTCAAAGCGCTCTTCAAGATGGGTGATCCGGACCCGGCCGAAATCGCCAAGGGTGAGGAACGGTTCCACCGCGCGGCCGAGGTGCTGAACGGACACCTCAAAGGACGCCGTCACGTCGCCGACGATCAGCTCACGATCGCGGACTTCGCCCTCGGCGCCTCGCTCAACATGACCGGCCCGGCGCGGCTCCCGGTCGGCGGCTATCCGGAGATCAATCGCTGGTATGCGGACCTGAGCGCGCTGCCCGCGTGGCGCAAGTCACTCGCTGTGCCGCAGGCCGCCTGATCCCACTCAGGGCGCCGGCCGCCGATCGCAATAGGCGGTCGGTCCGGCGTGCTGCGCGCGCTGCGCATCCCGGCCGCGCCTCACCTGTGGCTAGAATGCGCGGATGAAACTGCATCAGCTCCGCTACCTCGCGGCCATCGCCCAGACCGGTCTCAACATCACCGCCGCGGCGGAGAAGCTGCACACCTCCCAACCGGGCGTCAGCAAGCAGATCAAGCTGCTCGAGGACGAGCTCGGGTTCCAGATCTTCGTGCGCGACGGGCGCAACCTCGCGCGGATCACGCCCGCGGGCCAGCAGGTGATCGACCGTGCGATCCGCATCCTGCGCGAGGTCCGTAACATCAAGCACCTGTCCGAGGAACTCAAGGACGAGTCGCGCGGCACGCTCTCGATCGCGACCACCCACACGCAGGCGCGCTACGTGCTGCCCGAGGTGATCAAGCAGTTCCGCGACAAGTACCCCGACGTCGGCCTGCACCTGCACCAGGGCACCTCGGAGCAGATCGGCGAGATGGCCGCGCTCGACCGGATCGACTTCGCGATCGCCACGGGTTCGCAGAGCCTGTTCGAGGGTTACTCGCTCCTGCCCTGCTATCGCTGGCACCGGCACGTGGTCGTACCGAAGGGTCATCCGTTTGCGAAGTGCAAGAAGCTCACGCTCAAGCAGCTCGCGGCACAGCCGATCGTGACCTATGTGTTCGGCTTCACGGGGCCGTCCTCGCTGCAGCAGATCTTCGCCGACCAGGGCCTGGTGCCGAACGTCGTGCTGACCGCACGCGATGCAGACGTGATCAAGACCTACGTGCGGCTCGGGCTCGGCGTCGGCATCGTCGCCAGCATGGCGATCGACGACAGCGACACGGATCTCGTCGAAATCGACACCTCGGATCTCTTTCCCGCGCACGTTACCTGGATCGGCTTCCGGCGCGGCGGGCTGCTGCGCAAGTACCAGCTCGACTTCATGCAGCTGTTCGCGCCGCACCTGACGCGCCGCGTGATTGAGCGGGCGGCGAGCGCGCCCACGCAGGCCGAGGTCGATGCGCTCACGAAAGACCTGGAGCTGCCGCTGCGCTGAGCGCCGGCGCATCGAGGCATCCAGCGCCGCGCGGTTCCGCGGCGGACGCCTATCTGGCGGCGACCGCTCGATCGGCCGTCCGGCTGCTGGGCCCCACCTCGACCGGGCGGCCCGCCGCCTGCCAGGTCGGGAATCCGCCCGCGAACCGATAGACGCGCGTGCGTCCCCACAGCATTGCCTTGGCGGCCGCGTACGCTGAATACGGGCAGTAAATGCCATGGCAGGAAAAGATCACGGGGTCGTCGGGGCGGGCTACTTCTTCGAGACTGTCGCTGGACAGCGCAGCAGCCAACGACAGGCTGACGGTGCCGGGGATGTGCCCGTGTTCGAAGTCCGTTGCCGGGCGCACGTCGACCAGGATCGCGCCGGCCTCGAGCATCGCCTGCGTGGTTTCAAGATCGATCTCCGTCACACCCTTGATCGTGTACTCGCCTCCGCGACGCGAGATCAGCCGCTTGTAGTCTGCCAGTCGCAGCTCGGCCCCTGCGCCTTCCGGTACGCCCGCCTTGCGCAAGCCCTGCACCAGCCGGGCGCGGTAGTCATCGTCGTAGGTGAAAATGTCGCCGTTGTACCACCACCAGTTGTATTCCTGGACGGTCAGCGGATCCCCGAAGGCGGGAACAGTCATCTCGTCGTACTTCGCGATCGCCTCGCGCACGCCTGCCGTGCGCCCGAGCTGGCCCAGAGCAGCGACCATGGTCGCGAAATCGAAGTTGACATCCGACTGCCGGTTGACCACCTCGGTGATGGTCGCCAGCGCGTCTTCGTATTTCTGCTGGTTGAACTGCGCCTGCGCCAGGACACGCTGATAGGCCGGTGAAAAGCCCGGCTCGAGGCGCAGCACGCGTCGTACCTCGGCCTCCGCGTCGACAGCCCGGCCGAGGGCATTCAGGATATTCGCGCGTGTAATGCGCACGTAGGGGTCGTTGGGCGCGAGTTTCAATGCCTCATCGATCTCGGCCAGCGCCTCGCTGTTGCCGCCCTCGCGCAGCGTCAGCTCGGCCTTCACGGCGTGCGCCAGCGGTGTAGGTGCGCGCATGGCGAGCGCGAGATGCTTCTGCATGCCTTCGTAAGCGCGATCGTAGCCGGTGCCGGTGGCCGACAGCCAGAGCGAATTGACGATCTTCCCGTGCGCAAACGCCAGCGATGCGTGCGCGCGGGCGTAGTCCGGATCGAGCGCAACCGCCCGCTCGAACGCATCGATCGCGGCGATCGTCTCGGTCTCGCTGCCCTGGCGCAGGCGCTCCAGTCCCTGCAGAAGGGCATCGTAGGCCGCCGGATTCGCGGTCTCGCTGCGGCCGGTCGTGTCCGGCAACTCCAATTGCAGCGCCGCGACGATCTCGCCGATGACCTTGTCCTGCAGGGCAAAGACGTC
>DASRIR010000285.1:0-2505 GCA_035649875.1 Burkholderiales bacterium | reverse complement strand
ATACCAATCCTCACAGTGAGTGACCGACTTGTGCCCAATCGCGGCGGGCGATCGACATGATTTTCCACGGCTGCTCGGTGAGCGTGTTCCAGGCGAAGCAGCAGTGATCGACGATGTCGTCGTAGGATTTGAAGACACGGTTCGACAGCCAGTTCGCCCGCATGAACTGCCAGATGTTTTCCTGTCCATTGAGTTCCGGTGAGCGTGGCGGCAGCGGCACGAGCGAGATGTTGCTCGGCACGGTGAGGATCGCAACACCATGCCAGGCGGCCTGATCGAGCAGCAGCATGGCATGTGCACCGGGGGTGACTTTGGTTGCGATCTCATTGAGATGAAGCTGCATGGCTTCGCCGTTGCAGGCCGGCAGGACCAGGCCGGCGCCGGTGCCGTGTTCGGGACACACCGCGCCGAACAAATAGGTCGATTGCGTTCGCTGATCGTGGACCGCGCGGGGACGTGAGCCTTTCCTCGCCCAGCGATAGGTGAGCTTGTTCTTCTGGCCGACCCGCATCTCGTCTTGGAACCAGACTTCTACCGGTGTGCCCGGGGCGAGCTCCGCGCGGACTTCCGCCACGCACTCGGCGAAGTTTTTTTGAACGCCTCCATGGCCTCGGGATCCTGCTTGTAGGCCTTCGGCCGCGCGCTCACATGCGAGAAGCCCAGCTCCTTCAGGGCGCGGTAGACCGTGTCGTCGGACACCGAGATGCCGAACTTCTCATGCAGCTGCATGATCAGGTCACACGCCCGCCAGCGCACCACGCCATGGATCGCCGGGATCGGACCCTCCTCGACGAGTTGGGCAAGCAACGCCTTGTGCTCGTCGGTGAGCTTGCCGGGCGCGCCCGGCGACGGCTTGCTGACGAGCCCGTCCGGCCCCTGCTCGTTGAACCGGATCACCCAGTCCCGCAGCGTCTGGCGGTCCATGCCGCCGGCCTTCGCCGCCGCCGCCCGCGACGTCCCATCGAGCACCGCCGCAATCGCCAACAGCCGCCGCGTCTGGGCGGTGTCCTTCCCACGCTTGGCCAACCGCCGAAGCTCCGCGCTCGTATAGTCCGTCCGCACCTCGATGGCGCACCCCATGGCAAACGTCCCTCCGTTTGCCACCTTGAATCACTTCGAAGTCGATTCGAGAATCCCTGGAGAGTCAGACGCCCCGCGGATTGGTATAAGAGCGGCGGAATGGACGAGCGTCTCGACGTGTATCGCGGCAGTGAGTGCGTGGCGCACGGCGCATCGTTGCAAGAGGCCGCTGCACTGCTCAACATCCAAATGTTCGACTTGGCGATGGCGATCTTCGAGTATGGACGCTGTGTCGTCGGCGAGTTCAGCGCTTTGCCGAGCGAGGTAACGGACTCGAGCCGGTGACCATGCTTCGAGCACTGTGGGCCGCGGGGCATCGCGTGGGCCGGCCCATCGCGGGCTGCCTTGTGCATTAGATTGTGGGTTGAAACGAACTGCGGAAAATTTAATCAATAATTCCAATGAGATTTGGAGGTCCGATCTGGATTCGAACCAGGATGAAAGGCCATGCACGGCCTTTGCGTCGCCACTCCGCCATCGGGCCAATCACGAAAATGTAATCGGCAGCACGCATAGGGCCAATGACGTCGTGAATATGAGGTTAACGGCGGTCGGTCATCCCCGCGAAAGCGGGATCCATACGCCGTTTGCAAGAAGTCGGGTGAGGCGCGTCTGCCGTGCGCACGCCCTCACGGTCACGGCGTATGGGTCCCCGCTTGCGCGGGGACGACTGAGGCCACGAACGTCATGCGTTCCTGGTTGTGCTCGATGTTGGGGTGGCGGCGCTGCGCGCTGAACCCCGCCTGCGCCAGCACCGCGAGCATCTCGGCTTCGGTGTAGCGGGACAGGCCGAGCTGCGCGCGCAGCACGCGGTAGTCCGAGAGCGCGGTGCGCACCAGGCCGACGAGCGCGGGGCCGATGAAGCCGTTGCGCCAGGCGAGCCGCATCAACGCGGTGATCTCGGTCACGGCGCTCGTGTGTGGCGGCGACACGTCGCCCACGACGAGCCGGCCGTTGGGCGCGAGCAGCCGCCGGAACGTCGCGAGCAGCGCGTCGAGCTCGGCGCGCTTGAGATACTGCACGACCGAGTTGAGCACGATCGCGTCGAGGCTGCCGGCGCTAAGCGCCGCCACCTCCTCGGGCGAGAGCACGACGATGCGCGCATCGTCCTTGAACCGCGCGGCAATCTTGTCACGCACCATCGGCGCGCCGTCCGAAAGGATGAGCTTGTCGACCGCCTCCGCCACGATGTCGGCGCGCGTTGCCTCGCCGCAGCCGTAGTCGAGCACGGTCGCGGCGCCGGCCGGCACGAGCGCGCGGATCTCGGTCGCGACGTCGCGATAGTGCACGTCGCGATGCAAATCGTTGACGTAGATGCGATTGGGCGAATTCCAGAACGAGAGCCAGTCGCGCATTCCTGGAGCGCTCTCCGTTCAGTTAGCCGACATTGACGCGATGATTGGAGCGGAAAGCGCTCCAGGTTCC
>DASRIR010000284.1:0-4668 GCA_035649875.1 Burkholderiales bacterium | reverse complement strand
GGAACCTGTCACCAGTTCTCTACAGGGCGTCCCAAATGGACGGCGGGAGGCTGCGTAGGTGAGCAAGCATCCGCTTGAGCCTCGGTGCTCCGCGTCCCGCGTGAGCGGACAAACGCAACACTCGCAGCGCTTGTGCTATCGGATTCCCGCCGCTCCGTAAGTTCGAAACAAGCTGCGTCCCGCTACCATCGCGTGTCAGCCGAATCCCGTGGGAGAAATGGAATGACGAAAGTGACCGCCTGGGCGATAAGCATGCTTGCGATGGCAGCGGGCGCGCACGCCGACATGGGCCGCGAATGCCAGCCGCGCGCACTGACGGCCGAGGAGAAGCAAGCCGCGGACAGCGTAGCCGAACGGTTGCGGAAAGCCCTGCCTCCGGCGCCGGCGGGCTGGGCGACGCGCGACGAGCGCACGGATCTCGCTGCAGGCTCGTGCCCTATGGAAGGCGGCAGCGCTCGAGCCATTCCCCAGCCGGTGACCATTAGCGTGCTGCGCAACTACGTGCGCCAGGATCCACCGGCGCAGGCGCCGCGCGCAGAGCCGCCTGCCCAACCGCCATCCTCGAATCCTGAGCAGGTGGCCCGCGCCGCGGCGCTCGAGAAGCAGCTCGCCGAGCTCAAGGGCCGGGAATCGGCTGCGGGAAGAGCCTACCAGGAGGCGCGGCGCGCCGGCGACAGCGCCGCCCAGCGCGAAGCGATCGAGGCGTCGCGCGAGGTTCGCGCCGAGATGGCGCCGGTGCACAGGGAGCTCACGGAACTGCGCCGCGCCATGCGTGAAGAGCGCAGCGCTGCCGGTGCGGCTCAGACGCGCTCCGCACAGGCGCGCACGGAAGAAGCTCGCGCGAACCGCCGCGACGCTTCGGTGTCGATTCAGACCAACTTGAGGCAGGCACAGACGCGCGGCGCTCGTTCGGTCTCCGTCGCCGGCGCGCCACTCGCTCTTCGCGACGGCAATGGGGCTATTCACGTGCTGCTCGGTGCGTGGCAGCAAACGGGCAACTTCGCCGTGGCGCATATCGACGAATCGGCGCCCACCACACGGGTGCACAGCCTGCGCGTGCGCATCGACGGGAACGAGGCAGTAAGCGACGAGCTGCTTCAAGGCCTTGACATGAAGGCGGTGGCCGCATTAGTCGACGCCTCGAAACCCGCCGCCGCGCAAACGCGCCGCGCAGCATCCCAGGATGGGGCTTCGCCAGTGGATATCGTCTTAAAGACGGGGACGAAGGACTACCGTTCGAACGCGGCAGGCGAATGCAAGGCAGCGTCGCAAGCGAGCATCCACGGCGTCAGCGCTTCCTTGTACTCCGTGTCGCAGCGCTCAAGCGGACAGTCCCTCAACTTCACGCTCTGGCAGCCCAAGGACGGCTCGCCCGCCATGCTTTCGCTGCACATCTCGGATGGCTCGAGCCGCTACGAGGTGGATACGGTGAAAGGCGGGACCAAGCACGATACCAAGGGCTCGGGAAAAGCGACCCTGCAGCGGACCGGCGCGGGCGGCGTCTTTACCATCGACGGGAAGGCGGCGAACGGAGAGACCATCAGCGGCACGATCAACTGCAGCCGCTTCGTCGGCATCCAGGCCGAGGGCGGCTGATGGATACGATCGCCTGCTTGGCGGGCCTTCATAATGCCGCGCCGTACTCACGACCCTAGTTACGCGCATCGAACTACCAGCTACCAAAACCGGAGCGAGAGTGGCGTCCCCACGGCGAACCGCCGCAATGGATCGGCCTAGGTAGCAAGTGCGCCGGTTTTCGTTGCGGCGCGCACTTCTTCGAGAAAGAGCTGCGCCGAGGGCGTGAGGCTCCGATTCTTGAGCGTCACGACGACGACGGGCAACCTCGGGCCAAGCTTCAGCGGAAGGGCTTTCAGCGACCACCGCTCCGCGCTGTAGCGGACGGTCGCGTCCGTCAGCACCGTGAGGTAACGGCCGGTTGCTAGAAGCTGCAAACGCAACTGCATTGAATAGGTCGTGACGCGCGGCTCCGGCGGCTCAAGCCCCTGGGCGCGAAACGCGCCCTCAAGGAGATCGCGCGCCGTATTGTTCGGCGGAGCAAGAATCCATCGCTCATTTGCAAGCTCCGCAAGATCGATACGTTCGCGCCGCGCCCACGCGCTGTGCGCGCTGGCCGCGATCACGATCAATTCGTCGAAGATCGGCTCGATCTCGAGGTCCTCGGCCGTCAGCGGGCCGGAGAGCCTGCCGAGCATTAAGTCGACATTGCGCTCCCGCAGCTCGCGAAACTCCGGCGCGGCGCGCGCAGTGGTGGTCTCGACGATGTGCACCGTCACGCGTGGATGACGCGTCGCGACGCGCTCGATAATCGAGGACAGGAATCCGCCAGCGATGAAGGACATATCGGCGCCGACGCGTACTTCCCCGAGGCCGGGATCCTGCAGATAGCGGATATCCCGCATGCCTTGCTGCAGGGCATCGAAGGCCTCGGTCGCTCGCTTGAGCAGTATCTCCCCGTACGTCGTTGGCTGGACGCCGCGCGGTCCGCGATCGAGCAGGCGAACGCCGACAGCGTGCTCCAGGTCGACGATCGCCTGCGAGATGGCCGGCTGGGTGACTGACAAATACGACGCGGCTTTGGCCATGCTGCCGAGTTGCACGACCACCGAAAGGACGTGCAGATCGCGCAGCCTCAGGAAGCGACCGATTCGGCGTTCCCAATCGCCATCCGGCAGCGACATAAGGATGATCTTATAGGGGTATTGCGCATTGAGCTATTCCGTTCTGCGTTGGGTGCCCTGCAGAATGCGCACGGAAAGGAGCAGACATGGACTTTGCACGAACGCTGCTCGCGCTCATGGTCGCTGCCGAATGCGGCAGCGGCAACGCGCAAGATTATCCGGACAAGCCCATCCGCATAGTGGTGGGATTTTCGGCCGGCAGCACGACCGACATCCTCGCGCGAACGGTCGGCCAGAAGCTAAACGAAGCCTGGGCTCAACCAGTCATAGTCGACAACCGCCCCGGAGCCGGCGGTGTGGGCGCGTCGAACGCAGTAGCGACCGCGGCGCCGGACGGCTACACGCTACTGGTTGTTTCGGCGGGGCATGCCGCTAGTGCGGCGATGTATGCCAAGCTGCCCTACGACGCACTGAACGACTTCGCTGGCGTGGGCCGGATCGCGAACGTGCCGAGCATACTTGTCGTGCCTCCAACGCTGGGGCCCCGAACCGTGAGCGAGCTCATCGCGCTCGCCAAGTCGAAGCCAGGCCAGCTGAATTTCTCGTCCCCGGGCGTTGGCAGCGCCAATCACCTGGCGGGTGAGCTCTTCAAGACGCTCGCCGGCATCGACGTCGTGCACGTGCCATACAAAGGCATCCCCGAGGCAATGACAGCCGTCGTCGCGGGCAGCATCCAGTTCAATTTCTCGCCAGTCGTCAACGTCTTGCCGCTCGCGCGGGAGGGGAAGCTGCTCGCGCTGGCGGCTTCCACCAGCAAGCGCTCGGCCGTGCTGCCCGCGTTGCCCACCGTCGCGGAAGCCGGACTGTCTAGCTACGTTTTCGATCCATGGTTTGGCATATTGGCGCCTGCGAAGACCCCGAAACCGGTGCTCGCGAAACTGAGCGGCGAGGTTGCACGCATCGTGGAGTTGCCCGACGTAAAAGAACGGCTGCTCGCTCTGGGCGCCGATCCGGCGCCGACGACACCCGAGGCGTTCGATGCGCACGTGCGCGCCGAGGTAGCCAAGTTCCGCAAGCTCGTGCGTGATGCCGGCATTAAGGCCGAATGAGCGGAGGCGACGATGAAGGAAACAGCTCCCGCGCCCTACAAAGTTCGCAATATCCATGTCGTCGCGCGCGGCTCTGATGTGCTCGTACGCGAGTACACCCTTGACCCGGGCGAAGCCATTCCGTGGCATCGCCACAGCGAGGTGCACGATTACTATTACGCGCTCGAGGGTGAGGTCGTGGTTGAGACGCGGGATCCCTCGACGCGACATGAGTTGGCTGTCGGCCAATCGGCTAACGTAAGCCCACGAACGATCCACCAAGTGTCGAACAGCAGCAGGCAGCCGTGCCGCTTTCTGCTAGTGCAAGGGGTCGGCAAATATGACTTCGTCCCCAACGGTGAGGGAACTGCCGGCGATAAATCGGGTTACCGCGCTCGTTAAGATGGCATCCCCACGGGGAACCTACGTAGACGGCTTAGCCGTTACAACCGCGAGCCCAAAATGGTCGATTATGCGGCTCGCGACGGTTTCGGGGCCTAGCGACGAGGTGTCGATCTCCAGGCTCTCGCGCATCGGGACTGGGGACGACAGATTCCAGCGCGCCATCGCCTCGCGCAGCCACTTGACGCCGATTATCTTGCCGTAGCGCTCGCGCTCGGGCGCGCGCACGCGTTGCTCGTGTGTTGCCGTGTCGCAGTGCAGGCGCACGAACAGCACTTCGCCACGCCGTGCCTCGACGCCCTCGATCATTTTCTGCACGAAAGCGTCGTCATCCGGCGCGGCGTAGACCATGGTAAAGATGACCCCGTGCACGCCCGCGTCCGCTGCGGCCTCGAACGCGCAGATCCGAATCTGCTCGGCGAGCGTGGCGAAGGGCGGTGAAGGAAATTCGAACAGCGCCCTCACCAGGTCGAAAGTCAGGTGGTTGTGAAACAGCTTGAACCCGGTCTGCTCGGCGAGCGCTCTGGCCGTGGTCAACT
>DASRIR010000283.1:0-3294 GCA_035649875.1 Burkholderiales bacterium | reverse complement strand
GCGCGACCGGCGATCGTCGCCGGCGCCACGCTCGCGCTGATGGAGACGCTCGCGGATTTCGGCACGGTTTCCTATTTCGGCGTCGAGGTGTTCACCACCGGCATCTTCAAGACCTGGTTTTCCCTCGGCGACGCGGCGGCCGCGGCGCAGCTTTCCACCTGCCTGCTGGTCTTCGTCGTGGTGCTGGTGGCGCTCGAGCGCACGAACCGCGGCCGCGCCGCGTATCACGGCATCGCGCCGCGCAAGAGCCGCCCGCATCGCCTGCGCGGCTTCGCGGCGGCCAGCGCTTTCGCCGCCTGCGCCGCGCCGGTGGCGTTCGGCTTCGCCCTGCCCGCGCTGCTGCTGGCTGGCCTGGCATTGCGCGAGCGCCTGCCGGCCGCCCGCCTGCTCGCGCTGATGGCCAACAGTTTCAGCATCGCGGCGCTCACCGCTTTCATCGCCATCGCCATCGCCCTGGTGATGGCCTATGCCGCGCGCCTGACGCGCAGCCCGCTGGTTGCCGGGGCGAACCGTCTCGCCAGCCTGGGTTACGCCGTGCCGGGCGCGGTGATCGCCGTGGGCGTGCTGGTGCCGCTCGGCCGCTTCGACAACGCGCTCGCCGGCTGGCTGGAGCACGCCTTCGGCATTCGCGCCGGCCTGCTGTTCACCGGAACGATCGCGGCGCTGGTGTACGCCTATCTGGTGCGCCTGCTCGCGGTCGCGCTGCAGACCACCGATGCGGGTCTGGCGAAGATCACGCCCAGCATGGAGTACGCCGCGCGCTCGCTCGGCGCCACGCCCGCGTCGGCGCTCGCGCGCGTGCACGTGCCGCTGCTTGCGCCGAGCCTGGCGACCGCCGCGCTGCTGGTGTTCGTGGATGTGCTGAAGGAGCTGCCGGCCACCATCGCGCTGCGGCCCTTCAACTTCGACACGCTCGCGATCGAGGCCTACAACCTGGCGAAGGACGAGCGGCTCGCGGAAGCCGCCCTTCCTTCGCTGGCTATAGTTGCTGCGGGACTACTGCCCGTGTTGTACGTCTCTAAACGCTATTTCCAAGCAACGCGGTCGTAGAGCTTCTGCGAGCTCGGCTGATTCCTGCCGAGCACCGCGACGTTGATCTGGTCGCGCTTGAACTCGCCCAGCGTCTTCAGCACCGGGTTTTCGACCTTCACGCTCGCCACTGCCGGCCACTCGTTGTTGCCGTCGGCGAAGTAGCGCTGCGCTTCGTCGCTCGCGAGATATTCGAGGAATTTGATCGCCGCTGCCCGGTGCGGCGCGTTCTTCAGCACACCCGCGCCCGAGATGTTGACGTGCGTGCCCCAGGTACCCTGGTTCGGAAACACGACCGCGATCTTTTCGCCGACCTGACGCTCGTCGGCCTTCTCGGAGCGCAGCAGGCGCGCGTAGTAGTACTGGTTGGAGATGGTCACGTCGCACTGCCCGGCCGCGACCGCCTTCAGCTGGTCGGTGTCGCCGCCCTTCGGGTCCTGCGCCATGTTGTTGCGTACCCCCTGCGCCCATTCCTGGGCCTTCGCCTCGCCGAGGTGCTCGATCATCGCGCCGAGCAGCGAGAGGTTGTAGATGTTGGTGGAAGAGCGCATGCACACGCGGCCTTTCCACTTCGCGTCGGCGAGATCCTCGTAGTTGCGGATTTCACCCGGCTTCACTTTCGCCTTGTTGTAGGCGATGACGCGCGCCCGCGTCGAGAAGCCGTACCAGAGGCCGCCCGGCTCGCGCAGGTTCGCCGGGATGCGCGACTCCAGCGTCGCGGACTTCACCGGCTGGAACAGGCCGAGCTGCTCGGCGCGCCACAAGCGGCCGGCGTCGACGGTGATCAGCACGTCGGCCGGGCTGCGCTCGCCTTCGTTGCGGATGCGCTCGATCAGCGGATCTTCGCCGCCCTCGATGCGGTTGATCTTGATGCCGGTGGCTTTGGTGAAGTTCGCGTACAGCGCTTCATCGGTCTGGTAGTGGCGCGAGGAGTACAGGTTCAGCACCTGGTCCTGCGCGGCCGCGGTGCCCGCCAGGAGCGCGGCCACGGCTACGGCAATGCCTTTGAAAACAGTCATGTCGACCCCGGATTGAGAAGAGTCCCTAAATGATAAGGACTCTCATCTACCCGTGTCAACGAGAACTGTTATCAGCTAGAAGGTCGGAGGATCCAGGCGCCGCGCGCCGTCGAAGCGCTCGCGCCAGTAAGAGGTTTGCAGGCTCTCGACCCGGACCTTCGCGCCAGGTCGCGGGGCGTGCACGAAGCGGCCCTCGCCGAGGTAGATGCCGACGTGCGAGTAAGGGCGATTGCGCGTGTTGTAGAACACCAGGTCACCGGGCTGCAGCTCTTTCAGCCGCGCTACCGGCGTGCCCACCTTGCTCAACGCTTCGGTGCCGGGGGGCAGCAGCACGCCCCACGCGCGTTCGAACACGTGCGTCACCAGCCCGCTGCAATCGAAGCCGGTATCCGGCGAGCGCCCGCCGAGGCGGTACTTGACGCCAAGGGTTTGCATCGCCTGGATCAACGGCCGCTCGCGATCACTGGTGAAGTCGTGCCAGCCCCAGGCGCGGAAGGACAGGGCGATCAGGCAGGCGAGCAGCGCTGGTCTCATAATCGGTCGTAGACGCCCCGCAGGATGGCGCGTTGATAGACACGGATGAACCCTCGCCACCTAGTCCGACTGGTCCTGGCCATGCTCCTCGGCGCGACCGTGCACGCCGCGTGCGCCCAGCAACCCCTTGAAATCATTCCGCTCCGTTACCGGACTGTCGAGCAGGTGCTGCCGGCGCTGCAGCCCCTGCTCGAGCCCGGCGGGACGCTGAGCGGCAGCCGCGGCCAGCTCTTCCTGCGCGCCAGCCCGTCGAATGCCGACGACATCAAGCGTGCGCTGGCCGCGATCGACCGGCCGGCGAAGCGCCTGCAAATCTCGGTGCGCCTCGACGACACGCTGGAACGCGAGCGTCGCGAGGTTCAGGCCTCCGGCAGCGTGGGCAGCGCGGGCGTGCGCTTCAGCGGCAGCGCGCAGGATTCGCATACCAACGCCGGGGAGCGGGTCGACCAGAGACTGCAGGTGTTGGAGGGTAGCCGTGCGTACATCGCGACCGGACAGTCGCGGCCGCTGCGCCTGCCGGACGGAACGGTGATTCAGGACCTGGCGACGGGGTTCGAAGTGGTGCCGCGCCTTGCCGGAAGCGGGGTGTCGCTCGAAATCGCGCAGCAGCGTGAAACGCCCGGTTCCCATCCGGGAAGCGTGTCAGGGCAACGCCTCGCCACGAGCGTCCACGCGCGGCTCGGTGAGTGGGTGGAGATCGGCGGCGCCGCGC
>DASRIR010000282.1:0-5573 GCA_035649875.1 Burkholderiales bacterium | reverse complement strand
GCGGGCGCGCGAAGGTGTCCCTGCCCGGAGGCTGCGCGATTGGCGCGCGTCCGGTCGACCAGCACGTGAAAGGCCTGGAGGCGATGGGCGCGACCATCGCGATCGAGCACGGCTACATGCACGCGTCGGTCCGCAGTTCAGCCGGCGGCCTGCGCGGCGCGCGCATCGTCATGGACCTCGTCACCGTCACGGGAACCGAGAACCTGATGATGGCGGCGGCGCTCGCCGAAGGCGAGACGCTGATCGAGAACGCGGCGCGCGAGCCGGAGGTGGTGGACCTGGCGCGCTGCCTCGCGGCGATGGGCGCGAAGATCGAAGGGGCCGGCAGCGACGCGATCCGCATCGTCGGCGTGCGCTCGCTCGGCGGCGCCGAGCACCGCGTGATGCCCGACCGCATCGAGACCGCCACCTACCTCGCGGCGGCGGCCGCGGCCGGCGGACGCGTGCGGCTCACCGGCATCGCCGCCGGCACGCTCGATGCCGCGCTCGACACGCTGCGCGAGGCCGGGGCGAAAGTCACCGTTCAAGATACTTCAATTGAACTTGAGACGAACGGAAGACCCAATGCCGTTAGCGTGCGCACCGCGCCGTATCCCGGCTTCGCCACCGACATGCAGGCGCAGTTCATGGCCCTCGCGTCCGTCGCGCGCGGGACTGCGCACATCACCGAGACCATTTTCGAGAACCGCTTCATGCACGCGCTCGAGCTGCAGCGCCTCGGCGCCGACATCCAGCTGCAGGGCAATACCGCGGTGGTGAAGGGGGTCGAGCGGCTGCAGGGCGCGGCGGTCATGGCGACCGACCTGCGCGCCTCGGCGGGACTGGTCATCGCCGGCCTGGTCGCCGAGGGCGAAACCGTGGTCGACCGCATCTACCACCTCGACCGCGGCTATGAGGCGCTCGAGACCAAGCTCTCGGCCCTCGGCGCCCGCGTCGAGCGCGTCCGCTAGGGATTGCGGTAGAATGCGCCCCCCTAGCGCTTCTAGCGGAACGGATCACCGGATGGTTGCACATGGCGAGCATCAGCATTGCGCTGTCGAAGGGGCGGATCTTCGACGAGACCGCGCCGTTGCTCGCTCGCGTCGGTATCCGGCCTAGGGAAAACCCCGAAACCTCCCGCAAGCTGGTCATCGGCACCAACCGGCGCGATCTGCGCCTGGTCGTGGTGCGCGCGTCCGACACCCCCACGTACGTGCAGCACGGCGGCGCCGACCTCGGCATCGCCGGGCGCGACGTGCTCCTGGAGCACGGTGGCGAAGGCCTGTACCAGCCGGTCGATCTCGGCATCGCCACCTGCCGCATGATGGTCGCGGTCCGCCGGGGCTTCGACTACCGCGCCGTGGTACGCCAGGGCGCGCGCCTGCGCGTCGCGACCAAGTACATCAACACCGCGCGCGAGCACTTCGCCGCCAAGGGCGTGCACATCGATCTGATCCGGCTCTACGGTTCGATGGAGCTCGCGCCGCTCGTCGGGCTTGCCGATGC
This sequence comes from Burkholderiales bacterium, assembly GCA_035649875.1. Classification (GTDB taxonomy): domain Bacteria; phylum Pseudomonadota; class Gammaproteobacteria; order Burkholderiales; family SG8-39; genus SCGC-AG-212-J23. Next base: position 4,088 of record DASRIR010000282.1, on the reverse strand, counting down.
CATCGTCGATCTGGTTTCGACCGGGAAAACCCTGAAGGCGAACGGCCTGGTCGCGGTGGAAGAAATCATGCCGATCTCGGCGCGCCTGATCGTGAACCAGGCGGCCCTGAAAACCAAGCGCGCCACGCTGCAGCCGCTGATCGATGCGTTTTCGAAGGCGACGGCGCGATGAAGCTGCGGCGCCTGACCACGCGGGATCCCGGGTTCGAGCAGGCCCTGGAAACGCTGACCCGCTTCGAGCCCGGCGAATCGCCGGAAGTGCGCGAATCGGTCCGCGCCGTCCTCGCGGACGTGCGCGCGCGCGGCGATGCCGCCGTGCTCGACTACGCGCGGCGCTTCGATGGCGTGGCCGCACGCTCGCTCGCCGAGCTCGAGATCCCGGCGGAGGAAATGCAGGCGGCCTTGAAATCCATTCCCCAGGAAGCCGCGCAGGCGCTGCGGCTGGCGCACGCAAGGATCCGCGCCTTCCACGAGAAGCAGCGGCAGGATTCCTGGGACTACACCGAGCCCGACGGCACCAAGCTCGGCCAGCGCGTCACGCCGCTCGAGCGCGCCGGCCTCTACGTCCCCGGCGGCAAGGCGGCGTACCCCTCGACGGTGCTGATGAACGCGGTGCCGGCCAAGGTGGCCGGCGTGCGGCTGGTGGTCATGGTGAGCCCGAATCCCGACAAGCTGGTGCTCGCCGCCGCAGCGCTTGCGGGTGTCGACCGCGTGATCGGCATCGGTGGCGCGCAGGCGGTCGGCGCCCTTGCCTACGGCACCGAGTCGGTGCCGCGCGTCGACAAGATCGTCGGCCCGGGCAACGTGTACGTGGCCGAAGCGAAGCGCCAGGTGTTCGGCCAGGTCGGCATCGACATGCTCGCCGGCCCCTCCGAGATCCTGGTGATCGCCGACGGCCGCACCCCGCCCGACTGGGTGGCGATGGACCTGTTCTCGCAGGCCGAGCACGACGAGAACGCCCAGGCGATCCTGCTTTCGCCCGACCGGAACTACCTGGATGCCGTGGCGGCGGCAATTCAGCGGCTGATTTCGGAAATGCCGAGAAAAGACACCATCACGGCGTCGCTCGAGGCGCGCGGCGCGCTCATCGAGACGCGCGATCTCGACGAGGCCTGCGCGCTCGCGAACCGCGTCGCGCCGGAGCACTTGGAGCTTCAGGTCGCGGATGCAGAAGCGTTGCTTCCCAAGATCAGAAACGCGGGGGCGATCTTCCTCGGGCGCTGGAGCTCGGAGGCGATCGGCGATTACTGTGCCGGGCCGAACCACGTGCTGCCGACCGCGGGGACTGCGCGCTTCTCGTCGCCCTTGGGCGTCTACGACTTCCAGAAGCGCACCAGCCTCATCGCGGTTTCGCAGCCGGGGGCCGTGGCGCTGGGAAAAATTTCCGCCGTTCTCGCCGAGGGCGAAGGCCTCAGCGCACACGCGCGCTCCGCGGAAATGAGATTCAAATGACCCCGGAGAAGCTGGTGAGGCCCGAGATTCTCGCGCTGAAGGCCTATCACGTCGCGCCGGCCGACGGCATGGTGAAGCTCGACGCGATGGAGAATCCTTATTCGTTGCCCGAACCGACGCGGCGCGAGCTGGCGGAGGTCCTTTCGAAAGTCGAGCTGAACCGCTACCCGGACCCCGCGGCGCCGAAGCTGTGCGAGCTGATCCGGCGCAAGATGCGCGTCCCGGCGGGCATGGAGGTGCTGCTCGGCAACGGCTCGGACGACCTGATCCAGGTGATCACGCTGTCGCTCGCGAAGCCTGGCGCGGTGATGATGTACCCGGGGCCGACGTTCGTGATGTACGCGATGAACGCCACCTTCTTCGGCCTGCGCGCCGTGCAGGCGGGCCTGCGCGACGATTTTTCCCTGGACCTCGATGCTTTTCTGAAAGCGATGCGGGAGCACAACCCGGCGCTCGTGTACATCGCCTACCCGAACAACCCGACTGGCGTGCTTTACCCTGAAGAAGAAATAATTCAACTCATAAGAGGATGCAAAGGCCTTGTCGTCCTCGACGAGGCGTACCACGTGTTCGCGCAGAAGACCTTCATGCCGCGGCTCGCCGAGTTTCCCAACCTCGTGGTGATGCGCACCGTGTCGAAGCTCGGCCTCGCCGGGATTCGCCTCGGCTACCTCGCCGCGCGGCCGCAGTGGGTCGAGCAGTTCAACAAGGTGCGCCAGGTCTACAACGTCAACGTGCTGACGCAGGCCGCGGCGACCTTCATGCTCGAGCGGCTCGAAGTGCTGGAGGAGCAGGCGGCGCGCATCCGCGTCGAACGAAAAGGTCTGGGCGAAGCCTTGCGAGCGCTGAAAGGCGTGACGGTGTTTCCGTCCGAGGCGAATTTCTTCCTGGTCCGCGTACCCGACGCCGACGGCACCTTCGAGGCGCTCAAGCGCCAGGGCGTGCTGGTGCGCAACCTGAACGGCCCGGCGCTGAAGAACTGCCTGCGCGTCACCGTCGGCACGCCCGATGAAAACCGTATACTCCTCAATGCACTACGCGAAGCCCTGTCATGAGAACCGCTGAAGTTACCCGCAATACCAAAGAGACCCAGATCCGGGTCAAGGTCAATCTGGACGGAAAGGGCGCGGCCAGGCTCTCGACCGGGCTGCCGTTCCTCGAGCACATGCTCGACCAGGTGGCGCGCCACGCGATGCTCGACCTCGACATCGAGGCGAAGGGCGATCTGCAGATCGACGCGCACCACACGGTGGAGGACATCGGCATCACGCTCGGGCAGGCGGTGGCGAAAGCGATCGGCGACAAGGCCGGCGTGCGCCGTTTCGGGCATGCCTACGTGCCGCTGGACGAGGCGCTGTCGCGCGTGGTGCTCGATTTTTCCGGCCGGCCGGGCCTGGAATACCACGTGAAATTCACGCGCGCGCTGATCGGCGAGTTCGACGTCGACCTGATGCACGAATTCTTCCAGGGCTTCGTCAACCACGCGCAGGTGACGCTGCACATCGACAACCTGCGCGGCGACAACGCCCACCACCAGTGCGAGACCATGTTCAAGGCGTTCGCGCGCGCGCTGCGCATGGCCGCCGAGCCCGACCCGCGCGCCGCCGGCACGGTGCCCTCGACCAAGGGAACGCTGCAGGGCTAGGTTCCCAATGCGGATCGTCGTCGTCGATTACGGCATGGGCAACCTGCTGTCGGTGTCGAAAGCGCTCGAGCATGTCGCGCCCGAGGCCGAGGTGGTGGTGAGCGCCGAGCCTGAAACCATTCGTTCTTCAGAAAGAGTCGTAGTGCCCGGGCAGGGCGCGCTCCCCGACTGCATGCGCCAGCTCGCCGAGAGCGGCGCGCGCGAGGCCGTGATTGCCGCAACGCGGGACAAGCCCTTCCTCGGTCTGTGCATCGGCCTGCAGATGCTGTTCGAGCGGGGCGAGGAAGGTGACACGCCCGGGCTGGGGCTGCTGCCCGGCCGCGTGCCGCGCTTCGCCAACGGCCTGGAAGTGCCTCACATGGGCTGGAACGAAGTGAAGCAGGAACGCTCTCACCCATTGTGGTCGGGCATTCCAGACGGCAGCCGCTTCTATTTCGTGCACAGCTACTATCCGGTGCCGCGCGACGCAGCGCTGACCGCCGCGACCTCGATCTACGGCGCGCCCTTTACCTGCGCCGTGGCGCGGGATAACATCTTCGCCGTCCAGTTCCACCCCGAAAAAAGCCAGTCCGCCGGCCTGCAACTCCTCTCCAACTTCGTACGCTGGCGCCCGTAACCTGGATCGAGCACTCGAGTGCTCATCATTCCCGCGATTGACTTGAAGGACGGCCGTTGCGTGCGCCTGAAGCAGGGCGACATGGCGAGCGCGACGGTGTTCTCGGACGACCCGGTGGCGATGGCGAAGCACTGGGCGGCGCAGGGCGCGAAGCGCCTGCACATCGTCGACCTGAACGGCGCGATCGCCGGCCGTCCGAAGAACGAGAAGGTGATCCGCGAGATGATCGCCGCCGTGGGCGACGCGGTGCCGATCCAGCTGGGGGGCGGAATCCGCGACCTGGACGCGATCGAGAGCTACATCGACGCCGGCGTGACCTACGTGGTCATCGGCACCGCGGCGGTGAAGAATCCCGGCTTCCTGTCCGACGCCTGC
>DASRIR010000281.1:0-4275 GCA_035649875.1 Burkholderiales bacterium | reverse complement strand
TCCGACCTGCGCGACATGGTGGCGCGCTGGGCGCCGCAGACCAAGCGCAGCTTCTCGCTCGACGAGCGCGAGGAAATCGTCCAGTACCTGAACGAGTCGCACTACCGCATCGGGCTGCCGCCGAAGAAGAAGTAGGCGCGCCGCGCCTCCCTAGCGCGGGCGCTCGAGCAGGCGCTCGGCAGCGTGGTACAGCACCATGCCGCCGAGCATCGCGGCGACGAACACCGCCGCCTGGTCCACGCCCGAGCCGAACGAGACCAGCGCCGGCCCGGGGCAGAAGCCGGCGAGGCCCCAGCCGATACCGAACACCACGCTGCCTGCCACCAGGCGCGCGTCGATGTCGCGCCGCTGGGGCAGGTGCATCGCGCCGCCGAGGAACGCGCGGCTGCGCCTGCGCGCGAGCGCGAAGGCGAACACGCCGACCAGGATCGCGCCGCCCATGACGAAGGCGAGCGAAGGATCCCAGCGCCCGGCGAGGTCGAGAAAGCCGATCACCTTTCCCGGGTCGGTCATGCCCGAGAGGATGAGGCCGGCGCCGAACACCAGGCCGGCAAGCAGAGCGGCGACGATGCTCACAGAAAGTGCCTCGTGACGAGGACGGTCGCCACGCCCGCCGCCATGAAGGCAGCCGTCGCCACCAGCGAGCGCGGCGAAAGGCGCGACAGGCCGCATACGCCGTGGCCGCTGGTGCAGCCCGAGCCGTAGCTCGTGCCGATGCCGACCAGCACGCCGGCGAGCGCCAGCGTGCCGAAGCCGGCGTCGATGCGCGGATTGATCGAATAGAAAGCCATCACCGCGGGCGCGACCAGCAGGCCGCCGACGAAGGCGAGGCGCCAGCCGATGTCGCCGGCGCGCGGCACGAGCAGGCCGCCGACGATCCCGCTCACGCCGGCGACGCGGCCGTTGAGCAGCACCAGCATCGCCGCCGCCAGGCCGATCAGCATGCCGCCGGCGAGCGAGCTCCAGGGGGTGAAGTGGCTCCAGTCGAGGGTCATGGGTTGCTTCCCTTATATTAGTCAATATATCGATCGCGATGACGCGCTTCCTGCTCCTCCTGCCGCTGCTCGCTGCGCTCACGGCCGCGGCGCAGGCGCCGCACACCCACCGGCACAGCTTCGGCGACGCCGAGAAGTGGGCGCACGTGTTCGACGACCCGGAGCGCGATGCCTGGCAGAAGCCGCACGAGGTGATCCGCGCGCTCAGGCTCGCGCCCGATGCCGCGGTGGCCGACCTCGGCGCCGGCACCGGCTACTTCGCCGCGCGCCTCGCGCACATGCTGCCGCAGGGCACCGTCTACGCGGTCGACATCGAGCCCGGGATGGTGAAGTACCTCGGCGAGCGCGCGAAGAGAGAGAAGCTGGCGAACCTCAAGCCGGTCGCCGGCACCGCGGCCGATCCCCGGCTGCCCGCGAAGGTCGATCTGGTTCTCCTGGTCGATGTCTACCATCACATCGAGGAGCGCGAACGCTATTTCCGCGCGCTCGCCGCCTCGCTCAAGCCGGGCGGCCGGGTCGCGGTGATCGATTTCCGCATGGATTCCCCCTCGGGTCCGCCGAAGTCGGCACGCGTCGCGCCGGAGCGGGTGAAAGCCGAGCTGGCAAAGGCGGGCTACGCGCTGGCCGAGGAGCACGGCTTCCTGCCGCGCCAATACTTCCTGCTTTTCACGCCACGGTGAGATAGAGGGCGAGCGCGAGCCCGAGCACGCCGATCGTCGCGCTCACGTAAGCCGCCAGGTTGACCCAGTAGCCGGGGGGAATCTCCACCGGGTGCAGCGTCGCGACCGAGCGGCGGTACTGCACGATCGATAGCACGCTTAGCAGCACCCCGAGCAACACGAAGGCGAGGCCGATCCACAGCGCGAATGCTGGTGCCGCCGCCGCGCGCGGCGCGAGCAGCGCGGTTCGGTCGATGACGAAGCCGAACGCCATCAGGCCCGCCGCGGTGCGGCTCCAGGCCATCAGCGTGCGCTCGGCGGCGAACAGCACGCGCGGGTCGTCGAGGTTGCTCACGGCGTGATCGTAGCCTAGCGGCCGCCGCCGCTGCGCAGGATCGAGACGAACAGCCAGGCGCCGCCGGTCAGCGCGCCGGCGAAGCCGAGCACGCCGAACAGCGGCAGGCCGAACAGCAGCGGCCCGCTTTCGATGGTCATCACGATGGCCGAGCCGACGATCAGCGCGGCGGTGACGATGCCGATCGCCAGCCGGTTGGCCGAGGTGTCGACCTGGCGGCCGAAGCTTTGCAGGCTGGTCAGGTCGACGTGCATCTGCAGCCGGCCGCTCTTCGCCGAGCGCATCAGCTCGCGCAGGTCGTGCGGCAGCTCGCCGAGCAGGTCGGCGAGCACGGTGGCGGCGCGCCACCCGCGTTTCGCCAGGTTCGCCGGTGCGCTGCGCGAGAGCATCGCCGCGCGCAGGAAGGGCGCGGCTTCGCCCACCATGTCGAACTGCGGGTCGAGCGCGCGTCCGTAGGTCTCGAGCGTGGCGCAGGCCTTGAGCACGAGCGCGAGGTCGGCGGGCAGCGCGAGGCCGTGCTCGCGCAGCAGCGCGGTCATGTCCGCCAGCATCGCGCCCATGCGCAGCTCCTGCAGCGGCACGCCGTGGTAACGGTCGATGAAGGTGTCGACGTCGCCGCCCAGGCGCGCGGCATCGAGCTGCGCCCCGCCCGCCCAGTCGAGCAGCACGTCGACCACCGCGTCGCTGTCGCGCCCGACCAGGCCGTCGAGCAGGCGCACCAGCTCGTCGCGCCGGCGCTCCGACAGGTGGCCCGCCATGCCGAAATCGATGAACGCGATGCGGTTGCCGGGCAGGTAGAACAGGTTTCCCGGATGCGGGTCGGCGTGGAAGAAGCCGTCCTCGAGCACCATCTTGAGCATCGCCTGCGCGCCGCGGTGCGCGAGCACGCCGCGGTCGAGGCCGGCGGCGTCGAGCGCGGCCGGGTCGCGGCTCGGCGTGCCGTCGATGTATTCCTGCACGTTGACGCGCTCGCCGGTCCACTTCCAGTAGACCTTCGGCACCACGATCTGCGGTTGCTCGCGGAAGCTCTGCGCCACGCGCTCGGCGTTGCGGCATTCGGCCGCGAGGTCGAGCTCGGCGCGCAGGGTGCGCGCGAACTGGCGCACCACCTCGCGCGGGCGAAAGCGCGCGAAGTCCTCGAAATGCGTCTCCAGGGTGGCGGCGAGCCGCGCCAGCAGGCGCAGGTCGGCCTCGATCACCGGCACGATGCCGGGGCGCCGCACCTTCACCGCGACCGGCGTGCCGTCGGCGACGCGCGCGCGGTGCACCTGCGCGATCGAGCCCGCGGCGACCGGCGCCGGGTCGAACTCGAGGAACACCGCCTCCGGCGCTTCGCCCAGGTCCTCGGCCAGCTGCGCGTGCACCTCGGCGTACGGCGAAGGCGGCGCCTGGTCCTGCAGCTTCTCCAGCTCGGCGATCCATTCCGGCGCGAACAGGTCCACGCGCGTCGCCAGGATCTGGCCGAGCTTGACGAAGGCGGGGCCGAGCTCCTGCAGCGCCTGGCGCACGCGCTGCGGCGGCTCGAGCGCGGCGGCGCCGGGATGCTCCGCGCCGAAGCGCGCGATTCCCAGGCGGCGCGCCGCATCGCCGAAGCCGTGGCGCAGCAGCACCGCGCCGATCTCGTGCAGCCGCCCGAGATCGCGTGCAGTTCCGGCGAGCGCCGCCAGCATCAGCGCGGCCGGCGCGGCGGGCGCGTCAGGCTGTCGGCGATGCCGGCGAGCATGCCGGAGGCGACTCGCGCCACCATCGCGCCGGAGACGAGCGTTGCGTTCATGCTCTGCGAGGCGGCGCCGCGGCCGGCGGCCGCGGCCTCGCGCAGCGTCTTCAGGAACAGGCGCTCGAGCTCGCCGAGGTTCTGCCGGGCGTGCGCCAGGTCGGCGCGCGCGTGCGGTCCGTTCAAGGTCGCGGCCTGGCGCACCGCCTTCATCGCCTGCCCGGTCACGCGTCGCACCCCGGCGCGGTCGAGCTTGCCGCTGGTAAGCGCCTTGCGCGTAATGCTGCGCACCGCGTCGCTGACGTTCTGCTTTCTGGCTGCAGGCATGGTCGTGCCTCCTTTGCAGCCCATCCTAGGGTGGCGCACGCCCGCTCGTTTGACCGAGATCAATGCCGGCCGCGGGCGCGGGCGTAGCCTGTTCTCATGCTTAGCCTTGAGGACTGCCTGGCGCTGTGCGAGCTGAGCGAGGAGGAGGTGCTCGCGATTGCGCACCACGAGCACCTGCCCGAGATCGCCGCCGCCGAGCTCGGCAATTACCTGGTGCGCACGCCG
>DASRIR010000280.1:0-2961 GCA_035649875.1 Burkholderiales bacterium | reverse complement strand
AGAGTTGCCAGGCGTCAACTCGCACGGGCGCACGCTCGATGAAGCGAGAGAGACGCTGCAGAAGCTTGCTGCCGTCGTATTCGACGAAGAGCGCCGCGAAGCCGAAGAGCTGATCGCGGGCAAGGACGTCGTGCGCGAGTCTTTTTTCGTTCCCATTCCACGCGCCGCATAAGCTTCCTTCGATTCGGTCTAAAGGGCGCCTGGCGGCGCCCTTTGCATTTCAGACGTAAGATGCCCGGCAGCTCATGACGTAGGGGGGCTTGCGCATGGCGACAAAGAGCTGGCGGACCGAAGATTGGGTCGCGGTCTATATTGGGTTTTTCGTTCTCGCGGTCATCCTGGCCGCATTCAGCTGGAAGTGGTTCGATCTCGGTGCGCTGCGCCCGACGTTCCGCTGGACGGCGGATTCGCAGATCGCGTCCTCGGCGCCGGGGTGGAAGGCATCGCTCGATGCGCTCGCCAGAGATCGAAAGGACTTGGCGGCAACCGCGAACAACCTCAAGGCGGCGTTGGACAAGGGGGATCGCGCCGCCATCGACAAGGCGGCCGCCGCGCTCGCCAAGGCGGGCGGCCGCAACACCGTGCCCGGGGCGCTCGGCACCGAGATCCGCGGCCACGCCGCCGCGGCCACCGGCAAGGTGTTCGCCGGCGACAATTTGCTCAAGGTCCTGTACGTCGGCATCGCGGCGCTCGTGCTCGGCGCCGTGGGCATCGCGATCATCGGAAGCAGCGTCGGGGTCGGCGGCGTGCGCGCTTTCATGATCGGTTTCCCTCTCGTCTTCATCCTCGCCTGGCTCGCGCGCGTCATCGCCGGCAACGGGCTTTTCGTCGACTACGGCATCGAGTACGTGATCTTCGCGCTGCTGCTGGGGCTGCTGATCAGCAACACGGTGGGCACGCCGGCATGGCTCAAGCCCGCGGTGCAGACCGAGTTCTTCATCAAGACCGGTCTCGTCATCCTCGGCGCGGGGCTGCTCTTCATGGAGGTAATCCAGGCTGGCGCGCTTGGCATCCTGCAGGCGGTGCTCGTGGTGCTGGTGATCTGGTACTTCTGTTTCTGGCTCGCTCGCAAGCTGCGCGTCGACGACGACTTCGCCGCGATGCTTTCCTCGTCGGTGGCGATCTGCGGCGTGTCGGCGGCGATCGCCACCTGCGGCGCGATCCAGGGCGACAAGAAGAAGCTCTCGTACGTCACCTCGCTCGTGCTGATCGTCGCCGTGCCTATGATGATCGTGATGCCCTGGATCGCGAAGTCGTTCAACATGAACGACATCGTCGCGGGCGCGTGGCTCGGCGGCACGCTCGACACCAGCGCCACGGTGGTGGCCGCGGGCGCGCTCATCAGTGACGTGGCGATGAAGACCGGCGTCATCGTCAAGCTTTCGCAGAACGCGCTCATCGGCGTGGCCGCGTTCATCCTGGTGGTCTGGTGGACCTATAAAGCCGGGCAGCAAGCCGGCGGACAAAAGCCTTCGGCGGGCGTGATCTGGGAGCGCTTCCCGAAGTTCGTGCTCGGCTTCCTCGTCGCCTCCGCGATATTCTCCTTCCTGCTCGCCACGCCGACGGTGGACGGCACGCGGTCGGTGCTCTCGGAGCTGCGCACCTGGTGGTTCGCGTTCGCGTTCGTGTGCATCGGCCTCGAAACCCGGTTCGTCGACCTCGCCACGATGGAAGGAGGGCGGCCGGCGGTGGCGTTCCTCGGCGCGCAAGCGGTCAACGTGGCTTGGACGCTGCTTCTCGCGTGGCTGATCTTTGGCGGCGTTATTTTCCAGGTTCCGGACATCAAATAGCCTTCGGATGGCTTGGGACATCGAGCGGCGCGGCCGCCGCTCGATGCTCATTGGCGCAGCGCACTTCTTCCCGCGCCACTTCCGCCGCGACCTGCGCCGCCTGATTGGACCGGCGCGCGTCGTTCTCCTCGAAGGGCCGCTCGACGAAGCCGCGACGAAGAAGGTGATCGAGGCCGGACAAGGCACGGGCGGCGAGCGTCTTTACCACGCCGCGAAGGAAGCCGTCCGCGCGCGGCTCGGCATCGTCCCGCTGCCGCTCGACGTGCACCAGATCCTGAAGGACCTGGTCTTCGGCCGCCAGGAAGAGTGGCTCGAAGCGGAGCTGCGCAAGCTCAAGCCCTGGGCCGCGTTCTTCGGCATCTGGACGCGCTGGCGCGCGCGCGAGGGCTGGGAGCACAAGATGGACCTCGATGCGGCCGCGATCGCAGCGAAGCTAGGAAAGCCGGTGCGCCACCTCGAGACGATCGAGGAACAGATCGGCGCGCTGGAAGCCGTGCCGTTCGAGCGCTACGTGCGCTTTCTTGCCTCCGCCGACTGGAGCGGCTACAACGAGAGCTACGAGCGTCATTACCTCGCCGGCGACGTCGAGGGACTGGCTGCCGCCGCGCAAGACTTCCCGACCTATTGCGAGCCGGTCATCGCGCGGCGCGATCCGGTGCTCGCGAGCCGCATGCTCGGCGAGCTCGCGCGCGGCGACGCCTGCGTCGTCCTGGGGGTGGCGCACTGCCGCGGCGTGCTCGCCGCCATCAAGGCCGAAGGCTACGCCGTGCGTCAGCTGTCCAGCGGTTGCTCGTAAATGCTGCTCTAAGTGTATTTGCCGTGCCCGTAGTCGTCGGCGCGCGCCTTGCCGCGGAACACGCGGTAGCTCCATACCGTATAGCCGATGATAAACGGCAAGACGATGACCGTTCCGACCAGCACGAAGCTGAGCGCGCTCGGGTGCGCGGCCGCATCCCAGATCGTGAGCCGGTCGATGACCACGAAGGGGAAGAGGCTGTAGGCGAGGCCGATGAACGCGAGCACGTAGATGGCGACCGCGCCCGCGAACGGCTTCCATTCCGATCGGCCGAGCTGGTACCAGACCCAGAACCACAGGCAAAGCGTGCTCGCCGGCAGCACCATGAGCGCGAGCGTGCGCGGGAAGTCGAACCACTTTTCGCGCACCGTCTCG
>DASRIR010000279.1:0-2264 GCA_035649875.1 Burkholderiales bacterium | reverse complement strand
TTCGGCGCGTTCCGCTTCTTCGACATCGCCAAGCCGCCGCCGATCCGCCACTTCGAGCGCCGCTATCACGGCGGCTTCGGCGTGATGTTCGACGATGTCCTCGCCGCGGGCTATTCGCTGCTGCTGCTGGCCGCGGTGCAGAGGCTGTTCTTCTGATGGACGCGCTCGCGCGCCGACTCGGCGAGCGCCTCAAGGCGGCGGGCGCCAAGCTTGCCACCGCCGAGTCCTGCACCGGCGGCTGGGCGGCGCAGGTCGTCACCTCGGTGGCGGGCTCGTCGGCGTGGTTCGAGCGCGGCTTCGTCACCTACTCGAACGAGGCCAAGCGCGAGCAGCTCGGCGTGCGCGAGGAGACGCTGCAGAAACACGGCGCGGTGAGCGAGGAGACGGCACGCGAAATGGCGCAGGGCGCGCTCGGTCGCAGCCGGGGGAGCGTGGCCCTCGCGGTGACGGGCGTCGCCGGCCCCGGCGGCGGCACTGCGGCCAAGCCGGTCGGCATGGTGTGCTTCGCGTGGGCAACCGCGCGCGCGGTGACCAGCGAAACCAAGCAGTTTCCGGGCGACCGCGAGGCAGTGCGGAAACAGTCTGTTATCCATGCGCTTGAAGGGGTATTGAAGGCTCTTGACGAGCGCTGAGGGCGGCCCAACATAGACGTATGGGCTCTGTCCGTCCCGCCGCGGTCGCCGGCATGTTCTACCCGGGCGATGCGCGTTCCCTCACGACCGAAGTCGATGACCTGCTCGGCAGCGTAGAGCAGGCCGCGCCGCGCCTCGGCTATCCGAAGGCGCTGATCGTCCCGCATGCGGGCTATATCTATTCCGGCGGCGTCGCCGCGCGCGCTTACGACGAGCTTGCCGCGGCGCGCGGCAACGTGCGCCGCGTGGTGCTGCTCGGGCCGACGCACCGCGTGGCGGTGCGCGGCCTCGCCGCCCCCAGCGTGGAGGCGTTCGCCACGCCGCTCGGGCCGGTGCGCCTCGATCGCGAGGCCATCGCGAGCGTGCGCGAGCTGCCGCAGGTCGTGATCAACGACGCGGCGCACGCGCTCGAGCATTCGCTCGAGGTGCAGCTGCCGTTCCTGCAGGAGGTGCTGGGCGATTTCGCGCTCGTGCCGTTCGCCGTCGGCGCCGCGAGCGTCGAGCAGGTGGCCGAGGTGCTCGAGCGGCTGTGGGGCGCCGCGGAGACCCTGATCGTGGTCTCCACCGACATGTCGCACTATCACTCGTACGAGCAGGCGCGCGCGATCGATGGCGCGACGATCGAGCGCATCGCGCGCTTCGCGACCGATATCGATCACGAAGAGGCCTGCGGCGCGACGCCGCTGAACGGGTTGTTGTCGCTTTCGCGGCAGAAGAATCTTTGCCTCAAGCTGCTGGCGGCCTGCAACTCCGGCGATACCGCGGGCGGCAAGGATCGCGTGGTCGGCTATTCCTCGTTCGGGCTCTACGAGGGCGGCGAGGTGCCGCTCGAAGAGGCGGGCAAGGTGCTGCTGCGGCTGGCGCGCGGCGCCATCGAGCATCAGCTCCTGGGCAAGCCCCGGGGTCAGCTCGACTTGCCGTGGCTGCGGCAGGCCGGCGCGACCTTCGTCACCCTGACCAAGGACGACGAGCTGCGCGGCTGCATCGGCAGCCTGGAGCCCGCGCGCGCGCTCGGCGAGGACGTGGCGCAGAACGCGCTCGCCGCGGCGTTGCGCGACCCGCGGTTCCCGCCGATGAGCGCGGCCGAATGGCCGCAGTGCCGCGTCGAGGTGTCGCTGCTGTCGACGCCCAAGCCGCTGCGCTTCGCCGACGAGGCCGACCTGCTCGCGCAGATCCGCGCGGGCGAGGACGGGCTGATCCTCCAATGCGAAGGCAGGCGCGCCACGTTCCTGCCGCAGGTCTGGGAGGACATCGGCGACAAGAAGCTCTTTCTCGCCCACCTGCTGAAAAAAGCCGGTCTTGCTCCCGACACCAGGCTCACGCGCTGCAAGGTGTCGCGCTACGGCGTGTTCAAATGGAAAGAATAGAAGGCGCCTATCCCGGACGCTGGTGGCACACGCTGCCCGACGGGCGCGTGCAGTGCGACCTGTGCCCGCGCGACTGCAAGCTGCACGAAGGCCAGCGCGGACTTTGCTTCGTGCGCAAGATGGCGCAGGGCCGCATGGTGCTCACCACCTACGGCCGCTCCTCCGGCTTCTGCGTCGACCCGGTGGAGAAGAAGCCGCTCAATCATTTCTATCCCGGCACCTCGATCCTCTCGTTCGGCACCGCGGGCTGCAACCTCGCCTGCAA
>DASRIR010000278.1:0-10824 GCA_035649875.1 Burkholderiales bacterium | reverse complement strand
GTCGATGTTCATCATGGAGAAGGGCCGCGGCTTCAGCGCTTCGCGCAAGCTGGAGAAGATCGGCTACAAGGGCATCGACTCGGCCGAGCTGGTGTTCGAGGAGTTCCGCGTGCCGGCGGCCAACCTGATCGGCGGCGAGGGGCAGGGGTTCTACTGCGCGGTCAGCGGCCTGGAGCTCGGCCGCATCAACGTCGCGGCGCGCGGCGCGGGCATCGCCAAGGCCGCGCTCGACGTGTCGGTGCGCTATGCGCAGACGCGCAAGACCTTCGGCAAGCCGATCGCCCAGCACCAGGCGATCCAGCTCAAGCTGGGCGAGATGGCGACGCGCGTCGAGGCGGCGCGCCTGCTGATCGAGCAGGCGGCGAAAGCGTACGACGAGGGCCGGCGCTGCGACATGGAGGCCGGCATGGCCAAGTACTTCGCCTCGGAAGCCGGCCTGGAAAACGCGCTCGAGGCGATGCGCATCCACGGCGCGTACGGCTACTCGAAGGAGTTCCCGATCGAGCGGCTGGTGCGCGATGCGCCGCTCATGTGCATCGGCGAGGGCACGAACGAGATGCAGCGCATCATCATCGCGCGCCAGCTGGTGGAGCGGAACCCGGTCTAGCCGGACTTCACATCAGCGGAAAGGCGCTGAAGGTATCCGGCGCGTTCACCGCCGGGGCGGGCGCCAGGTAATCCGGGTTGAGCTCGGCCAGCGACGTGACGCCGAGCAGGCCGAGGCAGATCCGGATCTCCTCTTCCAGCAGCTCGAGGGTGCGCACGAGCCCGGGCGCACCCGCCGCGCCGAGCCCGAGGCCGCAGAGGCGGCCGATGCCGACCGCCCTGGCGCCCAGCGCGATGGCCTTGACCACATCCGAGCCGCGCATGAAGCCGCCGTCGACCCAGACCTCCGCCTTCCCGTTCACGGCTTGCACGATCCCGGGCAGGACCGCCGTGCTGCCCAAGCCGTGGTCGAGCTGGCGCCCGCCGTGGTTCGAGACGTAGACCACCTGGCCCCCATGCTGGACCGCGAGCTCGGCGTCCTCCACGGTGGCGATGCCCTTGAGGATCAGCGGAAAGTCATGCTTGTCCTTGAAGCGCTTGACGTGGTCCCAGGAGAGGCCGGCCTGGAACGCAGCGCCTTCCATCGCGCGCGCGCGCCAAGGCTTGACGAAGCGGCCGACGATGTCGCGCTCGCGCCGGCTGTAGGAGGCGACGTCGACCGTCAGGCAGAAGGCGCAAAAGCCGCTGTCCTTCGCGCGCCGCACGAAGTCGTCGACCCACGCGTCGTCGCCGCGCACGTAGAGCTGGAATACCCGCACCGTGTCGGCGGCGGCAGCAGTCTCCTCGAGCCCGGGCTGACAGACCGAGGAGAGCATCTGCGGCACGCCGAACTCCGCCGCGGCGCGCGCCGCCGTCGCGGCGCCGCCGTCGACGATCGACTCGAGGCCGCCGATCGGGGCGAGCATCACCGGCAGGCGGACTCCGTGCTTCAGGAAAATGCTTGAGCTGTCGATTCGGCTGACGTCGCGCAGGACGCGCGGCCGGAAGGCGATCGAGTCGAGCGCGTGGCGGTTGCGCCGCACCGTGGTCTCGGTCTCGGCGCCGCCGACGAGGTAGCTCCACGGCCCGGGGGCGAGCCTGGCGCGCGCGGCCGCGACGATCTCCTGCAGGGTGAGAAAGTCGCTCAGAGCTTTTCGTACTGTGCGGGTTCGAACCCGACCAGGAGCTTCGCGCCCGCTTCCAGCACCGGGCGTTTGATCGCGCTCGCGTTCTTTGGCCCGCGGGTGTTGACGAGCCTCTCCCAGCCGACGCGCTTCGCCCATTCCTTCAGCTTGCCTGGCGGCACGCCGTCCTTCTTGTAGTCGTGAAAGTCGTAGGCCACCTTCTTCGCCTCGAGGAAGGCGAACGCCTTCTTCATCGTATCGCAATTGCGGATACCGTAGATCTTCACTTTAGCTCACGTCCGAGGGGAAACCGGCACCACGTAGCGCGGCGCGAACTCGCGCGTCTCGCCGTCGGCGCACGTCACTACGACGCGGTCGTCGTGCACCTCGGCGACGACGCCGCGGCCGTGCTTGGGCACCCGCACCTTGTCGCCTTTCTTCAGCGGCTGCACCGCCTTCATCCGCAGCGTAGTCGCGTGCGCGTCCTCGCCGGTGCGCTGCACGCAGTTGTCGCAATGCCCGCACCCGTCGCCGGATTCGACCGCCTCGTCGAAGTACTCGAGGATCATCTTCCACCGGCACTGGGTGCTGCGCGCATAGGCGGCGAGCAGCTCGACCTTGCTGCGCTTGCGCGCGAAGTAGAGCTGCACGCGGCGGTCGCCGTGGTCGTAGAGGAGCGTGCAGCGTGCCTCGGCGCCGTCGCGGCCGGCGCGCCCGGCTTCCTGGTAGTACGCCTCCAGGCTGCCGGGAAGCTGGTAGTGCACGACGTAGCGGATGTCGGGGCGGTCGATGCCCATGCCGAAGGCATTGGTCGCCACCATGGTGCGCACGGCGCCGCTCATGAAAGCTTCCTGGCGCTCGGTGCGCTCGCGGCCGCCCAGGCGGCCATGGTAGAGCTCGGCCTTTACCCGCTGGCTCGCGAGCCAGGCGTGCACCGACTTGGCTTCGCGCACGGTCGCGCAGTACACGATCCCGGCGCCGCCCGAGCGGACCACTTCGAGCAGCGCCTGCTTCTTCTCCGCCGCGTTGGTGACCTGCTGGACCTCGAAATAGAGATTCTTGCGATAGACCCCGACGTTCAGCACGCGCATGCGCGGCCGCCCGAGCTGGCGCGCGATGTCCTCGATCACGTCGGGCGTCGCGGTGGCGGTGAGGGCGAGCAGCGTCGGGTCGCCGAGGGCGCGCAGCGCCGCGCCGAGCCCGGCGTACGCGGGGCGGAAGTCGTGGCCCCACTGCGTGATGCAATGGGCTTCGTCGACTACGAAGAGATCGATCGGGGCCGCCTTGAGCTTCTTCAGGAACTCCGGGTTCTCCAGCTGCTCGGGCGTGGTGAAGATGAAGGCGGCGTCGCGCTCGCGGATGCGGCGAAGGGCTTCGCGCCGCTCGCGCGCGGAGAGCGCGCTGTTCACCGCGGCCGCGTCGACGCCGTGCTCCTCGAGCTTGTCGGACTGGTCCTTCATCAGCGCGATGAGCGGCGAGACCACGACGGTGGTGCCGCGCATCTTGAGCGCCGGCAGCTGGTAGCAGAGCGACTTGCCGGCGCCCGAGGGCATGATCGCGAGCGTGTCGCGCCCGGCGAGCACGCTGTCGACCACCTCGCGCTGTCCGGGCCGCAGCCGCCGCAGCCGGAACGTGCGGCGCAGCAGGTGATGCAGCTTCACTTCGCCAGCAGCTTCATGGCCCGTTCCAGCCCGTTCAGGGTCGTCGGGTACATGCGGCCGTTCATCAGCTCCTTGATGATGCCGATCGACTGGCGGTAGGTCCAGATTTCCTCGGGCTCGGGGTTCAGCCAGACGCACTTCGGGTAGACCTCGGTCACCCGCTTGATCCACACCGCGCCCGGCTCGTCGTTGAAATACTCGATCGAGCCGCCCGGCTGCAGGATCTCGTAGGGGCTCATGGTGGCGTCGCCGACGAAGATCACCTTGTAGTCGTGGCCGTACTTGTGCAGCAGCTCCCAGGTGCGCGTGCGCTCCGAGTGGCGCCGGCGGTTGTCCTTCCACACGAAGTCGTACAGGCAGTTGTGGAAGTAGTAGAACTCGAGGTGCTTGAACTCGGTCTTCGCCGCCGAGAACAGCTCCTCGGCGAGCTTGATGTGGTCGTCCATCGTGCCGCCGATGTCCATGAACATCAGCACTTTGATGGCGTTGCGGCGCTCGGGCCGCAGGTGGATGTCGAGGTAGGTTTTTTTCGCCGTCTGGTCGATGGTGGTCGCGAGATCGAACTCGTCCGGCGCGCCTTCGCGCGCGAACTTCCGCAGTCTTCGCAAAGCGACTTTGATGTTGCGCGTGCCGAGCTCGACCGCGTCGTCGAGGTTGCGGTATTCGCGCTGGTCCCACACCTTGACCGCGCTGCGGTTGCGCGATTTCTCCTGGCCGATGCGCACGCCCTCGGGGTTGTAGCCGTACGCGCCGAAGGGCGAGGTGCCGCCGGTGCCGATCCACTTGTTGCCGCCCTGGTGGCGGCCTTTCTGCTCTTCCAGCCGCTGCTTGAGCGTCTCCATCAGCTTTTCCCAGCCGCCCAGCGCCTCGATCTGCTTTTTCTCCTCTTCGGTGAGCTGCAGCTCGACCTGCTTCAGCAGCCACTCGAGCGGGATCTGCGCCTCGATGCCGGGGATCGTTTCCACGCCCTGCCAGAACTCGGAGAACGCGCGGTCGAACTTGTCGAAGTTCGCCTCGTCCTTCACCAGCGCGGCGCGCGACAGGTAGTAGAACTCGTCGATCGAGGGGCCGATCACGCCCTTGCCCATCGCCTCGAGCAGCGTGAGGTACTCCTTGATCGAGACCGGAAGCTTGTGGCTCTTGAGCTTGAGGAAAAAATCGATCAGCACGCAGCCATTGTAGCTCCCACCCTGCGCACGCCGCCGGCGAGCGGCGCCGCCAGCCGATGTCCCCACGCGCTGCCCGGCTTGTGCACCAGGCGCTCGCTGGCGTAGTGCCGCGCCAGGCTGCCCTGGCCGGAGCGCCGGGCGGCGTGGATCAGCGTGAGCGTCAGCAGGTCGCGCTGGGCGTGGCTGCCGCCGAAGGCGGACGCGCCGTCGCGCATGGCGGCGATCTTCTGCGCCGCCTCGTAGTAGCGTCCCTGGCAGTAGGCGATCGCGGCCTCGCTCGCCGGCAGCGCGACATCGCGCGCCATGCGCGCGTTATCGTCCCCGGCCATGGCCGAGCGCGCGAGCGCGGAGCCCACGCGGGCGAGCGCCTGCGCGCGTCCGGTCGCCGCGAAGGCGAGCGTGGCGTGGAAGTCGTTGAAGGCGTAGAAGCCGCCCTCGTCCGCCAGCGCGCGCTCCCAATCGTCGGCGACGCCGGCGAAGCGCGTAGCGACGTCGGCGCCTTCCAGCATCAGGCGCCAGAGCAAGGCGGTGGCATCGATCCGCGCCAGCGCCATCTCGGTGCCGGCGGCAAAGCGCTCGTCGAACACCTTCAAGCCGAAGCCGTAATCACCGGCGTCCATCCGGTAGAGGGCCGTGTGCCAGGCGTTGTGGTAGGCGAAGCCGTTCTCGGCGCCATTCCATACCGCGCGGGTTTGCTCGTACCACGCGAAGCCTTCGTCCATGCGGCCTTGCATCTCCATCACGTGGCCCACGGCGTGCACCGCCCAGCAGTCGTCGCCGGAGATCTCGACCGCGGCGCGGCCGGCGCGCTCGGCGTCGGGATACTGGTTGCATTCCTCGAGCCCGAAGGCGTGCATGCCCAGCACATAGGCGTACCCGGGCAGCGAGGCGCTCCACGATGGCAGCACGCGGGAGATTCGGTTGCGCAGGTTGAGCGCGTCGCCGCGGAAGAAGTCGAACACATGGGCGACCTGCAGCGCGACGATGTCGCGCGGATGCTCGACGAGGATCTGGTCCAGCATGCGCGCCGCCGCGTGCCAATCGCCGGCGATCAGGCGCCGCGCGGCTTCGGCCAGCGCGCGCTCGCGTGCGGTGCCGCGCTCGACGGCGGCGCGGCCGGCATCGAGCGTCGCCGCCGCGTCGCGCATGAAGCGCCGCTCCATGAACGTCGTGAGGATCAGCGCCTTCGTGACATAGGCGGACGCGAAGCCGGCATCGGCCGCGATGGCCTGGTCGAGCGGCGCCAGCGGATCGCCGGTGTAGGTGTGGAAAGCCTTCAGCGCGCGCTCGTACGACTCGAGCGCGCGGGGATTGGAAAGGGTGACTGCGTTGCCACGGGCATCGTGCTGCATGGGGTCTCCTTGAAGAAGGCCCGCATGCTAGTCAGGTGCGCGGCGGCTTTCTAGACTCGTTTGGTTGCGCGAAGGTAACCGTGGTGTAACACCCTAGGCTGCGGCGGCCTTGCCGAGGGGGCGCAGCATCTCCAGCACTTCCGCGGTGGTCGCGACGTCGGCGTACTTCGACGCCATGTCGAACAGGTTCACAGCATGCGAGGTGGCGCTGCGGTCGTACACCGCGTCGTGCGGCACCACGCACTTGAAGTTGTAGGCGAAGCCGTCCACCACGCTGCCGCGCACGCACCCGCTCGTGGTGCAGCCGGTGACCACGAGCGTGTCGGCGCCGAGGTCGACGAGGTGGCTCACCAGCGGCGTGGCGAAGAACGCGCTCGGGTGCTTCTTCGGCAGCAGCACGTCGCCCTCGCGCGGCGCGATCTCCGGCGGGAACTGGTAGCCGCGCTCGGGAATGTCCATGATCGCCGGCACTTTCTCGGCGAGGCGGCCGCTGTCGGTGGCCTTGTTCTTCGGCGCGACATGCGGGTAGAGCACCGGCCACTCGTTGCGCCTAAACTCGGCGAGCAGCAGCGCGATCTTCCGCGTCGCGTTCCAGCCGAGCTCGCCGCACGAGGTCGGGTATTCCTTGATCGAATCCCAGAACGGCTTCGGGCTGGTGCCGAGGGTCCGGTACTGCACGTCGATGATGAGGAGAGCGGGGCGCCGCCCGATGCCGGAAGGCCGGCCGAAGCCGGCAGCGTGGTAAGCGCGCTGCTCCTCTTCGCTGATGATTCCGTCCCAGGGTTTCATCGCGCCAGCTTAGGCCCGCCCTATAATATTCGTCAAATCGATTCGCTGATTTGTGCGTATCGATCGTGTCAATGAGCGCTCCCGATCTCAATCTGCTGCTCGTGTTCGAGGCTCTGTTCCGGCAGGGCAGCGTGACGCGGGCGGCGGCGCAGGTGGGGCTGTCGCAGTCGGCGATGTCGAGCGCGCTGGGCCGGCTGCGCTCCCAGTTCGGCGATCCGCTGTTCGTCAAGACGCGCACCGGCATGCTGCCGACGCCGCGCGCGCTCGAGCTTGCGCCGGCGCTTACCGAGGCGCTCGCGATGGTGCGCGGCGCGATGGGCAAGCGCGAGGACTTCGATCCCGCGCGGTCCGCCCGCAGCCTGCGCATCTACATGACCGACGTGGGCGAGACGGTTCTGCTGCCTGCGCTCATGAGCTACCTGCAGGAGCGCAGCCCGGCCATGCGCCTCGAGACCGCGCAGCTGCCGGCGGCCGAGCTACCGGTGCGGCTGGAGAGCGGCGACGTGGACCTCGCGGTCGGCTACCTGCCGCAGCTGCCCGAGAAGATCCGTCGCGCTCGCCTGTTCGAAGAGCACTACGTGTGCCTGACGCGCCCGGACCATCCCCTCGGCCGCAAGGGACCGATCACGCTGAAGGAATTCCTCGCCGCGCGCCACGTGCTGATCGCCTCGATGGGCTCGGGTCACCAGGTACTCGAGCGCACGCTCGCCGAGCGCGGCGTGCATGACAACGTGGCGCTGCGCCTGCCGCATTTCGTGGTGGTGCCGCTAATCATCGCCAACACCGACCTCATCGTCAGCGTGCCGAGCCGCGTCGCCGCCGCGACCGCCCGCCTCGTCAAGTCGAAGGTGCACCCGCTGCCGATCCCGATCCCGAGCTTCGACGTCTCGGTGTTCTGGCACGAGCGCGTCGAGAATGACGGCGCCAACCGCTGGCTGCGCGCCGCTCTGGTAGAGCTCTTCGGCCATGAGCGCTGAAAATCGCATTCCGGTCTATTTGCTGACTGGATTCCTCGGCAGCGGGAAGACCACGCTCCTCAACGCCGCGCTGCGCGATGCGGCACTCGCCAACACCGCGGTGGTGGTGAACGAGCTGGGTGACGTCGGCCTCGATCAGGTCGCGGTCGCGCAGGCGAGCGACAACGTCGTGCTGCTCGACGCCGGCTGCCTCTGCTGCATCAACCCCGGCGCGCTGCACGAAACGCTCGCCGACCTGGTCGCGCGCCGCGCGCGCGGCGAGATCCCGGCGTTCGAGCGCGTGATCATCGAGACCAGCGGCGCGGCCGACCCGGCGCCGCTTTTGCACGTGCTGCTCGGCCATCCGCTGGTGACGCCCGACTATCGGCTCGCCGCGGTGGTCTGCGCGGTCGACGCTCAGCATTTCCTGTCGTCGCGGACCAAGCATCCGGAGCTGGACAAGCAGGTGGCGATGGCGGACCGCATCGTCATCACGAAGCAGGATCTGGCGGATCCGGCCCTGGTGCGGGAGTTTCTGCAGGACGTCGAAATCGTCGAAAAGCCCTTTATTGGTGATGCGCGACCGCGCGCGCGCCTTCATCTGCAGGGACCGCTTCTTCGCCACGGCAAGCCGGGCGGCATTCGCGCCTTTGACTTCCATCCCGCATCCATGACCTGGGCGAGCTGGGCGGCATGGTCAAAGCTCGCCGCCGCGCGCTTTGGCGCGCGCCTGCTGCGCGTGAAAGGCCTGCTGCGGATGGATGACACCGGCGAAATCGCCATGGTGCACGGCGTGCAGGGGGTGTTCCACAAGCCTCAGCGCTTCAGCGACTGGCCGGACGCGGAGCGCGCGAATCGCCTGGTCTGTATCGCGCGCGACATCGAGCGCACCGAAATCGAAGGCACGCTGAAAGAGAGCGAGACCCAGGCATGACGGATTTCGTGCTGCGTGGCGGGACGGTGGTGTTTCCGGACAGGGCGCCGGAGCGGCGCGACATCCTCGTGCAGAAAGGGAAGATCGCGGCGCTGCTCGCGCCCGGCGCAGGCGCGCCGGGCGGCATTGCGGAGCAAGGCGCCTCCGGGCTGCACGTCTTTCCCGGCCTGATCGACGCGCACGTGCACTTCGGTTTCGGCGAGAAGATCACCGAGTACTCGACCGAGACGGTCTACGCAGCGCAGGGCGGCTTCACCACCATCCTCGGCTACTTCCTGAACAACGAGGCGTACACCGACGTCTACCGCCGCGAGCAGCAGCACGCGCGCACGCGCTGCCACGTCGACTACGGTTTTCATTTCACGACCTGCAACGAGCTCCACATCCGCGAGCTGGGCGAGTACGTCGCCGGCTACGGCGTCACCTCCTTCAAGTACTTCATGAATTTCAAGGGCGAGGAGGGGCGCTACATGGGCCTCGACGGCACCGACGACGGCTACCTGTACGCGCTCCTCGGCGAGTCGGCGCGCGTGGGGCGGCCGACGATGGTGCTGCACACCGAGAATATCGAGATCGTGAACCGCCTGCGGCGCGAGGTGCAGGCCACCGGCGGGCAGACGCTGAAGGACTGGGCGGCGGCGAAGCCGCCGGTCACCGAGTCGGAGCCCTCGGTGCGCGCCATGTTCCTCGCCGAAAAGCTGAGCGCGCGCGTCTACTTCCCGCACATCTCCTCGCGCGAAGCGATCGAAGAGATCCGTCGCTGGCGCAAGCGTTATGCCGACGTGACGTTCGAGATCTGCCCGCATTACCTCACGCACCTGGAGAGCTCGGATCTCGGCGGCCTCGGCCGCGCCAATCCGCCGTTCCGCACGCAGGACGATCAGGAGGCGCTGTGGGAGGCGCTCGCCGACGGGACGGCCGACGTGGTGGCCTCGGACCATGTACCGCGCAGGAAAGCCACCAAGGAGAAGCCGCTCTGGCTCGCCTCGCAGGGCTTCCCGGGAACGGCGACGATCCTGCCGGTCCTGCTCTCCGAGGGCCACCACAAGAGGAAGCTTCCGCTCCAGCGCATCTGTCAGCTGCTGACCGCGGCGCCGGCGAAGATCTTCCACCTCGACCCGGTCAAGGGCAGCCTCGCGCCAGGCGCCGACGCCGACCTCACGCTGGTGGACCTTGGAAAAGAACGTACGGTAAAAGCAGAAGAGCTCGGCTCCTACAGCGACTACAGCCTGTACGATGGCTGGAAGTTCAAGGGCTGGCCGGTGCGCACCCTCGTGCGCGGCGTTACCGTGATGCAGGACGGCAAGATGGTCGGACCGGCGGGCCACGGCAAGTATCTCTTCCGCCGCATCGGGCAGCCGCCGATCCTCGGAAAGATCGAATGAACTATCCGCTTTCCCGGCAGCCGATGCGCGTGGGCCGTCTCGAGCTGCGCAATCGGCTGTTCGTGCCGGCGCACACCACCAACTTCGGCGAGAAGCACATGCCGAGCGCGCGCCATGTCGAATATCACCGCGCGCGGGCACGCGGCGGAGCGGGCCTGATCATTTTCGAATCGATCCGCGTGGCGCGCGAGAGCCTCGGCCGGCCGCAAGGCGTGGCCGGCTACGACCGCGCGTCGATTCCGGCCTTCGCGCGCTGCGCGGAGGCGGTGCATGCCGAGGGTGCGAAGCTCTTCGGCCAGGTCATCCACCTCGGGCGGCAGATCGAGGGCGACTGGGAGCGCACCGCGTCGTTCGGCCCGTCGGCGGTGCGCTGGTCGCCGACCGGCTCGCCGCCCCATGTGGTGAACGAGGAGGACATGGCCGCGGTGATCGACGCGCACGTCGTCACGGCGAAGAACGTGTTGGAGGCCGGCATGGACGGCTTCGAGGTGCACCTCGGACACGGCCACCTGCTGCAGCAGTTCCTGTCGCCGGCCTCCAACGTGCGCACCGACCAGTACGGCGGCTCCGAGGAGAACCGCCTGCGCTTTCCCGTCGCGGTCTTGAAAGCGGTGCGCGCCGCCGTCGGACGGCATGTGACGGTCGGCATCCGCTTCTCGGGCGACGAGTTCATCGAAGGCGGCCTCACGCTCGCCGACAGCCTGTCGATGCTGCCGAAGATCTTCGCCGCGGTGGCGCTCGATTTCGTCAACGTGTCGCACTCGGCCTATCACATGAGCTACTCGCTTGCCACGCAGTTCGCCGACATGCACTTCGACCCGGCGCCGTTCCGCGAGATCTCGCGCGAGATCCGGCGCGGGCTGCGTGAGAGCGGCCACGAAGCGCCGGTGATGGCGGTCGGCAAGTACCGCAGCGTCGCCGAGGCGGAG
>DASRIR010000277.1:0-2342 GCA_035649875.1 Burkholderiales bacterium | reverse complement strand
GAGCTGCTGCCCATGGCGCAGGCGAACGGCCTCGGCGTGGTCGCCTACAGCCCGGCGGGCGGCGGCCTGCTCTCCGGCCGCTACCTGCAGGCCGGCGCCACCGGACGCCACACCGCCAACAAGGCGTACCAAGTGCGCTATGGCGACGAATGGATGCACGAGACTGCGGCCAGGTTCGTCGGCTTCTGCAAGGAGCGCGGCTGGCACCCGATCAGCGCCGCGGTGGCCTGGGTGGGCGCGCATCCCGCGATCACCGCGCCGATCGTCGGCGCCCGCAGCCTCGATCAGCTGCGCGCGTCGCTCGACTCGGTGAAGATCGACATGACCCCGGCGCTGCGCGCGCAGCTCTCCACCCTTTCGCGCACGCCGCCGCCGGCCACCGACCGCCTGGAAGAGAATGCCCGGCCGGTCTGACGACAAGCCGTGAGCCGCCTGGCGCGGCTCGTCTTTCAGACGCGGCGCGAGCGCAGGGCGATCCCGGACCAGTTCCCGCGCTTCGCGCAGGACCCGGTGGCGCTCGCCACCGACCGGCGCTTCAAGGGCTGGGCGGCGCTCGCCGGAATGCTCGGCGCCGGTCTCGACCTCCTCGCCGCCCTCTGCGGCACCGACAAGTACGGCCTGCACCATTACACGACGGTGTACGAGGCGCTCGCGCGGCCGCTGCGGCGCAAGCGCGTGACGCTGCTCGAGCTCGGCGTCGGCGGTTACGGCCGCGACCTCGGCGGCGAGTCGCTCCTCATGTGGGCAGCGTACTTCCGCAAGGGCCGCATCTACGGCCTCGACATCGAGGACAAGACCGCCCTCTCCAAGGGACGCATCCAGGTATTCCAATGTTCGCAGGTCGACCGCGAGAAGTTGCACAAGCTCGCCGGCGAGCTCGGCCCGTTCGACTTCATCATCGACGATGGAAGCCACCTCAACGCCCACCAGGTCGAGTCCTTCCGCATCCTGTGGCCATTCGTGAGGGACGGCGGCTGGTACGTGGTCGAAGACGTGCAGACCTCGTACTGGCCTTCCTACGGCGGCGGCATGCCCGGCTCGCCGGGGTACGAAAAGTCCTGCATGCGCTTCTTCAAGTCGCTCGCCGACAGCGTGAACCACGCCGAATTCCTCCACACGCCGAGCTTCGACACCGAGCCCGAGATCGGCCACATCGCCTTCCACCACAACATGATCGTGCTGAAGAAAGACCAGACCAGGCGCGTCTCCAACGTGCCGCTCGGCAACGAAAAGGTGCGCGCCGCGCTGCTCAAGCCACTCGCCGGCAAATAGCCGCTACTTCCAGTAGTCGAACAGCGGTCCCACCGGCCCGTAGACCGGATCGGCCGCCGGCAGCGCCACTTCGGCCACTGCCGCCGCGCTCTTCGTCAATCGAGCGAACGACGGCATGCAGGTGTCCGGATGCTGTCCTTCCGGATACGCGCCCACCACGCCGAGCGACCCCTTCGACGCGAGCTTCTTGTGCCCGGTGCCCGCCGGCAGCACGATCACGTCGCCCGGCTTCGCCGTCAGCGTGACGCCGGCGTCGCCGCCGAACTTGACCGTCACCTCTCCGCTGTAGATGCCGAGCACCTCGTGGCCGTTGCTGTGGTAGTGGTGGAACGGGTGCACGCCGTTGCGCCACGCGGGCGGCCAGCGGTTCTGCGCGAAGATCTTCTCGAATTCCTCCGGCGTGGGATACGCCACCGCGCCGGGATAGACCAGCAGCGGCCAGCGCGGATGGTTCGGAATCGCCCCGTCCGGCGCGAGCAGGTGGGTGATGACATTCATGCTCGCCGGGATTCTATACACTGCGCTCCATGTGCCGCGCGTTGCTCTATCTCGGCGAGCCCGTGCTGCTCGACAACTTCCTCTACCAGCCCGACTCCGCGCTGGTGCGCCAGTCGTACATGCCGAAGATGCTCAACATGCTGAACCTCGCCGGGTTCGGCCTGCGCGCCTGGGATCCGGCGAGCAACGATCCCGAGCGACCCTACTCGTACTATTCGCAGCAGCTGCCGGTTTTCGACCGCAACCTGAAGCACCTGGCCGAGAAAGTCCGCGCCGCGTGCCTTCTCGCCCACGTCCGCGGCGTGGCGTATCACACGCGCGTCGAGATCTCGCTGCAGAATTGCCACCCGTTCCACTTCAGCAATGTGCCGCTGGTGCTCGCGCACAACGGCGACCTCGCGCGCTTCGCCGAAATGAAATCCCTGCTGGCGGGCGAAATCAAGCCCGTGTTCCGGTCGCAGATCCACGGCACCACCGACAGCGAGTGGGTCTACGCCCTGATCGTGTCGCAGCTCTCCGAGCCTTACCGGCCCGCGGCCGCCGACGAGCTCGCGCGCGCGATCGAGCGCGCC
>DASRIR010000276.1:0-28742 GCA_035649875.1 Burkholderiales bacterium | reverse complement strand
ATGGTGATGCCGCGCTCCTGCTCCTGCTCCATCCAGTCCATCGTCGCGGCGCCGTCGTGCACTTCGCCGATCTTGTGGTTGACGCCGGTGTAGAACAGGATGCGCTCGGTCGTGGTCGTCTTCCCGGCGTCGATGTGCGCCGAGATGCCGATGTTCCGATAACGCTCGATAGGGGTCTTGCGCGCCACAGCCATTCCTTAGAACCTGTAGTGGGAAAAGGCCTTGTTCGCTTCAGCCATGCGATGGACCTCTTCCCGCTTCTTCATCGCACCGCCGCGGCCCTCGGCCGCTTCCTGGAGCTCGCCGGCCAGGCGAACCATCATCGACTTCTCGCCGCGCTTCTGCGCCGCCTCGCGGATCCAGCGCATCGCGAGCGCCACGCGCCGCACGGGGCGCACCTCGACCGGCACCTGGTAGTTCGCGCCGCCGACGCGCCGGCTCTTCACTTCCACCACCGGCTTCACGTTCTGTACCGCCTGGGTGAACACCTCGATCGGGTCCTTGCCCGACTTCGACTTGATGGTGTCGAGCGCGCCATAAATGATGCGCTCGGCGACCGACTTCTTGCCGCGGGTCATCAGCACGTTGACGAACTTCGCGACCTCGACGTTGCTGAACTTCGGGTCGGGGAGAATTTCGCGCTTGGGGACTTCTCTGCGTCGAGGCATAGTTTCCTAGGCAGACTTGGGCGCCTTGGCGCCGTACTTGGAGCGACCCTGCTTGCGGTCTTTCACACCCTGCGTGTCGAGAGAGCCGCGCACGATGTGGTAGCGCACGCCGGGCAGGTCCTTGACGCGCCCGCCGCGGATCAGGACCACCGAGTGCTCCTGCAGGTTGTGGCCCTCGCCGCCGATGTAACCGATCACCTCGAAGCCGTTCGTAAGGCGCACCTTCGCAACCTTGCGCAGCGCGGAGTTCGGCTTCTTGGGCGTGGTCGTATAGACCCGGGTGCAGACCCCCCGCTTCTGCGGCGAGCCGGCAAGCGCCGGGACCTTCGACTTGGCGCGCTTGGCGACGCGCCCTTCACGCACTAACTGGTTGACCGTGGGCATGTTTTTGCGTATCCAGAAACGAAATAGGCGGCCTCGTCTTAGCTCCCCGTAGGCCGCCCCGACCCGAAAAAGAGGCCGGATTATAAAGAGGAAAGTGGGTCAGCGCAACGCTTGTGCGGGGTCGGAAACGAAGGCGAAACGGGTTTCGACTTCGCTGCGCGCGAGGCGGGGCAGCCGCTCGGCCAGATCCGCGTAGCGCTCGAGGTCACGGTCGTCCAGCAAGGCGAGTCCGCGCTCGCCTTCGAGCAGCACCGAGCCCTCGTCGTCCTGGAAGGTGTGCTTCGGCACGAACGGCCGGCCGCAATGATCGAACAGGTGCTGGCCCTCGTAGTGCACCACGAGCGGCGCATAGGCGAGCTTGACGTAGACCCGCTGCGGCCCGTTCTGGAAAAACCAGCGCCCGCGCTCGTCGGCCTCGTAGTTGCGAGCGATGAAATCGCGCAGCGCCGCATTGCCGATGCGCTCTCCCTTAATCAACCAGTTGCCGCGGCGGTCAAGCTCGAGCCAGCCGTACACCGCGGGCACGTTCGGCCACCTGGCGAGGCTGCGGGCGACGATCTCATCCATCGAAGTTAGAATCGTTGAAATCGGAAGGACGGGAGGAGTCTACCGATGTCGGCAATTGACACCTATCTGGCGAGACCGTGGCTCGCGCACTACCAGAACGGAGTGCCCGCCACGGCCGAAGTTCCGCTGAAATCGGTCGCCCAGGCGTTCGACGAAGCGACCGAGCGCGCGCCCCAGCGCGCGGCGGTGGTGTTCTACGGACGCTCGATCAGCTATGGCGAGCTGCGCGACGCCACCGACCGCCTCGCCTGCGCGCTCGCCGATCTTGGCGTGAAGAAGGGCGACCGCGTGGCGCTGTACCTGCTGAACAGCCCGCAGTTCATCATCGCCTACTTCGCAGCGCTGAAGTGCGGCGCCACCGTCACGCCGATTAGCCCGGTCTATACCAGCCACGAGGTGCGCTACCAGCTCGAGGACAGCGGCGCGCGCGCCATCATCTGCCAGGACATCCTGCACGAGAAGGTGGCGAAGTCCGGCGCCGCGCCCGACCTCGTCGTGGTGACGAACGTCAACGAGTACCTGCCGGCGCTGAAGCGGCTCTTTTCCAAGAAGGCGGAGATTCAAGGCAAGGTCCACTGGCTGCAGGACCTGCTGAAGAAGTACCCGGCCAAGCCGCCCGCCGTGACGATCGATCCCCGGACCGACCTTGCGGCGCTGCCCTACACCGGCGGCACGACCGGCAATCCCAAGGGCGTGATGCTCACGCACTACAACCTGGTGGCGGCGCAAGCCATGGCGCAGGCCGCGTTCTCGGTCTTCGAGCCGGGCAAGGAAGTGATCCTTGCTTTCCTGCCCTTTTTCCATATCTACGGCCAGGTGGTGATCATGCTGCAGGGGTTGTGCCAGGGAAACCTGCTCGTGCTGTTCACCAGCCCGGACACCGAGGCGATCCTCGAGGCGATGGAGCGCTATCGTGCGACGGTGTTCTACGGCGTACCGACGCTCTACGAGTACCTCAAGGATCACAAGGACACCAACAAGACCGACTGGAAGCGCCTCAAGCTCGTGCTCTCGGGCGCCGACACGCTGCACGAATCGACCATGCAGGGCTGGGCGAAGCGCACCGGCTCGAACATCATCGAGGGCTACGGCCTGTCCGAGACCTGCGCCACGAGCCACGTGAATCCGCTGCACCGGCCCAAGAGCGGCTCGTTCGGCTGCCCGATCCCGGGCATGCAGGCCGCGGTGATGAATGCCGACACGCTGGAGTTCGTGCCGCCGGGGGAGACCGGCGAGCTCGTGCTGTGCGGCGCGAACGTGATGCAGGGGTACTGGAAGCGCACCGAGGAGAGCGCGCGCGCGTTCGTCGACAAGGGCGGCGTGCGCTGGATGCGCACCGGCGACGTGGTGCGCATGGACGACGAGGGCTACTTCCACTTCTACGACCGCTCCAAGGACCTGATCAAGTTCAAGGGCTACTCGATCTTCGCGAAGGACGTCGAGGACGTGCTCTATGCCCATCCGCAAGTGAAGGCGGCGGGCGTGATTGGCGTGCCCGACCCGGCGGTCGGGCAGCGCATCAAGGCGATCGTGGTGCTGCAGGGCGATGCGCGCGGCAAGCTCTCCGAGGAGGAGATCAAAGCCTACTGCCGGCAGAGCCTGGCGGAGTACAAGGTGCCGCACATCGTGGAGTTCCGCGGCGAGCTGCCGAAGACCGACGTGGGCAAAGTGTCGCGGCGCGAGTTGCGCGACGAGAGCAAGGTTTGAATCCGCAGCAGCCCTTTTTCTCGGTTGAAGGGCTGATCAAACGCTTCGGCGGCCTGACCGCGGTCAACAAGGTCAGCTTCGCGCTGCGGCGCGACGAAATCGTCGGCCTAATCGGGCCGAACGGCGCCGGCAAGACCACGCTGCTGCGCCTGATTACCAAGATCCTGCGTCCCGACAGCGGGCGCATCGTATTCAACGGCGAGGACATCACGCCGCTCAGGCCGTGGGACATCGTCGAGCGCGGAATCGCCGGCACCTTCCAGAACACGCGGCCGTTCCGCCACCTGCCGATCATCGCCAACGTGATGGTGCCGCTGGTCGCGCCGCGCGCGCGCCGCCGCGGCGAATGGGTGAAGAGCATCGAGGCGAAGGCGATGGACGCGCTCGAGTTCGTCGGCATCTCCGACATGGCGCTCGAGCCGGCCTCGGCGCTCTCGCAGGGCGACCTCAAGCGCCTCGAAGTCGCGCGCGCGATCGCCACCGAGCCGGAGCTCCTGCTGCTCGACGAGCCGCTCGGCGGGCTGAACCCCGCGGAATCCGAGCTGCTGGCGAAATCGATCCGCCGCCTGCACAAAGGTGGGCGCTTCGGACGGCTGCACTCCGAAGGCCCGGCCGTGCTGATGATCGAGCACAAGCTGAAGGAGCTGATGTCGATCGTCGACCGCGTGATCGTGATCGACTACGGCGAGATCATCGCCGACGGCGCGCCGGCTGAAGTGGTGAAGAATCCGAAGGTGATCGAGGCTTACCTGGGGAGCGAGCATGCCGCTGCTTGAGGTGAAGAACCTCCGCGTGCGCTACGACAAGGCGCAGATCCTGAACGGCGTGTCGCTCGCGGTGAGCGACGGCGAGTTCGTCGGCCTGGTCGGGCCCAATGGCGCCGGCAAGTCCACCCTGCTGCGCGCGATCTCGGGGCTGGTGCGCTTCGAGGAGCGCATGAAGCGCGGCACCACCGGCGACATCGTGCTCGAGGGTGAGGTGAGCCTCGCGGGCGAGCGCATCGACGGATTGGCGCCGCACGAGATCCGGATGCGCGGGCTGGTGCACTGCCCCGAACGGCGCCGCCCGTTCCGCGAGCTGACCGTCCTCGAAAACCTGCTTGCGGGGGCGTTCCTGTCGAAAAACCAGAATGAGACGCAGCGCCGCCTCGATCATGCGTTCGCGCTGTTCCCGCGCCTGGCGGAAAGAAAGACCCAGATCGCCGGCACGCTGTCGGGCGGCGAGCAGCAGATGCTCGCCACTGCGCGCGCGCTGATGTTCGAGGCCAAGCTGCTGGCGATCGACGAACCCTCGCTCGGGCTCGCGCCGCGCATTCGCGAGGAGCTGTTCGCCGCGATCGGCAAGATCCACGCCGAGGGCGTGCCGGTGCTGCTGGTGGAGCAGGAAGTCGGGCAGGTGTTCCGGATGGCGCGCCGCAGCTACGTGCTGTCGCAGGGGCGCATCATCGCCGAGGGCTCGGCGCAATCACTGATGGCCGACGAGACGCTCCGCGCCGGGTACCTGGGCCTGTAGCGAAGCGCCGCAAAGGCGGCACACGCTCTTCCAGCTGCCGTTCCTCTGCTTGCAGCGGGGGCATTGCGTCTCGATCTTGTCGCGCACCCAGGGCGTCAGCCCGCGCGGCATGAAGAGCAGCACGAGCAGCACGATGATGGCGAAGATCAGCAGGCGCAGCTCGCCGAACGCCCGGAAGCTGCCGAGCCACTCGGTCAACGGATAGAGCAGGAATACCGCGGCGACCGGGCCATAGATGGTGGCCACGCCGCCGAAGATGCCCCAGATCACCACCTGAAAGGAAAGGGAGACTTCGAGCGTCGAGGGGCCGGCCACGCGCAGGTAATGGGCGAAGAGCGCGCCGGCGAAGCCGGCCGCGGCGCCGGCGAGCGCGAACACCGCAAGCTTGTAGCGCAGCGTGTTGATGCCGGAGGCGCGCGCCGCGACCTCGTCGTCGCGGATCGCGTGCAGCACGATGCCGAACTTCGAGTCCGCCAGCAGCCACAGCCCGAACACCACGGCCAGCATCGAGATCACCGCGATGTAGTAGTTCCCGGTCGGGGTCACGACGAGCCGCCGCAGGCCGGAGATGCCGAGCTCGCCGCCGGAGAAGTCCGGAAAGGCGAACAGGATGCCAAGCGCGATCAGCGGGAAGGCGAGCGTGGCGAGCGAAAGATACGAGCCGCGCAGCCGCAGGCACAGGTAGCCGGCGAGGAAGCCGAAGAGGAGCGCGACCGCCGCGCCCGCCCAGATCGTGAGCCAGGGCGAAAGCCCGAGCTTGAGCGAGAGCAGCGCCGACGTGTACGCGCCCGCGCCGAAGAACAGCGCGTGGCCGAAGTTCACCTGCCCGGTATAGCCGGCAAGCAGGTCCCAACTCGCGGCGAAGATCGCGAAGATGCAGGTCATGGTGAGGATGCGCAGCACGTACGCATCGCCGTAGACCGCGGGCAGCGCGAGCAGCGCCAGGGCCCAGACCAGCACCAGGGTGCGCGAGGGAAGAACGAAGACCTCGTTCCGGAGCTCCGCCCACCCCCTGCGCAGCCAGTACATCAGCGCTCCTCCTCGAACGCCACGCCGAACAGTCCCTCCGGACGCGCGAGCAGCACCACGACCATGATGAGCAGCGCCACCGCTCCCTTGAGGTACGCGCCGGCCGGCACGGCGAACACCGTGATGGCCTCCACGTAGCCGATGATGAGCGCGCCGATCAGGCTGCCCTTCAGGCTCCCCAGCCCGCCGAGCACGACGATCGCGAGCATGGTGACGAGCGGCGCGAGCCACATGAAGGGGTCGACCACGAACACCGGCGCCACCACGACGCCCGCGACCGCGGCGAGCGACACCGAGAGCGCCACCGTCGCCATGGCGACGCGGTGCACGTTCATGCCCATGAGGTTCGCCACCTCCAGGTCATTCGCGGTGGCGCGGATCGCGAGGCCAAGGCGGGTGCGATAGAGCACATACCAGACGATGATCAGCATCGCGGCCGCGACGGCGAGGATCAGCAGGCGCTGGTACGGGATGCTCACGCCGAGCAGGCGCACCGCGCCCTCGAGCGTCGACGGGATGCCGAGGAAGTGCCCGCCGAAGGTAAAGAGCATCAGCTCCTGGAAGATCAGCGCGAGGGCGATGGTGGCGATCAGCACCGCCGCCTCGTGCTCGCGCACCGGCTCGATCACCAGCCGATAGCAGAGCACCGAAAAGGCGGTGACGCCGCCCACCGCGATCAGCCCGGAAAGCAGGAAGCCGAGCCCCGTCTTCGCCAGCAGCGTGTAGAAGCAGTACGCCGCCAGCATGTAGAACGCGGTGTGCGCGATGTTGACGATGCGGGCAACGCCGAAGATCAGCGAGAAGCCGATCGCCAGGAGCGCGTACACGCCCCCGTTTACTAGACCCGTTACAAGTATGTCTTGTAGCAACTTGGCGCTATCGCGCCGGCAGCTTGAACGGCTTCATGCCTTTCACGTTCGGCGGCCAGAACGGCACCTTCTGCCCGTCCTGCCACTGCACCGCGATGCCGGCGGTCTTGCCGACCGCCCACACCAGGTCGTGGCGCTTATCGAAGGTCACGATGCTGCCGGTGCCGACGTGCTCGGCCTTCTCCATCGCCGCCACCAGCCGGTCGGCGTCGAGCGAGCCGACCTGCTCGATGTTCGCCCGGAGGAACATGATCGCGTCGTAGGTCGCGGCGTTGTAGGTCGGCGCCTTGTTGTAGCGCTGCTTGAACGCGCGCACGAAGGGAATGGTCTTCGGCGTCATCTCGACCTCGGCGTAGGTGTCGAGGGTCGCGACGAACTGCGCCTTACCCGCCGCCGCCTTCCAGAACTCGTCCTTCTGGCCCTCGACGTTGATCCCCCAGGCCACCGCCTTCATGTTGCGCTCGCCCATCTGGCGGCCGACGACAATGCCGACCGGGCCCGACAGCATCGTGAACACGATGTGCGCGCCCGAGCGGTCGATGGCGGAGAGCTCCGCGGTTACGTCCGTTGCCGTGGCCGACGGCTGCCACAGGCCGGCGACGTCCATCTTCATCGCCGGCAGGTTCTTCTGCGCGGCGGCGATCAGCCCCTCGGTCCACACCGCCTTCTCGGCGAGCAGCGCCACCTTGGGCGCGTCGGTCTTGAGCTCGGTGCGCACCTGCTGCGCGATCGAGCCCATTACCGCGAACAGCGTGCGCGCGAGATCGGTGTCCTTGGTCGGCGTGTAGCGGAACCAGTACTTGTAGCGGTCGTAGTTCGCCTCGACGTTCGCGCCCAGCTTGGAATGCGCCGCGCCCGCGCCGAGGAAGATCTTCTTGTAGTCCATGGCGACTTCCTGCATCGCGAGCACCGCCTCGGAGCGGAAGCCGCCGATCAGGAAGTCGGCCTTGTCGCGCGTGATGACGCGCTCGACCGCGTTGGTCGCGTCGGGCACCGAAGTCATCTCGTTGGTGTCGGCGCGGATCAGCTCGACCTGCATGCGCTTGCCGCCGACCGTGATGCCGCCGGCCTTGTTGATCTCGTCGCGCGCCATTTCCGCGCCCGCCCAGTGATTCTCGCCCTGCACGAAAGCCATCGGGCCGAGGATCGCGATCTTAATTGTTTGTGCGTGGGCGCCCGAATTGCCAACCGCGGCGAACGCGAGCGCGGCCAGCCCCACCGTGAACGAACGCAGCATGTCCCGCCTCCTTTGCACTACACTTTATCGCAATTTGATCTGGTGGGAAGACTTCAAGGTCGGCGACCGGGCCGACATCGGGCGGCACACGTTCACCGAGGAGGAGATCGTGACCTTTGGCCGCCAGTTCGACCCTCAGCCTTTTCATACCGACCGGGAAGCGGCCAGGGCGAGCATATTCGGCGGCCTGATCGCCAGCGGCTGGCACACCTGCGCGGTCGGCATGCGCCTCATGTGCGACGGCTATATCAACCAAACGGTGAGTCTCGGCTCCCCCGGCATCGACCACGTGCGCTGGCTGAAACCGGTGCGCGCAGGCGACACGCTCAGCTACCGCCGCATCGTGCTCGAATCGCGCGCCTCCACCACGCGCAAAGGCGTCGGTCTGGTCAAGCACCGCTGGGAAGCCGTCAACCAGGCCGGAGACCTGGTGCTGACGATGGAAGGCTGGGGTTTCTTTGGCCGCAAGAATTGACCTGAATCACAAGCTCCACGTCCTCACCAGGAAGGAGGAGCTCGATTCGGTGCGCGTGCCGGGAAAGGTCGTGGTGGTGCTCGACATCCTTTTCGCCACCACCACCATGGTCAGCGCGCTCGCGCATGGCGCGACCGAGGTGCTGCCGGTGCTGGACGAGGCCGCCGCGCGTTCCGCCGCGCGGCAGCTTGCGGAGAACTCCTACGTGCTCTCGGGCGAGCTCTATGCCGAGACGCTGCCGGGCTTCGCGCACCCCGCCCCGCTCGCCCTCCTCGAGCACGGCGTCGAAGGAAAAACGCTCGTCTACTCGACCACCAACGGCACCGTCGCGATGATGCAGCCCGCGCGCGCGGCGCGCGTCTATTGCGGGGCCCTGCTCAATGCGCGCGCGCTCGCCGAGCACATCCTGGCACGCCACGAGCGCGAGACGATCCTCATCGTCTGCTCCGGCTCGGGCAACAACTTCAACCTCGAGGACTTCTACGGCGCCGGGTACTTCGTCGAGTGCTTCCGCGAGCACGTGGGCGATCTTTCGGATGCGGCCAAGGCCGCGCTCGCGCTCTACCGGCACGCCCGAGCGCCCGACGCGCTGCTCGATTGCCGGGTCGGGCGCATGATGGCGGCGCGCGGCCTCGCGCACGAAGTCGAGTTCGCCTGCCGTCGCGACGCATTCCCGGTGGTGCCGGCGCTGGACCAGGGGCGCCTGCGCCTCGTAAAGTGATGCGCATCGCGGCGCTGTACGTCTATCCGGTGAAGGCCTGCCGCGCGCTGGCCCTCGAGCACGCGGCCGCCGGTCCGCTCGGGCTGGAGAACGACCGGCGCTTCGCCTTCGTGGCCGAGGACGGCCGCGCGCTCACCCAGCGCGATCAGCCGTTGCTCGCGACCATTTCTCCAGCGCTCGACGCGCGCGCGATCCGCTTGGATCTCGGCGGCCTCCTGCAGCTGACGCTGGCTTTCTCCGACTTTGCGGAAACTGTCAGCGTGGACGTGTGGGGCAACCAGGTCCGCGCGCGGGCCGCGCCGGAAAAACTCGTCAGCGAGGCTGCGGATTATCTCGGCGCGCCGGTACGCTTCGTGGCGCTCGATGGAAAACCCCAGCGCGCATTCGTCGATTCCCGGCCCGTGCTGGTGACCACCCACGGCATGCTTTCGGAGCTCAATGCGCGCCTGCCGGCGCCGGTCGGGATGGAGCGCTTCCGGCCCAATGTGGTGCTCGAAGGCGCGCGCGATTGGACCGCACTGGAAGGGAGCGAGGTCCTCCTGGAACGCGACAAGCTTTGCGGCCGTTGCGAAGTGACCACCATCGACCAGGCGACGGGCGAGCGGCGCGGACCCGAGCCGTTGCGCACGCTGAGCGAGCGCTTCGACGGTAATTTCGGCGTGTATTGCCGGGTCGCACGCGCCGGCCGCTTGCGCCGCGGCGAAATCCTGCAGCCGTCCTAGGCGCGCTCGAGCTCTGCGCTGACCGCGAGGTGGTCCGAAAGCATGGACCAGGGCTTGCCGCGGTGAACCTGCGCCGACACCACCTTGAAGCCGCGCACGTAGATGCGATCGAGGCGCAGGATCGGCAGCAGGCTCGGGTAGGTCGCGAGCACGCGGCCATGGCGCGAGACGGTGGCCTCGGTCATGCCGAGGCGGCGCTCGAGGATCGCGGTGGCGCGGTGGCGCCAGTCGTTGAAGTCGCCCGCGATGATGATCGGCAGATCGCGCGAAGCGAGCTCTTCCAGCCGGCCCGAGATCGCTTCGAGCTGGCGGCTGCGGCCGCGCTCGTGCAGCGAAAGGTGCACGCACACGCAATGCAGGTTGCGCCGCCAGCCCGGCACCGCCACCACGCTGTGCAGCAGGCCGCGGCGCTCGTAGCGATGGTCGGAAACGTCCTTGTTCTCGAACGAAAGGAAGCCGAAGCGCGACAGGATCGCGTTGCCGTGGTGACCGTGGTCGTAGACCGCGTTGCAGCCATACACGTGCTGCCAGTCGCCGCCGGCGAGGAACGCGTGCTGCGGGTCGATCGGACAGCCGGCGAAGCGCAGCGCGAAGCGCTGGTTGAGACCTTGCACCTCTTGCAGGAACACGAGATCGGGATCGAGCCCGCGCAGCCCGTCGCGCAGCTCGTGAATCACCAGGCGCCGGTTGAACTGCGACAGGCCCTTGTGGATGTTCAGCGTGACGACGCGCAGGCGTTTCTTCATAGATCGAGCTCGAAGCGCCGCTCGAAGCGGTCGGCATCGTCGAAATGCTGCACGCACTGGGTCGCGGCAAGCCGTCCGTCCGGACCGAAGGCGCTGGCGTGCTCGCCGCCGGCGCGCGGCAGCGAGCGCAGCTCGTCGTAGGCCCGCAGCGCATAGCGCACCAGGCTGTCGGCGCCGTGCACGATCTCGACCCGCTCGACGTAATGCGTGCCGGAAGCGAGGCTCACCACGGGACGCTCGCCGTCGCCGACCCGGCCCAGAGACTGCGGCGCGA
Source organism: Burkholderiales bacterium (assembly GCA_035649875.1). Taxonomy (GTDB): domain Bacteria; phylum Pseudomonadota; class Gammaproteobacteria; order Burkholderiales; family SG8-39; genus SCGC-AG-212-J23. The sequence goes on along the minus strand of DASRIR010000276.1, from coordinate 17,831 downwards.
ACGAAGACTCCTTGAGCCGCGCCCGCGCGGTGGGGAAAAACGCCTGGATCGAGCGACAACCATGGACCGAGTCGTAAACCACCGGCTCGCCGTCCGGCGCAAGCGTCACGCGCCATGTCACGCCGTCGAACGGTCCGGCAAACCAGACTGTATATACGAGCTGCAGCAGCACGTGCTCTCGGTAGCGCGCATAGGCCGCCTGGACATAGACCGCCGGTTCCGCGGCGTCGACCTCGGGCGCTCCCGCCGCCCGGCGCCAGCGCAGCCGCCCGAAGCGGTCGCGATCGCCCGCGACCGCCAGCTCGAAGCTCGGCGCGTAGACCGCGGCCAGCCGGTCGAGCTCGCGCTCGGAAAGGCCGGGGTGGCCGAGCGGATCGAACGCCGCCCGCCCGAGCAGGCCGGCCACGACGCCGCGCGGCACCTGCGCGCTCGGCGGCGCGTAGCGCACACGGCTCCCAGCTGGGTTGGACTCGAACCGCTCCCAGCGCCCCGCGCCCGAATGAAAGTCCGGCACGACCGCGGCGCGCAGCAGCGCTTCGCGCGCCTCCGGGCTGGCGAGATCCGCGCCGCGCAGCAAGCGGCTGCAATCGCGCGCGCGGCGCAGCGCCTGCGCGCGCGCACTTTCGTTCAAAGTGCGCAGGTTCTTCAGCTCATGGCCGCGCGACTCGAGATCCAGATCGGCGAGGCGCTCGCCGAACCCGCGCAGTGCCGCGTCGCTTTCCGACGCGCGGTCGCGCAGCGAGGCGTGCAGTCGGTCGACCCGCAGGTGAGGAAAGCCGGGCACCCGACGGTACTGCGCATCGCGCACGCCTGCGGCGTCGATCTCGGCGTCGAGCGCCCGGAACCACCGCGCGCACTCCCGCACTTCGGCCGGGCCGGTGTCGAGATGGGCGGCGAGCGGGGAGGAACCGGTCCCGTCGCGGCTCGCGCAGCCCGCGGCGAGCAGCGCGCCGCCGATCAGGAGGATCGCATCGCGGTTGGACCAGGAGAAGCACTTGCGCGCCGCCTCGCGCCAGGGCAGCCAGGCAAAGGCGGTGTGCTCCTTCGGCGCGATCGTCACCGGCGCGCGCGCGGGAAGCTCGAGACTGAACAGGCGCTCGGTATTGTGCGTGACGCCCGGCGCGAACCGATGGCGCCATTGCGCGTAGATTTCGAAAGTGTAGGCGACCGGCCAGCGCCTGAGCCCGCCGCCGCGGGCCTCGATTCCGGTTTCCTCCTGCAGCTCGCGCGCCGCCGCCTCCGCGCAGGGCTCCTCCGGCCGCTCGAGCGAGCCGGTGACCGATTGCCAGAACCCGGGGCGCGCTGCGCGCTCGAGGAGCAGCACCTCGCGCTGCGCGGTGTGCACCACGACCAGCACGGAGAGCGGCAGCTTCATTTCTCGGTGAAGAGCGGCGGCAGCTCGAGCTCGCGCGCCGGATCGATGAACACCGCGAAGAACGGCTTGCCGCGCGCCGCCCGGGAGCTCGCGCTCGAGCGCAGCACGTCGATCAGCACGCCGAGATCGTCGCCCGCCTTGGCATTCTCGATCAGCAGCACGTGGCCCTCGCCCGGCAGGTCGGAGAGGCAGTCTTCGAGCGCATCCCAGTTGTGTCCGAACCAGCTCGGGAAGTCGAGCGCCGCGGCGATGTTCCTGAGCAGGCTTTCCTTGTCCGCGAACCGGATTCTCGCGCGCACGAGCTTGCTGTCTTTCACGGCGTCCATGATCTCGTCGGCGCGCCTTGCCCGGTAGACGCCGGAGCGCGAAGCATCCTGCAGCCGGGCGAGCAACTTTCCCATTTATTCGATGATGCGCCTGAAGCTGCGGTAGTGGTCTTCCGTGTAGTAAAACTCTCCGCCGCGGCCGGCGACGATGCGCCGCGCGCCGCGATCCTTCGCGCCCGGGGTCTTCACCGTGTACTCGCGGTAATAGCCGCGCTCGTGCCGCGGCAGAAGCTTCTCGCGGTTGCGGAAGGTCTTGCCGTCCTGCGTGTGCGGAAACGGTCCGCCGGCCTTGATCAGCACGAGGGTCTGCCGGGCCTCTCCGGGCAGCTGCGTCGCGGCGATCTCGTTCGACAGCGCAAGCGCGCTGAGACAGAACCCCAACGCCGCCGCGGCCAGCCACCTCACGGCTTCGGCGGGTTCCTCAGGCGCAGGTGCAGCTCGCGCAGCTGCTGCTCGCTGACCGGCGTGGGCGCGCCGGTGAGCAGGTCCTGGCCGCGCTGGGTCTTCGGGAACGCGATCACGTCGCGGATCGCCTCCGCGCCCGCCATCAGCGTGACCATGCGGTCGAAGCCGAAGGCGATGCCGCCGTGCGGCGGCGCGCCGTATTGCAGCGCGTCGAGCAGGAAGCCGAATTTCGCCCGCTGCTCCTCCTTGGGGATCTTCATTGCGGCAAAGACTTTCTGCTGGACCTCGGGGCGGTGGATGCGCACCGAACCGCCGCCGAGCTCCCAGCCGTTCAGCACCATGTCGTAGGCCTTGGCGTACGCCTTGCCGGGCGCGGATTCGATGTACTGCTCGTGGCTGTCCTTCGGGCTGGTGAAGGGATGGTGGCGCGCCTTCCACTCGCGCGACTCCGGGTCGAGCTCGAACATCGGGAAATCGACCACCCACAGCGGTCGCCAAACCTTTGTCGCAAGGCCCCGGTCGTGGCCGACCTTCTGGCGCAGCGCGCCCATGTAGGCCGCGACCGCGTCGGCTTCGTCCGCGCCGAAGAAAATGACGTCGCCGTCCTCGGCGGAAGTTCGCTCAAGAATGGCGGAAAGCGCGCGCGCGTGCAGATTTTTCACGATCGGCGACTGCAGGCCTTCCGCGCCCTTCGCGCGCTGGTTCACCTTGATCCAGGCGAGGCCCTTGGCGCCGAGGGTCTTGGCATATTCGCCGTAGGCGTCGAGCTCGCCGCGGGTGAGCGCGCCGCCTCCCGGCACGCGCAGCGCGCACACGCGCCCGCCGAGGGCGTTCGCCGGGCCGGAGAACACCTTGAAATCCACGTCGCGCACTGCGTCGGTGAGTTCGGCGAGCTTGAGCGGCACGCGCAGGTCCGGCTTGTCGCTGCCGTAGTCGCGCATCGCTTCGTCGTAGGTCAGCACCGGGAACGGCGCGGGCAGCTCGATCGCCGCGGCCTCGCGGAACACGAAACGCACGAGCTCCTCCATCAGCTCGCGGATCTCGCCCTCGGCGAGAAACGAGGTCTCGATGTCGATCTGCGTGAACTCGGGCTGCCGGTCGGCGCGCAGGTCCTCGTCGCGGAAGCACTTCACGATCTGGTAGTAGCGGTCGAAGCCGGCCACCATCAGCAGCTGCTTGAAGAGCTGCGGCGACTGCGGCAGCGCGTAGAAGTGCCCGTCGTGCATGCGCGAAGGCACCAGGAACTCGCGCGCGCCCTCGGGCGTCGACTTGTAAAGGACCGGCGTCTCGATATCGACGAAGCCGTGCTCATCGAGGAAGCGCCGCGTCGCCATCGCCGCGCGATGCCGCAGGCGCAGGTTGCGCTGCATCGGCTCGCGCCGCAGATCCAGCACCCGGTTCTCCAGGCGCACCGTTTCGGAAAGGTTCTCGTCGTCGATCTGGAACGGCGGCGGCGCCGAAGCGTTGAGGATCTCGACTTCGTGCGCCAGCACCTCGACCTCGCCGCTGGGGCGCTCCGCATTCACCGTGCCCGCGGGGCGGCGGCGCACCTTGCCGGTGACTTTCAGCACGTACTCGGAGCGCACGCGCTCCGCGGTATGGAAGGCGTCGCGGCGGTCGGGATCGAACACCACCTGCGCCAGCCCTCCGCGGTCGCGCATGTCGATGAAGATCACGCCGCCGTGGTCGCGCCGCCGGTGCGCCCAGCCGCAGAGCGTGACCGTGCGATCGACCAGCTCGGCGCGCAATTCACCGCAATAGTGACTACGCATTCATTTCTGGGGCGGCACGACGCCCATGGAGATGATGTACTTCAGCGCCTGGTCGACGCTCATGTCGAGCTCGATCACATGCTTGCGCGGAATGATGACGAAGTAGCCGCCAGTGGGGTTCGGCGTGGTCGGCACGTAGACCGCGACCGAGTCGGGCGGCAGGTGATTCGCCACGCCGCCGCCGGGCGTGCCGGTGAGAAACGCGATGGTCCACATGCCCTCCTGCGGCCATTGCACCAGCAGCGCCTTGCGGAACGCCTGGCCGCTCGAGGAGAACAGCGTGTCGGAGATTTGCTTGACGCTCGAGTAGATCGAGTTCACCACCGGGATGCGGTGCAGGATCTCGTGCCAGAGCTCCACCAGCTGCGCGCCGAAGAAGTTCGTGGCGAATACGCCGGTCAGGAACACGATCACGATGGTGAGGATCGCGCCCAGCCCGGGAATGTGCACCCCGAGCCAGTTCTCGGTGTGCAGCGCCGCCGGCAGCAGCAGCAGCGACTGGTCGAGCACGTCGACCACCAGCTTCAGCACCCAGATGGTGATGACCAGCGGGATCCAGATCAGCAGACCGGTGATGAGATATTTCTTCACGCTTCCCGGAAATGAAAAGGCCCGGCTCGCGCCGGGCCGATCAGCACTCTAGCTCGGGTCAGTCCGTGGTTGCGGTCGTGGACGCGGGCTTCGAGTCAGATTTTGTTTCGGCTTTGCTTTCAGCTTTGGCTTCGGCTTTGCCTTCGGCCTTGGCTGGGGGCTTCTTCTCTTCCGGCTTCTTGCCGCCGCCCTTGAAGTCGGTCGCATACCAGCCGCTGCCCTTCAGCTGAAACCCGGCGGCGCTGACGAGCTTCTGCAGCTTCGGCTTGCCGCACGCCGGACATTCAGTGAGCGGGGGCTCGCTTACCTTCTGCAGGACTTCGTGCTCCTGGCCACACGCCCCGCAGCGATATTCGTAGATTGGCATGGGCGCGATTATATCGCTGATTTCAGAAAGGAATATCGTCTTCCATGTCGTCGAACTTGCCGGCCTGCTTCTTCGCTGCCGGGACTGAACCGCGCGGTTCCGCCGTTTTGGCATCCATCGCATGCTCCCGGGGCTCGCCGCCGCCTTCACGCCGCCCGAGCATCTGCATCACGTCGGCGCGGATTTCGGTCGTGTAGCGATCCTGGCCATCCTTGTCCTGCCACTTTCGCGTGCGCAGGCTACCTTCCACGTAAACCTGCGAGCCCTTCTTGAGATACTCGCCGGCAATCGTGGCGAGCTTGCCGAAGAACGCGATGCGGTGCCACTCGGTGGCCTCCTTCATGTCTCCGCTTTGCTTGTCCTTCCAGCGATCCGTGGTAGCGACCCGAATGTTCGTTATGGCGTCGCCGTTGGGCATGTAACGCGTTTCTGGGTCCGCGCCCAGGTTGCCGACAATGATCACCTTGTTCACTGAAGCCATGTCACACCTCCCCAGTAATCAGTTTACGCACTCTATGCTCATCCCACTGCCCGGGCACTACCTTCAGCCGCGCGATGCGTTCCGCGGCCAGCACCTCGGCTTCGCGCACGCCGCGCACCCGCGCGAGCGCCTCGCCCAGCTCCTCGAGATTCACTCCCGATGCGATGGAAAACGTAAGACTCGAAAGCTCGTTGACCGGCACGGGCGGCCGGCGCATGCCGACGGCAAGCAGTAGCCATACAGCGACCAGGACGGCGCACACCGCGAATACTCCAGTAGTCCCGTAACGCGCAGCGACCGTGCCGCCGACGAGGCCGCCGAAGAAGACGCCAAGCGTCTGCGTCGTATTGTAGACACCGATCGCCACCCCGCGGCCCCGCACCGGGGCGATGCGCGAAACGAGCGAAGGCAGCAGCGCTTCGAGCACGTTGAACGCAACGAAAAACCCGAGCATCAGCGCCGCGAGCAAGGCGATGCCGCCGCCAAACGCGGCAAGCGCTGCTTCCATCGCGAGCAGCAGCAGGACCGCTGCGAGCAGCACCGGCTTGGAGGCGTTGCGCCGGTCCGCATACAGAATGGCCGGCGTCATCAGCACGAACGAGCCGAGCACCACCGGCAGATAGATCTTCCAGTGCTCGGGCAGCGCGAGTCCGGCCTGCACCACGAGCGGCGGCACGACCACAAACATCGCGTAAAGCACGATATGAAGAATGAAGATGCCGGCGTTCAGCCGCAGCAGCTCGGTATCCAGCACCGCGGCGCGCACCGAGCCGGCGGCGCGCGCGGCACGGACCGCCTGCGGCGGATCGGGAACGTAGAACTTCACCACCGCCATCGCGATTAGGCAAAGCACGCCGGTGAGCGCGAACAGGCCCTCCATGCCGATCGCGCGGTAAAGAAGCGGCGCGCCCACGAGCGACAGCGCGAACATCAGGCCGATCATCGAACCGATCATCGCCATCACCTTGGTGCGATGCTGCTCGCGGGTGAGATCGGCGGCGAGCGCCATCGCGACCGACGAGATCGCGCCCGCGCCCTGCAGCGTGCGCGCGGCGATCACGGTCCAGATGTCGTCGGCGACGATGCCGAGGAAGCTTCCCGCGGCGAAGATCGCGAGCCCCGCGTAGAGCACGGGCTTTCGCCCCCACGCGTCGGACGCCATGCCGAAAGGTATCTGCAGGATTCCCTGCGCCAGGCCATAGATGCCGAGCGCCATGCCGACGAGCGTCAGGTCATCGCCGCCGCGAATGCTCGGCGCGTGCACGGCGAGCACCGGAAGGATGAAGAACAGGCCGAGCATGCGGAGGCCGAACACGCCGGCGAGGCTCATGCCCGCGCGCAGCTCGGTTGGATTCATGGATGGAGAAACGTAGAGGCGCGAATGCGAAGCGCGCTATAGTAACCGGTTTTACTTCGAAAACTGCAGCATGGATTCCATCCGCGTTCGCGGCGCGCGCACCCACAACCTCAAGAACCTCAGCGTCGAGCTGCCGCGCAACCGGCTGGTGGTGATCACCGGGCTCTCGGGCTCGGGAAAAAGCTCGTTCGCGTTCGACACGCTTTACGCCGAAGGCCAGCGCCGCTACGTCGAGTCGCTCTCGGCCTACGCGCGCCAGTTCCTCGAGCTGATGGCCAAGCCCGAGGTCGACCTGATCGAGGGCCTCTCGCCCGCGATCGCCATCGAGCAGAAGGCGGCGAGCCACAACCCGCGCTCGACGGTCGGCACGGTGACCGAGATCCACGATTACCTGCGCCTGCTCTATGCGCGCGCCGGCACGCCGTACTGCCCGGAGCACCAGCTCGCGCTCGAGGCGCAGACCGTGGCCGAGATGGTCGACCAGGTGAGCGCGTTGCCGGAAGAGAGCCGCATCATGATCCTCGCGCCGGTGATCGCCGGGCGCAAAGGCGAGCAGGCCGACCTGCTCGAAGAGCTGCGCGCGCAGGGATTCACGCGCGTGCGCATCGACGGCGCGGTGCACGAGCTCGACGCGGTGCCGCGCCTGGCGCGGAACGCGAAGCATTCGGTCGACGTGGTGGTCGACCGGCTGCGGGTTCGGCCCGATGCGCGCCAGCGCCTGGCCGAGTCGCTGGAGACCGCGCTGCGGCATGCCGACGGCAAGGTCGTCGTGCTCGAGAGCGACAACAACAAGGAGCACCTCTTCTCCGCGCGCTTTTCCTGCCCGGCTTGCGATTATTCGCTGCCCGAGCTCGAGCCGAGGCTCTTTTCCTTCAACAACCCGATGGGCGCGTGCCCGCGCTGCGACGGCCTGGGCACGGTCGAGTTCTTCGACCCGAGGCGCATCGTGGCGCATCCCAACCTGTCGCTCGCGAGCGGAGCGATCCGCGGCTGGGACCGGCGCAACCAGTTCTACTACGCGATGCTCGAATCGCTCGCCAAGCATTACCGCTTCGACATCGAGACGCCGTGGGAAGCGCTCGACGACCGCGTCCAGCGGCTGGTGCTGCACGGCTCGGGAAAGGAAAAGATCGCTTTCCGCTACCTCACGGAGCGCGGCCGCGCGTCGATCAAGGAGCACGCGTTCGAGGGCGTGATTCCGAACCACGAGCGCCGCTACCGCGAGACCGATTCCGCCACGGTGCGCGAGGAGCTCGCCAAGCTGCGTAACGTGCGCGCCTGCCCCGAGTGCGGCGGCGCGCGCCTGCGGCGCGAAGCGCGCCACGTGAAGGTCGCGGACCAGACTCTGCAGGAAGTATCGGCCTGGCCGTTGAAGGCGGCGCTGGAGTTTTTCAAGGACCTTCGGCTTCGCGGCTCGAAGGCGCAGGTGGCCGAGCGGGTCGTGCGCGAGATTGCAAGTCGCCTCGAATTCCTGGTCAACGTCGGGCTGGAGTACCTCAAACTAGAGCGTTCGGCCGAGACGCTCTCCGGCGGCGAGGGACAGCGCATCCGGCTGGCGAGCCAGATCGGCTCGGGGCTGACCGGCGTGATGTACGTGCTCGACGAGCCCTCGATCGGGCTGCACCAGCGCGACAACGCGCGGTTGATCAGCACGCTGCAGCAGCTGCGCGATCTCGGCAACTCGGTGATCGTGGTCGAGCACGACGAGGAGGCGATCCGCGCGGCGGACCATGTGATCGACATGGGACCCGGCGCGGGCGAAGCCGGCGGCGCGGTGGTGGCTCAGGGCACGCCCGCCCAGGTCATCGCCAATCCGGCATCGCTGACCGGGCGCTACCTCGCGCGCGAGCTGGAGATCGCGGTGCCCGCACGCCGCCGCCGCTCCAGGCAGAAGCTCGTGCTGCGTGGCGCGCAGGGCAACAACCTGAAGGAAGTGGATCTCGAGCTGCCGCTCGGGCTGCTGGTGTGCGTCACTGGCGTCTCCGGCTCGGGCAAGTCGACCCTCGTCAACGACACGCTCTACGCCGCGGTGGCTCGCACGCTCTACGGCGCCGCGGCGGAACCGGCGCCGCACGGCGGGCTCGACGGCCTCGAGCAGATCGACAAGGTGATCAGCGTCGACCAGAACCCGATCGGGCGCACGCCACGCTCCAATCCGGCGACCTACACCGGCCTCTTCACGCCGCTGCGCGAGCTGTTCGCGGGAGTGCCGGAGGCGCGCGAACGCGGCTACGACGCGGGCCGCTTCTCGTTCAACGTCAAGGGCGGGCGCTGCGAGGCGTGCCAGGGCGACGGCGTGACCCGCGTCGAGATGCACTTCCTGCCCGACATCTATGTCGCGTGCGACGTTTGCCACGGCAAGCGCTACAACCGCGAGACGCTGGAAGTGCGCTACAAGGGCCGCAACATCCACGAGGTGCTCGAGATGACGGTGAGCGAGGCGCATGGCTTCTTCTCGGCCGTGCCGCCGATCGCGCGCAAGCTGCAGACACTGATCGACGTCGGCCTGGGCTACGTGCGCCTCGGCCAGTCGGCGACGACCCTCTCGGGCGGGGAAGCGCAGCGCGTCAAGCTCTCCCTCGAGCTCTCCAAGCGCGACACCGGGCGCACGCTCTACATCCTGGACGAGCCGACCACCGGGCTGCATTTCCACGACATCAAGCTCCTGCTCGAGGTGCTGCACCGGCTGCGCGACGCGGGCAACACGGTGCTCGTGATCGAGCACAACATGGACGTGATCAAGACCGCCGACTGGGTGATCGATCTCGGGCCCGAAGGCGGCGAGCGCGGCGGGCGCATCGTCGCCGCGGGCACGCCCGAGCAGATCGCGGAAATCCCCGAAAGCCACACCGGCCGCTATCTCAAGCAGGCCCTGGGCGCCAGCAAGCGCAAAGGGGAGTTGACTTTTACGAACGTTCGTTCTATTTTAGGCGCTGAATGATTACCCCAACCAAAGGCGAGCAGACCCGGGTCGCGATCCTCGATGAGGCGCTCAAGATCGCCAGCCGGCTCGGCCTCGAGGGCCTGACGATCGGCAGCCTGGCGGACGCCACCGGCATGTCGAAGTCGGGCCTGTTCGCCCATTTCGGCTCGCGCGAAGACCTGCAGCTCGCGGTTCTCGAGCACGCGGCGCAGCGCTATGGCGAGCTGGTGTTCGTCCCTGTCCTCAAAATCGAGCGCGGCCTGCCGCGCCTGCGCGCGTTGTTTGGGCGCTGGCTCGACTGGACCCTCGAGTCCGGGCTGCCGGGCGGCTGCATCATGATCTCCGCCGCCGCCGAGTACGACGATCGCCCCGGGCCGATCCGCGACGCGGTCATCGCCAACCAGCACCGCGGCAATGCGATCACCCGGAAAGCTGTGCGCCTCGCAATCGACGAAGGCCACCTCAGCGCAGAGACCGATCCCGAGCAAATCAGCTTCGAGATGCTCGGCATCGTGCTCGCCAGCCACAACCATCGCCGCCTGCTCGGCGACCGGGAAGCGCGTAAGCGAGCGCTCACCGCATTCGACGAGCTGGTCTCCCGCCACGCCGCCGCGGCGCCCGCACGCGCTCGCGCGACCGCTACCCGCTAACGAAAGGAGCCACCCATGTCCGCCGCCTTTTCCTTGTCCAGAATAAGCACGAACGTTCGATTCTCTGCCTCGGCGCTGCTTTTCCCCGAGCTGGCCGGCGCGTGGGCCGAGCGCATGTTCCTGACGCCGCCCCGCGCGCACGACGCGGCGAGCACCGCCATCGATCTGATCGATGCGCGCGCGAGCTTTCTCGAGCACAAGGGACGCCACATCGCGATGTGGCGCTGGGGCCCGCGCGACGCGCCCGCTGTGCTGCTCGCGCACGGCTGGGGCGGCAACGCGGCGCAAATGTACGCGTTCGTTTTTCCGCTGCTGCAGGCGGGCTATCGGGTGATCGCCTATGACCAGCCCGCGCACGGCGTTTCGGAAGGCCGCCTGACTGGACTGCCCGATTTCGCCGACGTGCTCGCCGAGGTCGCGTGGCATCACGGCAAGGTCGAGGCGGTGATCGCGCATTCGCTGGGCGCGGCCGGCGCGGCGCTGGCGCTCGCCTGGGGCAAGACCGAATTCCGCAAGATCGTGCTCGTCAGCCCGCCCGCCGATCTCGTCGGCTACTCGCGCCGCTTCGCGCGCTGGTACTGGATTCCCGAGCCGGTACGCAAGGCGATGCAGAAAGCGATCGAAGAGCGCTATGGTGTGCGCTGGGAAGACCTCGAGGTCCCGCGAGTCGCGCCGCGCCTCGGCGCGCAGGCGCTCGTGATCCATGACCGCGGCGACCGCATGATGCCCTGGACGCACGGCGCCAGCGTGGCGCGGCACTGGCCCGGCGCGCGGCTCCTCACCACCAAGGGCCTTGGCCACCGCAGGATTCTTTCCGATGAAGCCGTGACGCGCGCCGCGGCCGACTTCATCGCCGGCCGCTCCGCGGTGGCGAGCCCCGGACGCCCCGCGCTGCCGCAGCCGGCGCCGCTCTACTGATGAAGCGGACGCTCGAGGTGCAGTGGGAGGATCCGCTGGCGCTGGCTGAAACCGGGCGCAAGCTTTCCGGAATCGAGTTCCTGCGCGCCATCCGCGACGGAAAGCTGCCGCACCCGCCGATCTGCGCGTTGCTCAACTACCGGCTGGTCGAGGTCGATCCCGGTCATGCGGTATTCGAAGGCACGCCGGGCGAGCAGCACTACAACCCGATCGGCGTGGTGCATGGCGGCATCGCGATGACGCTGCTCGACTCGGCGATGGGCTGCGCGGTGCAGACGAGGATGCCGGCGGGCGGCGGCTATACCACGCTGGAAGCGAAGACGAACCTCGTGCGCGCGGTCAGCGCAAGCACCGGGAAGCTGCGCGCCATCGGCAAGGTGCTCCACGTCGGCAAGCGGATGGCGACCGCCGAATCCCGGCTCGAGGATCTCGAAGGCAAGCTCTACGCGCACGCCACGACGACATGCCTCGTGCTGTAGAACAAATGGAGATCATCGCCGGCGACGGTCTGCCGATCGCCGCTACGTTCTACCACCCTCCGGAAAAGCCCACCGGCGCGGTGCTGATCGTGCCGGCGATGGGCGTGTCGCAGGACTACTACCAGCCCTTCGCGAGCTGGCTCTCGCAGCAAGGGTACACGGTGGCGACGTTCGACTATCGCGGCACGGGCCTCTCGCGCCCGCGCGAGCTGCGCGGCTTCCGCGCGGACATCTTCGATTGGGCGCGACTCGACTGCGCGGCGATGATCGACGCGCTACCGCACCGACCGCTTTACTGGATCGGTCATAGCCTTGGCGGCCAGATCCTCGCCCTCGTTCCCAACCACAGACTCGTCACAAAGGCAGTGACGGTGGCCACCGGCAGTGGCTACTGGCGCGAGAACACGCCGCGCATCCGTCCCCTCGCCTGGTGGCTCTGGTTCGTGGTGACGCCGCCGGCGCTCGCGCTATGGGGATATTTTCCCGGCAAGACGCTACGCAAGGTGGGCGACCTGCCGAAAGGCGTGATGCAGCAGTGGCGCCGCTGGTGCCTCGACCCGGAATACGCAATCGGCGCCGAGGGCGAAGCGGTGCGCGCCGAGTACGCCGCGGTGCGCTCGCCGATCGTTTCGCTTTCGTTCTCCGACGACGAGATGATGTCCGCGCGCAACACCGAGTCGATCCACGGCTTCTACGCCAACGCGCCGCGCAAGATGAAGCGCATCGCGCCGCGCGACATCGGCGCCGCGCGCATCGGGCATTTCGGCTTCTTCCGCGCCGCCTTCGAAGCCTCGCTCTGGCGGCCGCACCTGCTGCCCGAGCTTGCCTAAGCCGGCACAAGGCCCGCGCCGCGCCATTCGAGGCGCTTGGAGTGATGCGCGGCGAGGCTTTCGCGGTGCCCGATCGAAATCAGCGTCGTGTCCGGGAGCCGCTCCTTCAGCACCCGGTACAGGCGTTCCTGGTCCGCTTCCGGCAAGGCGGCGGTCGCTTCGTCGAGGAATAGCCAGTCCGGCTTGTTCAACAGCGCGCGCGCGAATGCGAGCCGCTGCTGCTCGCCGCCGGAAAGGACTTGTGCCCAGTTCTCGCTTTGATCGAGGCGCTCGCGCAGATGCGAGAGGCCAACCGCGGCGAGGGCGTCGAGCACCTGCTCCTCTGAAAACCTCGCAGGATCGTCGGGATAGCTTACGGCTCGCTTGAGCGAACCGATCGGCAGGTAGGGCTTCTGCGGCAGGAACAGCAGCCGTGCGCCTTTCGGCAACCGGATACGGCCGCGCCAATAGGGCCAGATCCCGGCGAGCGCTCGAAATAGCGTCGACTTGCCGGAGCCGGACGGTCCGCGGATGAGGACGTCGCTGCGCGGCTTGAATTGAAGCGTGGCCTGCGACAGCAGCGTCTTGCCCTGGGGAAGCGCAAGCGCCAGGTCCTCAACGAGGAGGCCGTCGTCCGAGTTCTGGATTCGCTCGCCTTCGAGCTTGCCCGCCTCCTCGCGTACTCGCTCCAACGAGTCCGCAAAACCGAGCAGTCGATTCACCGTGGCCTTCCACGTAGCGAAAGTGGTATAGGCCGAAATGAACCAGGAGAGCGACCCGTGCACCTGGCCGAAAGCAGCGGTGGTCTGGAAAATTGCCCCGAGCGGAATCTGGCCGGCGAAGAAGCGCGGCGCGATCGCCACCAGCGGCAAGATCGACGCGAGCTGATGATAAAAGGAGGTCAGCCAAGTGAGTTTTTTCTGCCTGAGCATCAGCGCCCACCAGTTGCCGATCACGGCGGCGAACCGCTGGCGCAGGTTCGCGGCCTCTTCCGGCTCGCCCCGGTAGAGCGCGATGCCCTCGCTGTTCTCGCGCAGCCGCACGAGCGAGAAGCGAAAGTCGGCTTCGAACCGCTGCTGGTTGAAGTCGAGGCCGATCAGTGGCTTGCCGACCCAGTGGGTCAGGAAACTTCCCGCGATCGCGTACGCGAGCGCAATCCAGACCAGGTACCCGGGGACTGCGATTCCGCCGATCGTCATCGGGCCCGACAAGGTCCAAAGCAGGTCGATGAACACGATCAGCGTCGCGACGGCCGATAGCAGGCCGAGTGACAGCGAAAGCGTCAGGTCGACGAACAGTCTCAGGTCCTCCGCGATGCGCTGGTCGGGGTTGTCGGTGCCGCGATCCAGGAGCTGCATCCGGTAGTGCGCCTGGTCGCTGGTCCAGTCGTGGATGAAGCGCTCGGTGAGCCAGCTGCGCCACTCGATGAGGAGCATCTGCTGGAAGTACAGCCGATACACCGCGTTGATGATCCAGATCAAAGCGAGCAGCGTGAACATGCCCACCTGCCGGAAAAACTCGGCCTGGTCGCGGTTCTCGAACGTGTTGTAGAAATCGCGGTACCAGGAGGTGAACTGGAGCTCGAGCCAGACTGCCATCAGGGTGAGCCCGACGACCGTGGCGAGCAGCGTCAGGCCCTTCGCGCGTTGCTCCGAGACCCAGTACGGCTTCGTCAAGGCCCAGAAAGCCTTTAGAAATCCTGTGGTTTGCATGCGGCACCTAAGGAGGGATGCAAATCAGTTTACAGAACTGCCATCACGGGTTAAAAATCCGTGCAATGTCTTCGGGCCGGGTTTTCCGCTTCGCCCCCACGCCAGAGCACCGGCCGAACCACCTCTTCGTCTTCCTGCACGGCTGCGGCGCCACTGCGCAGTCGATGATCCCGATCGCGTTCAAGTTCCAAGCCCGCTTCCCGAGCGCCGCGCTGGTGTTGCCGAGCGGCTTCGATCCGAACGCGCGCGGCGGCGCTGCACAGGACTGGTACCCCACGCGCGGCCTCAATTGCGACAACCATCGCGAGCGCGTCGCCGCGGTGCTGCCGGATGTCGAGGACCTCGTGCGGCGCGAGCAGTGCAACTTCAGCGTGCCGGCGAGCCGCACGGTTCTCATCGGCTTCTCGCAGGGCGGCACGGTGGCGCTCGAGGTGGTGAAGTCCCCCGGCATCGCCGGCGCCGTGGTCGCGTTTTCTTCGCGCTTCGCGCAGACGCCGGGGCGGGGCAGCCGCATCTCCTCGCGCATCCACCTCGTGCACGGCGAGTTCGACTCGGTCGTCTCGCGGGTCTACGCCGAGCGCGCCGCCCGGGTGCTCTCCGGGCTTCACGTCCCGGTCACCCTCGACATCGTCGAGGATCTCGGCCACGCGCTCTCGCACCGCGCGATCAGCCTCGGCTCGCTCAGGCTGCTGCAGGGCATCTACGAAGGACGGCGCGCCACGCTGCATTGAAGCGGGTCGTCATTCTCCTTGCGCACGGCTCGCGCGATCCGCAATGGCGCCTGCCGATCGAGCGCCTTTGCCGTGCCCTCCGCGCCAGGCTGTACGGGGTGCGCGTCGCCCCGGCTTACCTTGAAAACATGCGGCCGGATCTCGAGTCGCAGGTCGGCATGCTTGCCGAGCGCGGCTATCGCGATCAAACCATCGTTCCGGTGTTCGTCGGCTCGGGCCGGCATCTCAAGCGGGACCTCGCACGCAAGGTGAAGACCCTCGGCCGGCGCCACAGGGACGTGCGGCTGAAAGTGCAGCGCGCGATCGGCGAGCGGCGGGAAGTCATCGCCGCGATTGCTGCGGCCATCGCCACAGGAGTAAAGTGAACGCACGGAGGTTCGCATGGAACGCCCAGTCCGCAGCATCATCGAGGACCAGAATCCCGTCACCGCCAGCGCCGACATCACCGTGTCCGAAGCGGCGCGCCTCATGAAGCAGCATCGCATCGGCGCGATCCTCGTCATCCAGGACGGCAGGCTTGCCGGCATCTTCACCGAGCGCGACGCGCTTTTCCGCGTCATCGCCGAGGGCCGCAACCCGGCGAAGACGCGCGTGGCCGAAGTGATGACCGCCAATCCGCGCACCATCACGCCCGACCGCCCGTTCGGCCATGCGCTGCACCTGATGTACGAAGGCGGCTTTCGCCACGTGCCGGTGGTGGACAACGGCCGGCCGCTCGGCGTCGTGTCGTCGCGCGACGCCCTCGGGCCCGACCTTCAGCAGTTCATCGCCGACCTCGACCAGCGCGCCCACATCGGCGAGATCCTCGGCTAGCTCTGCAGCTCCGCGAGATCCCTGAAGAGCTCCAGCGCTTCGGGGTTGGCGAGGGAATCGATGTTGCCGACCGGCATGCCGTGCACCGCCGCCTTCACCGCGAGCTCGACCACCTTGCCGTTCTTCGTGCGCGGGATGTCGGAAACCTGGACGATGCGCGCCGGCACGTGGCGCGGGCTCGCGTGCCGGCGGATCTCGTGCCGGATGCGGTCCTCGAGCGCGTCGTCCAGGCCGTAGCCTGAGCGCAGCTTGACGAACAGCACGATGCGCGTGTCGGTGGGATTGTCCGGAGGCCAATGCTGGCCGACGGCGACCGCCTCCTCCACTTCGTCGATGCGCTCGACCACGCTGTAGATCTCGGCGGTGCCGATGCGCACGCCGCCCGGGTTGAGGGTCGCGTCCGAGCGCCCGTAGACGCGCATCGTGCCGCGCTCGGTGAGCTCGCACCAGTCGCCGTGCGTCCACACGTTTGGATACTTGGCGAAGTACGCCGCGTGGTAGCGCTCGTCGCCGCGATCGTTCCAGAACCCGAGCGGCATCGAAGGGAATGGCTTGGTGCAGACCAGCTCGCCTTTCTCGCCGACCACGGGGTTGCCGTCCTGGTCGAAGACCGCCACCGCCATTCCCAGCGAACGGCATTGCAACTCGCCGCGATAGACCGGCAGCACGGGGCTCGCGTCGACGAAGGCACCCATGATGTCGGTGCCGCCCGAGATCGACGACAGGCAGACATCCTGCTTCACCTTGTCATAGACGTAGTCGAAGCTCTCCGGCGCGAGCGGCGAGCCGGTGGAAATGAGCATTCTAAGTGCGCTCAAATCGTGGGTATCGCGCGGCCGCAGCCCGCGCTTGTTGAGCGCGTCGAGGAATTTCGCCGATGTACCGAAGTGCGTGATCTTCTCCTTCTCGGCGAAGTCGAACAGCACCTTCGCGTTGCGCGCGAACGGCGAGCCGTCGTAGAGCATCAGCGCGCCCTCGGCGCAAAGCCCGGAGAAGAGCACGTTCCACACCACCCAGTTGGTGGTGCAGAAGTAGAAGAACCGGTCGCCCGGCCGCACGTCGAAGTGCAGCTTGAAGGTCTTGAGCGACTGAAGCAGCGTGCCGCCCGCTCCATGCACGATGCATTTCGGCTTGCCGGTGGTGCCGGAAGTGAACAGCACGAACACCGGATGGTTGAACGGCAGCTGCGCGTAAGCGATGTCGCCCGGCTGATAGCGCCGCAGCCACTCGTCGAGCCGAACGGCTTTGGGCACGTCGGACACGTCGACGTCCAGGTCGAGATAGGGCACCACCACGACCTTGCGCAGCGTCGGCAGCCGCTCGGCGAGCGCGCGAATGCGCTCGAGCGAGTCGTGCGTCTGCCCGTTGTAGCGGTAGCCGTCGGCGCAGAAGAGGATCTTGGGCTCGATCTGGCCGAAGCGCTCGAGCACGCCGTCGACACCGAAGTCGGGCGAGCACGACGACCAGACGATGCCTTGCGACAGCGCGGCGAGCGCGAGCACGCTGGTCTCCGGCAAGTTGGGAATGAACGCCGCCGCGCGGTCGCCGGCGCGCAGGCCGAGCGCGAGCAGCGCCTGGACCGCGCGCGACACGTCGCTCGTCAGGTCCGAGTAGGAGAGCCGCCGCTGGGTGCCCGACTCGTCCCAGAACACGAGCGCATCGCCGCGGTCGCCCCGGCGCAGCAGGTTCTCGGCAAAGTTGAGCCGCGCCTCCGGGAACCAGCGCGCACCGGGCAGCTTGTCGGCGTCGACCAACACCGTCGAGCCCTTGCGCGCCGCCACCACGCCGCACCAGTCCCAGACTTCGCTCCAAAACAGCTCCGGGTTGTCCACGGTCCACTGGTGAAACTCGGGATAGGTGTTGAGCTCCAGCCGGTGCTTGCGCACCAGCTGGCGCGCAAACTGCGTGACCTGCGCTTCCTCGATCGAGCGCTCGGATGGCTGCCAAAGGACCTGCGGGGTCGACATATCGCGTACTGGGCGTAGGATTTCGCGCGGGAATTATATTCAGATGGACTCCATCCGCCGCTATCACCGGATCGCCGAAGCCGAGGCGGTCGCGCGCCTGCGACCGCTTCAGCCCGATGACCCGCTCTCGCTGAGGATCTCGCGCACTGCGCTGG
>DASRIR010000275.1:0-5874 GCA_035649875.1 Burkholderiales bacterium | reverse complement strand
CGCCGCGGTGGTCGGCGTGGTGCTCAACCTCACGGTCTGGTTCGCGCTGCACGTGCTGTTCCCGCAGGTGACCGAGATGCGCGCCGGGCCGCTGCGCTGGTACGCGTTCGATCTCTGGACGCTCGACCTGAAGGTCGCGGCCCTGGCGCTGGTCGCCGCGCTGCTCGCCTTCGTCCTGCATCGCGGGCTGGTGCAGCTGGTGGCGATCATGGCCGCTCTCGGAATCGCGGTACGATTGCTCACATGAGCGCATACGTGATCGGCGACATCGAAGTGACGGATCCCGCGGCGTACGAGGACTACCGCAAGCAGGTGCTCGCCGTGGTGACCAAGTACGGCGGCAAGTTCATCGTGCGCGGCGGGAAGATCGATGCCAGGGAAGGCGGCTGGACGCCGAAGCGCATCGTGGTGGTCGAGTTCCCGTCGCTCGCGCAGGCGCAGAAGTGGTACGACTCGCCCGAGTACGCGCCGCTCATCAAGCTGCGCCAGAAAGCCTCGAAGGGCCGGCTGGTCATCGTGGAAGGGGCCTAAAACGAAAGGGCGTCTTGCGACGCCCTTTCGGCCCCTCCTCCTCCAGTAGTCTTTGCCGCTAGCTCAGGCGCTGGATCACCGCGCAGGCGGAACGCGCACCCGCGTTGCCGGTCGGCTGGGTCTTGAAGTCATCGGGCTGCACGTGGACGATCAGGCCGCGCCCGATGATGCTGGCCGGGCCCGGGTTGACGGTGATCACGTCCAGGTCGAACGTCATGTTGGCGTTGCCGCCGGCGTCGGACTTGAGGCTGGGCATGTCGCCGGCGTGGCGCTCGCCGCTGCCGTGCGCGCCGTGCGGCTTGCCGTACGGGTTGAAGTGGCCCTTGGCGCTCATGCCGTCGCCCGAGCTGCAGTCGCCGGCCTCGTGGATGTGGAAGCCGAACTCGCCGTTCGGGCGCAGGCCGCTGATGTTCGCGTTCACGCGCACCTTGTTGCCGCTTTGCACGAAGTTGACCGTGCCGCGCACGTTATTGCCCTTGGTGGGCTCGAGCTTCGCGCTCGCCTTGTCTCCGCCGCCCGACCACATATTCTGCACGGTCTCGCAGCCGGCCAGGAAGGCCACGGCAGCGACGGCAAGGACCGCGAGCTTCACTTCTTCGCGGCGGGCTTGGAAGGCGCCATGGAAGCGCCCTTGGTCTTCTTGTAATTGGCAACCGCGCGGTCCTGGGCCTTGCCGAGATCCTCGGCGTCTTTGGCCTTGGTCGCGGCGGCCTTGTCGGCCTCAGCCTTTTTCTCGGCGTCCGTCTTGGCCGGCGCCGCGGGCAGCTTCGCGTGCGTTGCCGCGATCGTTCCGGCGAACAGGCCCGCGACCAGCACCAAAAGGATGCGCTTCATGATTTCTCCTTCATGTGGGGTGCGCCTGCGGGCACCGCGCCCGCGGCGGCCGCGCCGCGGCCGGATTTCATGTCGTTATACCAGTACTCGTGGTGCTCCTTGGCCCACACCTCGTCCACGTAGCCGGTGCGCATCGCCTGGTAGGACCCCTCCAGGCCGATCGTGCCCAGATACATGTGGCCGAAGGAGATCGCGACGTACAGCAGCGCCGCGCAGGCGTGCCAGATCCACGCGTTCTGCATCACCGCGCGCGTCTGGTCGAAGTTCGGGAATAGCAGAATGAGGCCGCTCCAGATCACGATTACGCTCAGCACGACCACGCCGCCCCAGAACCAGATCTTCTCGCCGGCGTTGAACTTGCCCGACGGCACATGCTTGCCGCGCGCCATCACGTTCCACGCGTTGAGCAGGAACTGGAAGTCGTAGGACCTGGGCAGGTTGTGGCGCGCATAGAGCACGACCATCGCAATCACCCCGACGATGAATACCGGCGCGATGAAGTTGTGCAGGTTCTTGGAGAGCGCGGTCAGCCAGGCGAACAGCGTGTAGCCGATGATCGGCAGCAGCACGTGCTTGCCGAAGAACATGATCAGGCCCGAGAGCCCGAGCACGCAGAAGCTGATCGCGACCGTCCAGTGCACGACCTGGTCGAGGGTGCTGAAGCGGCGGATCAGCCGGCCGGTCGGCTTGCCGTGCAGCTTCACCGGCCCGAAGGCGAAATAGAAGGCGAGGATCGCGACCAGCACCAGCACCACCAGCCAGCCGCCCCAGAAGGTCACCGGGCCGTTGCGGATCTGGCGCCAGGTCTCGCCCCAGGATTGCACCAGGACGTTGGTTTCGCGGCCTTGGACGGTGGAATTCGTGTAGGGCGACTGGCCCGAGCGCACCTCGCGCCACACCGGCGCGTTGTTGCCTGGCTGGGTGACGCTGCGCTGCTGCTGCTCCTTGATGCGGTCTTCCGGCTGCGCTGCGCCCGGGTCCTGCTGGGCGAACACGCTGCAGCTCAACGATACGAGCACTGCCAGGCAGAGCCCGGAGAAAAATTTCATGCTTCCTCCTCGAGAAGAGGCCGCTCTATCTCTATTGATAGATGCGTTTGTGCTCGTGCTGGGCGAGCTGGCGCTGCTTGATCTGCTCTTCCCAGCTGTTCCGGTCCCCTTTGGTCCACTTGCCGCCGCGCAGCTCCGCGATCGGCGACTCGCTGTTCCAGGGCAAACCGTCGGGCTTGCCCTGATATTTGCCCTGCTTGTAGACCACGACCTGCTGGTCGCCCTCGCCGCAGCCGGCGAGGGCCAAGCCGAACACCGCAAGGACAACCGCGAGCTTTCTCATGACTTCTGCGCCGGTGAGCGCGGCTGCTGCTGCGGGGGCTGCGCGCCCGGCTTGCCCGGACCGTATGCCGTGCCCCAGCCCCAGACCTCGGAGCCGCGGCCGCGGCGCAGGACGCGCTCGCGGTAGATGTCCGCGATCACGTCGCCGTCCCCGCCGAGCAGCGCCTTGGTCGAGCACATTTCGGCGCACGCCGGAAGCTTGCCTTCGGCCAGGCGGTTGCGGCCGTACTTCTGGAACTCGGCCGCGCTGCGGTCGACTTCCGGGCCGCCGGCGCAGAAGGTGCACTTGTCCATCTTGCCGCGCAGGCCGAAGGCGCCCGCCTGCGGAAACTGCGGCGCGCCGAACGGGCAGGCGTAGAAGCAGTAGCCGCAGCCGATGCACAGATCCTTGTCGTGCAGCACCACGCCGTCGTCGGTGCGGTAGAAGCAGTCGACCGGGCACACCGCCATGCAGGGCGCGTCGGAGCAGTGCATGCAGGCGACCGAGATCGACTTTTCGGCCCCCACTACGCCGTCATTGATGGTGACGACACGCCGGCGGTTCACTCCCCACGGCACTTCGTTCTCGTTCTTGCAGGCGGTGACGCAGCCGTTGCACTCGATGCAGCGCTCGGCGTCGCAGAGAAATTTCATTCTCGCCATGGTGTTCTCCTTATGCCTTCGCCACTTGGCACAGCGTGGTCTTGGTTTCCTGCATCATGGTGACGCGGTCGTAGCCGTAGGTCGTGGCGGTGTTCACCGCCTCGCCGCGCACGATCGGCGCCGCACCCTCCGGGTAGTAGGGCAGCATGTCCTCGCCCTGCCACCAGCCCGAGAAATGGAACGGGATGAAGCAGGTGTCGGGGCCGACTCCCTCGGTCACCTTCGCCTTCACCTTGAGGCGCACGTTGCCGCCGCCCGGGTTCTTCGCCGGCGTGCTGACCCAGACGTACTCGCCGTTGCGGATGCCGCGATCGGCCGCCGCCTTGGGGTTGATCTCGACGAAGTTGTCCTGCATCAGCTCGGCGAGCCACGGGTTGGAGCGCGTCTCCTCGCCGCCGCCCTCGTACTCCACCAGACGCCCGCTCGTGAGGATGAGCGGGAATTTCTTGTGCACCTCTTCCTTCACCGCCTGGTCCTGCACCGACTTGAAGAGCGTCGGCAGCCGCCAGAACACCTTCACGTCGTCGTGCGTCGGGTACTTGGCCACCATATCCGGGCGCGGCGAGAACAGCGGCTCGCGGTGCTGCGGGATCGGGTCGGGGAAGTTCCACACCACGGCGCGCGCTTTCGCGTTGCCGAACGGATGGCAGCCGTGCTTCATGGCGACGCGCTGGATGCCGCCGGAGAGGTCGTTCGCCCAGGTCTTGCCTTCGGCTTCCTTCTTCTCCTCGTCGCTGAGCTCGTCCCACCAGCCCAGCTTCTTCAGGAGCACGTGGTCGAACTGCGGATGGCCGGTGGTGATCTCGGCGCCTTTCGGATGCGAGCCATCCTCGGCCAGCAGGTTCACGCCCTCGCGCTCCATGCCGAACAGCGCGCGGAAGTTGCCGCCGCCGTCCATGACGTGCTTCGAGGGGTCGTACAGGTTCGGCGAGCCCGGATGCTTGAGCGACGCGTTGCCGAAGCACGGCCAGGGCAGGCCGAAGTAATCGCCGGTCAGGTCATATCCGGTCTTTGCGTCTTTGCCGCCGCGCGCGCGCAGTGTCTTCACGTCGAACACGTGCATGTTGCGCATGTGCGCCTGGATGCGCTCGGGAGACTGGCCGGTGTAGCCGATGGTCCACGCGCCCTTGTTAATTTCGTTGCGCAGCGTGTCTTCCATCGACGGCTCCTCGCCGCCCTTGCCTTTCACCAGGCGAATGTTCTGCTTGCCGTCCTTCTTGCCGAGGAACTGGTCGCCGAAGCCGAGCTTGGCCGCGAGCTGGTACATCACCATGTGGTCGGTGCGCGACTCGAACAGCGGGTCGATCACCTTCTCGCGCCACTGCAGCGAGCGGTTCGAGCAGGTGGCCGAGCCGTCGCACTCGAACTGGGTCGCGATCGGCAGCAGATACGCGCCGTCCTTGCGCACCTTGGCGAACATCGCCGCGCTCGCCGACGGATACGGGTCGAGCACCACCATCAGGTCGAGCTTCTTCATCGCCTCGAGCATTTCCGGCCCGCGGCTCTGGCTGTTGGGCGCGTGGCCCCAGTAGAACAGCATGCGCAGGTTCGGGTCCTGGTCGATGGCCTCGTTCTTCTCGAGCACGCCGTCGATCCAGCGCGACACCGTCATCCCGGGCTTGGCCATCATCGCCTCGCTGGCGTATTGCTTCTTCAGCCATTCGAGGT
Source organism: Burkholderiales bacterium (assembly GCA_035649875.1). Taxonomy (GTDB): domain Bacteria; phylum Pseudomonadota; class Gammaproteobacteria; order Burkholderiales; family SG8-39; genus SCGC-AG-212-J23. The sequence goes on along the minus strand of DASRIR010000275.1, from coordinate 868 downwards.
CGACGTTCCACACGCGCGCCCAGTGCACCCAGGAGCCGGGCACCGCGACCGGGTAGTAGCCCGGCAGCGTGTCGGGGTTGGGGCCGACATCGGTTGCGCCCTGCACGTTGTCATGGCCGCGGTAGATGTTGCAGCCGCCGCCCGAGCGCCCGACGTTGCCGAGCGCGAGCATCAGGATGTTGGAGGCGCGCACCACGCCGTTGGCGTTGTTGTGCTGCGTCTGCCCCATCGCCCAGATGATGAAGCCCGGCCGGTTCTCGGCCAGCGTCTTGGCGATGTACTCGATGTCCTCGACCGGCGTGCCGGTGGCTTCCGAGGCCTGCTGCGGAGACCATTTCTCCATGACCTCCTTCTTCACTGCATCCATGCCGTAGACGCGCTGGCGGATGTACTCCTTGTCCTCCCAGCCGTTCTTGAAGATCACGTGCAGCACGCCGAAGATCAGCGGCACGTCGGTGCCGGAGCGGAAGCGCACGTACTTGTCGGCCTTCGCCGCGGTGCGCGTAAAGCGCGGGTCGGCGACGATGACCTTGGCGCCGTTCTCGCGCGCGTGGATCGTGTGCAGCATCGACACCGGGTGCGCCTCGGCGGCGTTCGAGCCGAGGAACAGCATCGACTTGGCGTTCTGCTCGTCGTTGTAGGAGTTGGTCATCGCGCCGTAGCCCCAGGTCTGGGCCACGCCCGCGACCGTGGTGCTATGGCAGATGCGCGCCTGGTGGTCGGTGTTGTTCGTGCCCCAGAGCGAGACCCACTTGCGCAGCAGCATCGCCTGCTCGTTGTTGTGCTTGGAGGAGCCGACCACGAACAGCGAATCCGGGCCGCTCTCCTTGCGGATCGCCTGCATCTTGTTCGCGATCTCGTCGTACGC
>DASRIR010000274.1:0-2296 GCA_035649875.1 Burkholderiales bacterium | reverse complement strand
ACCAGCATCGGGATCGTGACCTTCTTGCGCGCGGGCTGCGCGGGCTTGGCGTCGGCCATGGCTGCGATTTCCTCCTCTAAGGAATGACTGAGATAACAAGAGCGCGGCCGGAATGCAAGATGCCTGTTTCTCTATGAAACGCTTTTCCGGTGCCGCTTCAAACCCCACTGGCGGCGGCGCATCCACAGGGCCTTGCGCCCGATGCCGAGCATGCGCGCGAGCTCGACCTCGCTGTGCGAGTCCTGGAAGCGCTCCACCACCTCGCGGATATATTCCTCGATGGCGAGCGGCCGCGCGCCGCGCACGGTGCGCCGGTCGGAGAGCGCGCGCGAGATGGCGCGCAGCAGCTCCGCGTTCTTGAACGGCTTGATCACGTAGTCGCTCGCCCCGGCACGCAGCGCGTCGATGGCGCTCTCCATCGACGAGTAGCTGGTAATCATGATGATCGGCAGACGCGGCCGGCGCGCGCGCACCCCGGCGATCACGTCGAGCCCGGTACCGTCGGGCAGCTTGAGGTCGGTGATCACCAGGTCGAACTCGCGCTGCTCGAGGAGCGCGAGGGCATTCTTCCGCGTCGGCGCCGGCGAAACCTCGTATCCCTCGCGCTCGAGGAGGATGCCGAGCACTTCGGCGAGGCCCGGGTCGTCGTCGATCACCAGGATGCGCTCGTTCATGCCGGAAGCACGATCTCGAAGAGCGCGCCGCCGCGCGGGTCGTTCCCGGCGCGGATGCTGCCGCCCATCTCGTGCACCAGCTCGTAGCTGATGGCGAGGCCTAGGCCGCTGCCCTCGCCCGGCCGCTTGGTGCTGAAGAAGGGGTCGAACACGCGCTCCAGGTGCTCGGGCGCGATGCCGGGCCCGGTATCGCGGATCGCAAGCACCACGCGGCCTTTTCCGATTCTCGCTCGCGTTTCGATTCTGCCGTCGCCCTGCATGGCCTGGGCTGCGTTCAGGAACACGTTGAACACCACCTGCTCGAGCTCGCCGGCGCGCGACATCACGCACACGCCCGGGGCGCCGGCGTAGCTCATCTCCACCGTATCGCCCCCGGGGCTGTGGCGCAACAGCGTTGCGGCGGTTTGCACCGCGTCGTCGACGGCGAGCGGCGCCGGCGCCTCGCCGCCCACGCGCGAGTAGTCGCCGAGCTTCTTGGTGATGGCCATCACGCGCGCGACGTTGGCGCCGATCGACGCCAGCCCCTTCTCCATCGTCTCGGGCGTCACGCCGCGCTTCGACTGGAGGATCTGCAGCATCGATGACACCGCGGCGAGGGGATTCGAGACCTCGTGGCACACCGACGCGACCATGAAGCCCAGCGAAGCGAGGCGCTGGGTTTGCGCCGGGATCGGGTTCTCTTCCTTCATGCCGGCCGCAATGCCCGCTCGTTGATGGGCACGCAAAGCGCCGCCGCGACCACTGACAACGCGATGGAGCCGATCCAGACGGGTAGATAGGAGTTGAAAGCATCAAAGACAGCACCGCCCGCCCACACGCCCAGGAATGCGCCGAGCTGATGGCCGAGAAAGGTGATGGAGAAGAGCGTGGAGAGGAACTTCACGCCGAAGATCTGGCCCACCAGTGAGTTGGTGAGCGGCACGGTGCCGAGCCAGGTGAGGCCGAGCACCGCGGCAAAGAGATAGGTTCCGGCGGCGGTCAGCGGCGCGGCGATGAAGATGCCGATCGCCACGGCGCGGATCGCGTAGATCCAGGCGAGGATCAGGCGCTTGCTGTAGCGCCCGCCGAGCGCGCCGCAGAGGTACGAGCCGATGATGTTGCAGAAGCCGATTAGCGCGAGCGCGGTCATGCCCTCGGTCGCGCTCAGCCCGCGGTCCACCAGGTAGGCGGGCAGGTGCACCATGATGAACAGGGTCTGAAAGCCGCACACGAAGAAGCTTCCGGTGAGCAGCAAGAAACCGCTGTGGCGGCTGGCCTCGGCGAGCGCTGCGCCGATCGACTGGCTGCTCTCCGCCTCGGCGGCGTTGCGGCCGGCGAGCGCGGCGCCGAGCGGAACGATCAAGTAGGCGAGCACGCCCATGGCGATGAGCGCGTTCATCCAGCCGAGGCCGGAGATCAGCGCCTGTGCGCCAGGCAGCATGGCGAACTGTCCGAACGAGCCGCACGCGCCGACGATGCCGACCGCGACGCTGCGCTTTTCGGGCGCGAACGCGCGCGACACCACGCCCATCACCACGCCGAAGCCGGTGCAGGAAAGTCCGAAGCCGAGCAGCAGGCCCGCCGCGATGTCGAAGCCGAGCGGCGTGGTCGAGTACGCCATCGCGATGACGCCGCTGCCATAG
>DASRIR010000273.1:0-2741 GCA_035649875.1 Burkholderiales bacterium | reverse complement strand
ACGCGCCGCACGGGGCGGGGGACGAATGAAGCGGCTTTGGCTTCTCGGGCTGCTGGCGCTGGCGGGTTGCTTCAACCAGCCGAAATACGACCGCCCGGCGGTCGAGCTGCCGCCGGCGTGGAAGGAAACCGCGCCGCGCTTCGCGGAGGACGGGCGCTGGTGGCGCATCTACCAGGATGCCGAGCTGGAGAAGGTGGTCGATGAGGCGCTCAAGGGAAACGCCGATCTGCTGATCGCCGCGGCGCGCGTGGACGAGGCGCGCGCGCTGCTCGGCGAGGCGAATTCCTTCTTCTGGCCGAGCATCGACGCGCAGGCCGCGGTCAGCCGGCAGCAGATCTCGACGCGCACCGCGACCTCGTTTCCCGGCATCCCGCGCGAGTACAGCAACCATCGCGCCACGCTCAACGTGTCCTACGAGCTCGACCTGTTCGGCCGCCTGCGCGCCGGCTCGGCGGCGGCGCGCCACGAGCTCGAGGCGAGCGAGGCGTCGCGCGAAGCGGTGCGCCTGGCGCTCGCCGCGCAGGCCGCCAAGTCGTACTTCGCCCTGCGCGCCCTCGATGAACAGGTATCGTTGACACGCCGCACCGTTTCCCTGCGCGAGGAGGCCCTGGCGCTGCAGCGCAGGCGCCTGCAGGGCGGCGTGATCTCGGAGTTCGAGCTGCGCCAGCTCGAAGCCGAGACCGCGGTGGTGCGCGCGCAGCTGCCGCCGCTCGAGCGCGAGCGCGATCGCGAGGAGGTGGCGCTCGCGGTGCTGCTCGGGCGCACGCCGCGCAGCGTGTTCCAGGATTCGGTCGCGATCAAGACCGCGTTCGAGGAGTCTCCCGGCGCGCCGGTGCTTCCCGCCGGCATGCCCTCCGAGATGCTGCTGCGGCGGCCCGACCTGGTCGAGGCCGAGCGCGTGCTCGCCTCCGCCAACGCGCGCGTCGCACAGGCGCGCGCCGAGATGTTCCCCTCGATCAGCCTGACCGCGTTCCTCGGCAGCGAGAGCGCGGCGCTCGCCAACCTGTTTTCCGGCGGCGCGGCCGCCACCTGGCAGCTCGCCGCCGGCGTGACGCAGCCGATCTTCCAGGGCGGCCGCCTGGCGGCGCGGCGCGACGCCGCCGACGCGCGCGAGCGCGCCGCGCTGGTGCAGTACGAGCAGGCGATCCGCAGCGCGTTCGGCGAAGTGAGGACTGCGCTGATCGCGCAGGCGCGCGCGCGGGAAAGCTACGACGCCGAGTCGGCGCGGGCGAGAGCGCTGGCCGAGAGCCATCGCCTCGCGCGGCTGCGCTACCAGAACGGCGTCGCCAGCCAGCTCGACGTGATCGACGCCGAGCGCGGCCTGCTCCAGGCGCAGATCGCGCGCATCGAAGCGCTGCGCGCGCACCGCGCGGCGGTGGCCGACCTGTTCCGGGCGCTCGGCGGCTGAAGACCCTCGGCGTCACGGCCGCGCTCCTGATCGTCGCGCTGCTCGTCACGCTGGCGTTCCCGGTCGAGCGCTGGCGCACCGGCGACCGCGGACTGGTGCCGCTCGACTCGGCGCCGGTGGCCCCGACGCCGCCGCTCGCCCGCCGGCTGTGGATCGACACCGACGCCGCCTGCGGCCATGGTCGCCGCACCGACCCCGATGACTGCTTCGCCATCGCCTTGCTCGCGCGCTCGGCGCAGTTCGACATGGTCGGAATCTCGCTCGTCGCGGGCAATGCGCCGCTCGAAGTCGTCGAGCGCACGACGCGCGCGCTGCTGGCCGAGACCGGCCGGCCGGTTCCGGTCCACGCCGGCCGCGCCGCGCACCAGGCATTGCGCCATGCGCTCGAGCAGGGTCCGCTGACGATCCTCGCGCTCGGCCCGCTGACCAACGTCGCCGCCGTGCTCGACGAACGCCCGGCGCTGGCCGCGCGCGTCTCGCGGCTGATCGCCGTGATGGGCAGGCGACCGGGCCACCTGTTCCATCCGGCGGAGGGCGCGCGCGGCGGCATGCTGTTCGGCCACGGGCCGGTGTTCCGGGATTTGAACTTCGCCCTGGATCCGCGCGCCGCGGCGCGCGTCGTCGCGTTGCGCCTGCCGACCAGCCTGGTGCCCTACGACGCGGCGCGCGGCATTGAACTCACGCCGGTGGATCTCGATCGGCTCAGCGCGCAGGGCGGCGCTGCCGCGTGGGTAGCGCAGCGCGCTCGCGCATGGCTCGAGTACTGGCGCGAGGACATCGGCAGGCAGGGCTTCTACCCGTTCGACCTGCTCGCCGCCGCTTACGTGCTGGAACCCTCGTGGCTTCGCTGTACGCCGGTGCGCGCGTGGGTCGGCGACGATCGGACCATGGTCGTCCCCTGGCGCCCGCAGGCGCTGCTCATCGAGCCGGGGGCGGACAGCCCGACGCTTTACTGCGGGCGCGCCGGCGGCGGGCTGAAACCCGGACTGATGGACCGCTTCACCGCGGACCGCTCCCGCCGAACGGCCGCGTGGTCCAGTTGAAGTGGATGGCGAAGACGCGCAGCAGCAGCGTCAACCCGATCGCGAGGTAGGCCGAGAGCTGGACTTCCCAGCCGTAGCGGTGGCTCAGCGCGACGAATGCCACGCAGCCGACCAGGGTCGCTAGGACGTACAGCTGGCCCGGCTTCAGGAGCAGCGGCTCCTCGCGCACGATCACGTCGCGGATCAGTCCGCCGCCGACCGCGTTGCACAGGCCCACCAGCACGGCCGCCTCCCAGGGCGCGCCCGCCAGCAGCGACTTGTTTGCGCCGAACACCGCATAGATGCCGATT
>DASRIR010000272.1:0-4979 GCA_035649875.1 Burkholderiales bacterium | reverse complement strand
GCAGAAGGTGGCCAACCGCATCGCGCTCGGCCTGGTGCTCGCCGCGCTGATCGTCGGCGCGGCGCTGCTGATGGACGTGCCGACCAGCTTCCAGCTCTTCGGCTACCCCGGCGTCGCCATCATGCTGTTCCTCGCCGCGGCGGCCGGCGGCATGGCGCTCGCCATCACCATCCTCGCGAACGACATCCGGGCGAAGCGAAAAGCGCGCGGCTGACCAAGCCGTCATCCCCGCGCAGGCGGGGACCCAGGTTTTAGATTAGTCGCTCAGGCACTTCTTCATGTAGGCCTGGCGCTCGTCGCCCTTCATGCCTTTCTTGCTCGCCTGCGCGTTGCAGCTCTTCATCTTCTGCTGCTGCGCGGTCATCTTCTGATCGCCCTTGCCGCCGTCGGCGCTCAGGCAGTCGCTCATGAAGGCCTTGCGCTCGTCGCCCTTCATGCCTTTCTTGCTCGCCTGCGCGTTGCAGCTCTTCATCTTGTCCTGCTGCGCGCTCTGCTTCGCGCTCGCGCCCTTGCTGTCGGCTTTCAGGCACTCGCTCATGAAGGCCTTGCGCTCGTCGCCCTTCATGTCCTTCTTGCTCGCCTGCGCGTTGCAGCTCTTCATGCGCTCCTGCTGCGCGGTGGCTTTGTCCTTGTCCTGGGCGACGGCTGTGCCGGTGAGCAGGAAGGCGGAAACGGCGGCGGCGATGCTGATCAGTCTCATGTGCATTCCTCGATGGCTTGGAAAACGGTTTGCGGGTCGGCGTGGTGCACCATGTGGCCAGCGCCGGACACACGCCGATAGGTCGAGTCCGGCAGCAGCTCGTGCAGGCGCTCGGAGTGGCGGGCGGGCCGCACGTAACGGTCTTCCGCGCCGGCGATGATCGTGGTGCGCGCTCGCACTTCGGGGTAACGGCGACTCATCGAGATCACCGAGGGTACCAGCATGGCGCTTTCCTGGCCCACCGCGCGCAATTGCTCGGCGCGCAGCGCACGCCAGGTCGGGAAGCGCGAGAAATACTCGGGCACGGGCAGGGGGGCAAACAACAGGCGCAGCCACGCCGGCCAAAGTAGCCGCCCGACCAGCGGCGAAAGGGTATGGCGCAGCAGTGCGCCGAGGACCGGAATGGCCGGCGGCACCAGCAGCGCGCCGTCGGGGCGCACCGTGGGGAAGTAGTACCCGGAGGCGAGAACCAGGGCACGCAACTGGGCGGGGTATTCCAATGCGTAGGCCAGCGCTACCAGTGTTCCCCAGGAGTGACCGAGGATGACCGGGCGCGCGATGCCGAGTTTTTCGAGCGCGGCGTGGAGCAGGCGCGCCTGCGCGCGCGGCGTCCACGCCGTGCCGCGGGGCCGCGTGCTGTAGCCGTAGCCCGGACGGTCGAAGGCGACGACGCGGAATTGCCGCGCGGCAAGGCCAAAGAGGCCGCTCAGCTCGAAGTCCTCCACCATGCTGCCGAGGCCGTGCAGCAGCACGACCGGCGCGCCGAAGCCGCGATCCAGGAAATGCAGGCGCGCATTGCCGACCTCGAGGAAACGCCCGCGTGGCGGTTGCAGGCGGCTGGCGGCGCGCACCCGCGCGCCCACGAACAGGCCGGCGCCCGTGAGCCCGGCGGCGGCCAGCGCCAGGCTGCGGTTCAGGTTAATGCTCGAACCCGGCGCGCACTGCCGCGCGCGCCTGCTCCCAGAGCAGGCGCGACTGGCCGCGGTTCCAGTGGTAATCGGCCTGCAGCTCGCGCTCGATATCTTCGAAGCTGCGGCCCGGGTACTTGGCGCGGCCTTCCCAGCCGGTGCGCCACGCGGGCAGGTATTCCTCGAAATCGAACGCCGGATCGTAATAGGGCTCGGCTGCGAAATGCTCGCGCCAATAGAGCTCCTCGTTAGCCGCATCGACCTGGCGCGGCGCATCCTTCTTGACGACCGCGGACGCGGCGCCGGCGGCGACGCCCACTGCGGTGCCGAGCGCGCCCGCCACGGCGCGCCCGGCGGTTTCAACAATGGTTTTGATGTCGGTAGGCATGCCCGGGCCCCGCAACAATCATGCCCCGGAGCGGGGTTTAGCCGCGCAGGTGCTGCTCGACTGCCTTGCGCAGCAGCAAACGCTGTGCCGTACACGGAACCCTGACATCGTCGGGCAATCAGTGACTCCTCTTAATGCAGACGCGTCATCAATGCCGCCACCGCGAGATGACAAGTAGCGCGACTCGCTGCGAGGCGAGGCGCGTGCAACCATCGGCTCCGCGAAGTTCCGAAAAGAAGTTTCTTTCCGAGGAAATTGAAAGCAATGAAGCCGACCCTGTTGGAAAACCGCGGCGTGCCGCTCGAGAAGCAGAAGTTCACCTGGCGCGACCTGGTGCAGAAGCCGATCAGCAAGCTGGACGACGACGCTTACACGCGCGTGCGCATCATCCTGATGAACGGCATCGAGCTCGAGGCGCACCGCTTCTCGCACAGCGCCGCGCGCATGAACAAGGAGCTCCAGCTGCCGCTGGCGCAGATCCGCCGCGTCGAGCAGCACCAGGCCACGATGATCAACTGGCTGATCGGCGCCGACCATTCGCCGCTCGAGACCACGATCGCGTACGAGCAGGTCGCGATCGACGTCACCGCGGCGGTGGCGATGAACGAACCGGACGCGTACCTGGCGCAGGTGTATCGCTTCGGGCTGCTCGAGGACTTCGACCACATGTACCGCTACTCCGCGCTGCTCGACCGCCTCGAGGGCAAGGACGCCAACAACATCCTGCAGAGCTACACCGACATCCTGCCGGGGCGGCCGACGATCGACGAGCACCGCGCGCCGCAAGACGACCTGCGCAACCCGTACGACCGCAAGCGCGCAGCGCCGCTTTCCAAGCTGCACGCGCTCACCATCATGGCGGCCGAGCAGCAGACGCATAACTTCTACATGAACATCGGGCCGATGTACTCCGACCCGGTGGCGCGCCAGCTCTACGCCGAGATCGCCTCGATCGAGGAGCAGCACGTCACGCAGTACGAGTCGATCATCGACCCGGACGAGAGCTGGCTCGAGAAATGGGTGCTGCACGAGCTGGGCGAGGTCTACAACTACCACGGCTGCATGCAGCAGGAGTCCAACCCGCGCATCAAGGCGATCTGGGAGCGCTTCCTCGACTACGAGCTCGGCCACTTGCAGATGGCGGTGCAGCTGTTCGAGAAGCACGAGCAGCGCGACATCGAGGAGATCCTGCCCGAGTCGCTGCCCGGGCCGATCCCGTTCGCTTCGCAGCGCGAGTTCGTGCGCGAGACGCTCGCCGGCGAGGTCGACCTGCGCGCCAACGGCGCCGAGATCGTGCCGAAGGGAAAGGAAGGCAAGGCCTCGCTCGCCTACCGCAAGCAGATGAACTCGGAAGGCTCGCCCTCCGAGACCGTGTCCGCGGGCTACAAGTGGGCCCCGGGCTCCGAACTCAAACTGAAGGTGGCATGAACATGGAAATGCAGACGGAAGTCGGAATGAACCACAGCGGCATGCTGGTGGCGGAGGATGGCGGCGAGAAGATGCTCGAGAACACCGAGCTCACCAAGCCCAGGGGCGGCGACGAGACCGAGCTGGCGAAAATCCGCTTCGAGTACGCCAGGGACGCCGACCCCGTCGGCACGCTTCCCGAGCCGCAGCAGTCGGGCGTGATGGCGGTGCTGATGGACAAGCTCGGCGAGCGCATGGCGTTCGAGCGCGCCGGCACGCGCCTTTACGACGCGCTGATGGTCAAGTGCGCCGCCGACGCTTCGAAAATCGTTTCGTCGAAAGAGCTGAAGCACATCCGCGACGAGGAAGCGGTGCACTTCGCGCTCGTCGGCGCCGCGATCCAGGCGCTGGGCGGCGATCCCACCGCGCAGACGCCGGGCGCGGACGTCGCCGGCGTCGAGGGCATGGGACTGATGCAGGTGCTGAACGACCCGAAGACCACGGTGGCGCAGGCGCTGCACGCGATCCTGGTCGCCGAGATGACCGACAACGCCGCCTGGGACGAGCTGATCGAGCTCACCACCGAGGCCGGCAACGAGGACCTGGTCGAGCGCTTCACGCAGGCGCGCGAGGAGGAGCGCGAGCACCTGGTCAAGGTGCAGGAGTGGTACAAGGCGGCCACGCTCGCTGCCGCCGAAGAGACGCAATAGTCGTCACGAAAGGAAATCACCGGAATGAAAACGAAGTTCGCACTAATCGCCACGTCGGTTGCCATGGCCTGGTCCATCAACGCCCCCGCGGCGAAGGAAAAGTGCCGTGACCTGCAGGACAACGGCCGGAAGATCTGCGAGGCCGAGGCCGACGGACGACAAAAGGTCGCGCAGGCGGAGGCAAAGGTGAAAGAGCGCGATACGCCGAAGAACCGCCTGGACCTCGCGGAAGCCAGAGCCGAGGCGGAATACGACGTGGCCAAGGCCAAGTGCGGCGATCAGGTGGGCGACGCCAAGAATGCGTGCGAGAAACAGGCGAAGGCCGCCAGGGACAGCGCCATGGCGCAGGCGAAGATCGATTCGCAGAAGCAGGGATCCGCGGCCGGCGCCAGCGGGCCGCCGGCAGCGAAGCCGCAGTAACGACGCGCAGTACTACGCGGCGAGCCGGATCTTGCGCCCCCTGAGCTTGGCGCCGAGCGCTTTCAGGTTCACGCGCGCGCGCCGCACCTTGGGGAACATCTCCTCTTCCTCTTCCTTCACGTGGTGGTTCACGTATTCGCCGAGCACGGTGAAGGTGGCGGCGAACTTGGGATCGCCCGGCTTCATGCGCTCGAGCTGGCGGATGAGCGACTTGGCCGAGTCGTGCTCGACCTCGGCCTCGTTCATCAGGTCCGGGTCCTTGATCGCCCTGCGCACCGCGGGATAGAAGATCTCTTCCTCGATCTTTGTGTGCACCTTGAGCGCCGCGCACACCTGCTTGACCAGCGCCGGCTGGTCCTCCTCGTCCATCTTCTCGAAGGCGCGGAACGCCTTCTTCACGTATTCATGGTCTTCCATCAGCAGCGCGATCGCGCTTTCGGGTTTCT
>DASRIR010000271.1:0-2395 GCA_035649875.1 Burkholderiales bacterium | reverse complement strand
GAGCTGCTTCATGTAGACGCGCAGGTAATGCGTGTCCGCCGCGTGCGTCGGGCCCCAGACTTCGGTCAGCAGCTGCCGGTGGGTGACCACCATGCCGATGTGCCGGGCGAGGCAGGCGAGCAGGCGGAACTCGATCGGCGTGAGATGGACTTCGGCGCCGTCCCTGCTGGCGACGCGTTTTTCCAGGTCGATTCGGACTGGTCCGAGATTCAATTCGATTCCTGAAGAAGACCGCGCCCCGTGGCGCAGTGCCGCGCGCACGCGCGCGAGCAGCTCGCCGACGCCGAACGGCTTGGTGACGTAGTCGTCGGCGCCGGCGTCGAGCGCCTCGATCTTCGAGCGCTCCTGGATGCGCGCCGAGAGCACCAGGATCGGCATCGGCGACCATTCGCGGATGCGGCGGATGACCTCGACGCCGTCGAAGTCGGGCAGGCCGAGGTCGACGATGGCGAGGTCGGGCTTGTGCATGCCGGCATCGAGCGTGCCGCGCCGGCCGTTGGGCGACTCGACCACCCGGTAGCCCTCGGCGCCGAGCGACGAGCGCAGGAACTGCCGGATCTGCGGCTCGTCCTCCACCAGCAGGATGGTGGGCGTCATTTCGCGAGCGCTTCCGCCGGCACGGCCGGCGGCGTCTCCAGGGGCAGGGAGAAGCGGAACGCGGTGCCGACGCCCGGCAGGCGCTCGGCCCAGATGCGGCCGCCGTGCAGGTGGACGATCGCGCGGCAGATGGCGAGGCCCAGCCCCGCGCCGCGGCGCTGGCCGTGGCGGAACTTCTCGAACAGATGCTCGAGGTCGCCTTCCGGCAGGCCGGGGCCGAAGTCCTCCACCGAGACCACGATCTCGCCGCCCTCGACGTACGCGCGCAGGCGCACCAGCGTGCGCGGCGGCGTGTGGCGCGCGGCGTTCTCCAGCAGGTTGGCGAGCGCCTGCTCGATCAGCGCGCCGTCGACGCGCGCGAGCGGCAGGTTGTCGGGCAGGTCGAGCATCACCAGGTGGTCGGCGAGGCGCGGCTTCAGGCGCCGCAGCACCGAGGCGGCGATCTCGGCGAGCGAGCACCAGTCGCGCTCCAGCACCAGGCCGCTCTCCAGGCGCGTCATCTGCAGCACCTTGGCCACCAGCTCGGACATCTCCTGCGCCTCGCGGAACACGCTTTGCGCCAGCGCGCGGCGCTCGTCCGCGCTCATGCGCTCGCCGCCCTCGGCCAGGCTGGAGGAGGCGCCCGCGATCACCGCGAGCGGCGTGCGCAGGTCGTGCGAGACCGAGGCGAGCAGGGCGTTGCGGATGCGCTCGGTCTCGGCCTGGATCGCGAGCTCGGCCTGCGCGCGCGCGCGGGCGCGCACCGTGTCGGTCAGCCAGGAAACGATCAGGCCCACGGCGAGCATCATGGCGAACGTGACGAGGTACTGCGGGTCGTCGACGTGGAACGTCCCGCGCGGCGGTACGAAGAAGAAGTTGTAGGCCGCGACGCTGAGGATCGAGGCGGCGACGACCGGACCGCGGCCGCCGCGCAGAGCGACCAGCACCACGGCCAGCAGATAGACCATGGCGATGTTGACCAGTTCGAGCCATGGGAAAAGCGCGAGGCCCGCCAGCGTGCACGCCGCGGTGGCACCCAGGGCCCATGCATAGCCGGGCCACTTCATGCCCCCACTCTAGCGCGGCCGCCGTAAAGAACCCATAAAAATCGCGCGCGGCTTGTTTCGTCGCGCATCCGCGGGATTAGGCTGCGCTTCCCATGAAACAGGCGAAGCTCACGTTGCTGGCCCTCGGCGTGGTGTTCGGCGACATCGGCACCAGCCCGCTGTACGCGGTAAAGGAAACCTTCTCGCCCGACCACGGCATCGCGCTCACCGAGGAGAACATCCTCGCCGGGCTGTCGATGATCTTCTGGTCGCTGATGGTCGTGGTGTCGCTCAAGTACGTCATGCTGATCATGCGCGCCGACAACCGCGGCGAAGGCGGCATCATGGCGCTGACCGCGCTGGCGCTGAAGGCGGCGAGCAGCGAGCCGCGCTGGCGCGGCACGCTGCTGGTGATCGGCATGTTCGGCGCCGCGCTGTTCTACGGCGACGCGGTGCTCACGCCGGCAATCTCGGTGCTGTCCGCGGTCGAAGGCCTCGAGGTCGGCACGCAGGCGTTCACGCCCTACGTGGTGCCGATCGCGGTCGGCGTGCTGCTCGCCCTGTTCACCTTCCAGTCGCGGGGAACGGCGACGGTTGGCCGCCTGTTCGGGCCGGTCACGATGCTCTGGTTCGTGACGATCGGCGCCGCCGGCGTCTACGGCATCGCCCAGCAGCCCGCGATCCTCGCCGCGCTGAACCCGCTGCACGCGCTGCGCTTCCTGATGAGTCACGTGGCCGAGTCGTTCGTCGTGCTCGGCTCGGTGGTACTCGCG
>DASRIR010000270.1:0-2565 GCA_035649875.1 Burkholderiales bacterium | reverse complement strand
CCGCGTTGCCGCCTCGCTGGAGGTCGTCGTCGTGCTCTGGCTTGGGTGGATGGTGTGGCGCACGCGCTCGAAGCAGCCGAGTATCCAACGCGCCGCAGTGCTCGCGCTCGGCCTGACGGTGCTGCTCTCGGCGATCGGCATTCTCGCTGGCCAGGAACCGCCACCTCCAGCAGCCGCGGCCAATCTGTTCGGCGGCCTGGCGCTCGCCGCTACGTTCGCCTGGATTCTTGGCAAAGCAGGATCCGACCCCTTTTGTGAAAAAAGGGTCCTGACCCCTTTTCTGGGGGTAGTGCTTGCGGTGCAGGTCGGTCTGGGCGCGTGGCTGTCGATTGTGGATCGCGTCGGCATGGCGCTTCCGGCGCATGGCATGCTCGCGCTGGCGCTCGCGGCGCTGCTCGTCTGGTTTGCAAAGGGGAGACCTCTCCTTCAAATGCTGGCGTTCGCCGCACCGCTCGCGGGCTTCACGGCTCTGCATTACGAATACGCCGCCGCCGCCGCGCTGGTGCACGCCGCCGTCGCGGCGCTCCTCCTCGCTGCCGCGGCGTACGCCGCGGGGCGCGGCGCTTGACCTACATCAAGGGAATGCGCGCCGCGCGCTGCGATCTTGCTGCTCATGAATGAATCCGACGGCTCGCTGCACGGGCAACATGCGCAGATCGACCGCGAGCTCGAGGCGGTCGTCGCGGCCGGCCGCGCGGGCCGCTGGCCCGAGTACCGCCGGCATTTCGAGGCGCTGCGCGAAGGCCTGGCGCAGCACATGGCGTTCGAGGAAGAGGCGGTCTTTCCGGCGCTCGAGGTGCGTGCCGCCGCGGCGGTGCGCGGGCTGCGCGAGGACCACGCGCAGATCCGCCGCCATCTCGAGACGCTCGGCGCTGCCGCGCCGGAACAGGATCCCGACGGCTGCGTGGCCGAGCTGCACAGCCTCGGCCGCCTGCTGCGCGCGCACCATGAGGCCGAAACGAAGCTGGACCCGCAATACCTTAGCCGCGCCGCGCCTCCACTTGCGCGCAGCGACCGGTCGCCGATGGACCTGCGCGGCCTGCAGCCGCCGGAACCGATCGTACGAATCCTGCACGCGCTCGAGCACGGCGCCGGCGCTCCGCTGCGCGTTATCCTGCCGCACGAGCCGCTGCCGCTCTACGCACTTCTGCGCGAGCGCGGCTACCGTTACTCCGGGGCACCGCGCGCCGACGGCGGCTACGAAATGCTGATCGAACTCTCACATCCATAGGAGTCATCATGAAGGTTCTCGCTCTCACGCTCGCTGGCCTCGCCCTCGCGCTGCCGGCGCAAGCCGACGAAGCGCTCGCGAAGAAGCACAACTGCCTCGCCTGCCACGCGGTGGACAAGAAAACCGTCGGGCCGGCCTACAGCGAGATCGCCAAGAAGTACAAGGGTCAGAACGTCGCCGCCAAGCTGCAGGAGAAAGTCAAGAAGGGCGGGCAGGGCGCCTGGGGCAACGTTCCGATGCCGCCCAACCCCGCGGTGCCCGACGGCGACATCAAGAAGCTCGTCGACTGGATCCTGAAGATGGGTTGAGCGCGGGGGCGCGTTTCTTGCACGAGCGTTGTGCAGGAGAGCGCCATGATCCGATTCGCCGCCGCTTTTGTCGTCCTGTGCATGGGTTGCGCCGCCTGGGCCGCGGGGCCCGGTGCGCCGCCGAAGGACGCGGCCGCCACCGGTGCTATGAAGGACAAGGCGACGTGGCTCGATATGCGCGCGAGCGAGCTTATCGGCAAGCACGTGGTGAACCGCGAAGGCAGGTCGCTCGGCAAGGTCGAGGACTTGATCGTCGACCTGAAGGGCGGGCACATCCCGCACGTGGTGGTGTCCTTTGGCGGCGTGGCCGACCTCGGCGACAAGCTGTTCGTGTTCCCCGTGAACGCGTTCACGCGCGACGAATACCGCGATCGCATCGTGGTCAACGTCGAGCGCAAGCAGCTCTCCGAATCGGCGGGCTTCAACCGCGCGAACTGGCCGTTCCAGCCGCCGCTCGAGCGCGCGAGCAAGCTGCGCGGCAAGAACGTACAGCTCGAGCACGGCAAGCGCGGCGAGATCGAGGACGTGGTGGTGAACCTCGGCAGTGGAAAAGTTCGTGGCGTGATCGTCGCGCAAGACGGCCGCAAGGGCGACGAGCCGAAGCTGATCCTCCCGCCCGGGTCACTGATAACCGGCAAGCCCGAGTAGCGCGCGCGCCTCGCGCTGAAGCGCAAGATAACGAAGGCTTCCAGGGTTTCGGCCGCGCTCACCAGCCGCACCGGCCGTCGCCTTCCACGCGACCACAGCCTATGCATTGCCATGGCTTGATCGTTTCTGCCATTCCAGGTAGACCGCCTAAGCCATGACCGTGTTCACTCCCGCCGAGCCGCAGGCGCACGCGCCGAAAGGCTCCGCGCTGCTCGCGCTCGGCTTCAGGCCGTTCTACCTCCTCGCGGGCACGTACGCCGCGCTCGCCGTGCCGCTATGGGCGCTGCAGTACGCCGGCTGGCTTTCCGGCGCGAACGTGCTGTGGCACACGCACGAGATGCTCTTCGGCTATGCCTTCGCCGTGATCGCGGGCTTCCT
>DASRIR010000269.1:0-2855 GCA_035649875.1 Burkholderiales bacterium | reverse complement strand
GCGCCGAGCGAGGAGGTGACGCTCGAGACGCGCGACGCGATGGATCTGCAGATCGGGCCGCGCACCACGGCGAAGGACCTGGAGAAGCTGGAGCGCACCGTGGCGCATCCGCTGACCGGGCCGGTGTACGTGAAGGGCGCGAAGCCGGGCGACCTGTTGGAGATCGAGCACCTCGACATCCTTCCCGAGCGCTACGGTTGGACGCGCTTCTCGCCGGGCTTCGGCTTCCTGCCGGATCTGTTCGACCGCTACTTCGTCGTGCACTGGGACATCACGCCGGAATACGCCACCTCGCCCCAGCTTCCCGGCGTGCGCATCCCGAACGGCGCCTTCATGGGCACCGCGGGTGTGGCGCCGTCACCGGAGCAGCTTAAGCGCTGGTCGGCGAGGGAGAAGCACCTGGCCAATCGCGGCGGAAAGGTGATGCTGCCCACGGCGGCGGCCGCGGTGCCCAGCCAGGGGCCGGTCGCCGAGGAAGGCCTGCGCACGATCCCGCCGCGCGAGAACTGCGGCAACGCCGACGTGAAGCAGCTCACCCGCGGCTCGAAGCTCTACGTGCCGGTGGCCGTGGACGGCGCGCTTTACTCGGTAGGTGACGGCCACTTCGCGCAGGGCGATGCCGAGTGCTGCGGCACCGCGATCGAGATGGGTGCCACGGCGGTCGTGCGCTTTCGGATTCACAAGGATCTGGCAAGAACCAAGGGCATTGTCTGGCCGCGCTTCTCGCATCCGGGCTTCTTCGCAAAGCCGGAGCATGGCTTGCCGGGCAATTTCATCGCCACCATGGGGATGCCGGTCACGGCCGAGGGCCGGCAGGAGGACGGCGACCTTACGCTCGCCGCGCGCAACGCGGTGATCCGCATGATCGAGCTGCTCGAGGAGCGCGGCTGGTCGCGCGAGCAGGCCTACGTGCTGTGCAGCGTGGCGATGGACCTGCGGGTTAGCAACGTGGTCGACGTGCCGAACGTCACTGTGAGCGCGCTGCTGCCGGAAGCGATCTTTGCAGGTTGATCTCATGCCACGGAACGCGGTCGGCTCCTCTACGTGCCAAAAAGCGAAGCCCGCCGACTGCGCGGGCCTCGTTTAGCTGCAAGAGTCGAGCCGTTACTGGGCGAGCGGCGCGTACTCCGGCGTGAGCTTCTCGTGCGTGGCCCAGAATGGCCGCGGCTCGACGCCGTTCAGGATGTCCTCGAGGATGCCGGTGTGCACGTCCCAGCCGCCCAGAACCTTCGCGACCAGCGGCTTGGTTAAGCGGCGGTGCACGATGGTGAGCAGCACCTGCTTGCCGCGCGGCGCAAGCTCGTAGCTCACCTCGGTGTCGCCGCTATCCCATTTCCAGGTGTGCGCCAGCAGGCGCAGCGGCTCGAGGCGCGTGATCACGCCCTCGAACTGTCCCTTGCCGAGGTCTTTGTACTTGGCGGGCATGTTCTTCTCGTTCGGCAGGCGGCTGTTGTCGAACTCGAGACGCACCTTGCCGCCGACGCGCAGGTCGAATTCGCCCGCGGCGAGCCACTGGGCGCGCTTGTCCGATTCGGTGATGTAGGCCCAGGCGCGCTCGACGGGCCCGGGCAGCAGACGCTCGACCTTGACGGTGCCGGGCTCGACCAGGGTGACGGGACGGTTGGTGACGGGGTGATTCATTTGCTGCTCCTTTTCTTCGGGGAAGGGGGCGTCTTCCTCGCTTTTTCGATCGCTTCGTCGGCGCGCAGCGCGGCTTCGAGGCGATCGAGGCGGGAAGACCAGAACTGGCGTGTCTCCTGCATCCACTGCGTGAGCTCGTCGAACGGCCCGGGCTCGAGCGCGAGGAAGTGGTCGCGGCCGGCCACGCGCCGGCGCACCAGCCCAGCGCGCTCCAGGATGCGGATGTGCTTCGACACCGAGTTGAGCGAGATGTCGAACGGCTCAGCGACCTCGGTGACGCGCGCCTCGCCCGAGGCGAGCCGCCGCAGGATGCTGCGGCGCGTGTCGTCGGCGAGGGCGATCAGGGTGTCATCGAGCTGCATGGTCATATATTCACCCAAAAGGATGAATATGTCAAGACGTCAGCGCGGTGTGAACGTGCTCGCTCGGATGTTGGACAAGATCAACGCCGGGCTGCGCTAGCAATACTGCTCTTTCACGGCGGTAAACCGGGTCCGAATCCCCGTCGTGACAACAGCCTCGTCGCGTCTGCCCGCTGCAGCGGGACCGAGGGCGCTCGCGTTTGCGTGACGACACGGAGACAATGGATGACGCGCAAGGGCCATTGCCAACGCATGAAACTAATCACTCTTTACGGCGCGCCAGGCGTCGGCAAGTTGACCACGGCCAGAGCGCTCGCCGAGCAGACCGGGTTCAAGCTGTTTCACAACCACCTCACTTTCGACCTGGTGAAGTCGCTGTTCGAATTTCCTTCGCCGGCCTTCGCCACGCTCGCCGAGCAGATTCGGATCTGCGCGTTCGAGGCCGCAGCGGACGCGGGCGTGCACGGGGTCATCTTCACCATGGTCTACGCCGCGCCGGATGACGACGCTTTCCTGCGGAAAATGATCGAGGGCGTCGAGGGACGGCGTGGCGAAGTCCTGTTCGTGCGCCTGCACTGCGACACCGCAACGCACGAGCAACGCGTGCGCGCGCCCGGGCGCAAGCGCTACGGCAAGATCATCGGCGTCAAGTGGCTGCGCGAGGCGATGGTGCGCTGGAATCTGTCGTCCCCAGTCCCGATGCGCGAGAGCCTGGAGATCGACAACTCGTCGCTAGGCCCCGAAACCGTCGCGAGCCGCATAATCGACCATTTTGGGCTCGCGGTTGTAACGGCTAAGCCGTCTACGTAGGTTCCCCGTGGGGATGCCATCTTAACGAGCGCGGTAACCCGA
>DASRIR010000268.1:0-4697 GCA_035649875.1 Burkholderiales bacterium | reverse complement strand
CGGGGAAAATCCTCACTGTCCGCCTCGCGCGGAAGCGGCCGGCTTCGGACTGGCGGCGATCGCCTGCGCGATTGCCCCTTGCAACGTCGTGGGTGAGCACGGCTTGGACAGGACCTCGAGGCCGATGGATCTTGCCTGCTCGATGCGCGCGGCGTAGCCGCTCATCAGTACCACCGGCAGCAGCGGCGCGCGCCGCGCGAGCTGCAAAGCGAGCTCGATGCCGTCGATGCGGCCCGGCATTTCGATGTCGCTCAGTACGATATCGAACGACCGGTCCTCGACCGCTTTGAGCGCCGCCCTGGCGTTTTCCACGCGCCGCACGCGGCAGCCGAGCGACTCGAGCACGGCGGCGGTCGCCTGCGCAAGCGCGTCGTTGTCCTCCACTAGTAACAGCTCGCACTCCAGGCCCGCAGGCCGGCGCCCGGCGCTCGCCTCGCGCTCCATCCTGGCATCGGCCGCCGCGCGCGCAAAGTAGAGCCGCACGCGCGTACCCTTCCCCGGGCTTGACGCGATCTCGATCTTGCCGCCTGCACTGCGGCAAAGGGCCTGGACCTGCGTGAGGCCGAGGCCGGTGCCCTTGCCCGCCGGCTTGGTGGTGAAGAACGGCTCGAGCACATGTCCGATGACTGCCGGATCGATGCCGTGTCCGGAATCGGCCACCTCGAGCAGCACCTGGTCCTGCGCGTTGCGCGCCGACACGACGAGCCGGCCGCCGCCTTCCATGGCGTCGCGCGCGTTGAGCGCGAGATTGATGAGCGCGAGCTCGAGCTCGGCAACGTCCACGAAGATCGCTGCCGTGTCCGGCGCGACTTGCGCCTCGAGCTCGATCGAGCCCGGCAACGCGGCGCGCACCAGCGCGAGAAGGGCCTGCAGCCGGTCCTGGAGCAGCACTCGCTCGGGCGCAAGCGCCTGCCGGCCGGAAAGCGCCAGCAGCTGCCGCGTCAGCCGGGTACCGTTGCCCACGGCGCGCTCCATGGCGGCGAGGTGGCGCGCCGCGTCCGGCGATGCATGCCGGCGCAGCAGGTGCAGGTTGCTCGTCACGATCATCAGCAGGTTGTTGAAGTCGTGCGCCACGCCGCCGGCCAGCTGGCCGACGACCTCGAGCTTCTGCGACTGCGCGAGCGCGAGCTCGGTCCGGCTGCGGCGTGCGGTCTCCTCCTCAAGCCGTTGCACGGCATCGAGCTCCTCGCGCGTGCGCTTGAGCGCCACCCAGGCCATCCATGCCAGAGCGCAGGCGAGAGGCACGACGAATAGCGCGATCAGCGCCACGCGCACGGCCCAGCCGGCGAACACCTGCGCCCGGTCGAAAGCGGCAGCGACGTAAAGCGGGTATTGCCCGAGCTTGCGGAACGCGACCACGCGCGTTGCGCCATCGAAAGGCGAGAGGGTCTCATGCTGCCCGTACCAGGCTCCTTCGGCGATCCGCTGCATCAGCGGGTCGCTCGGTGCCACCGCGGCGCCCGGGGTCACGCCGCCCGGCCAGCGCGCAACCAGCCGCCCGTCGGCGCGCAGCACCACGACTCGCAGGCCGCGGACGCTGCCCGCCATCTCCTCCCAGAAGGCGGTTAGGTATTCCGGCCGCAGGCTGATGTGCACGGAGCCGGCATACGTGCCGTCAGGTAAAACCCGGCGCCGGCTCATGTCGAAGATCGCTTCGCCCGTCGCCCGGCTCCTGAGCTGCTCGGTGATGAACACCCCGCTCCCCTGGCCGCCGCGGTGCACCGCATACCATTCCCGGTCCGAGTAGTCGATATCGCGCGGCGGCGGGAACACGCGGCTGGTGCCGAGCGAGCGGCTGTCGGCGCCGTGCATGAATAGCCCCTGGACCTGCGGCAGGCCGCGCGCCATGTCCTTCAGCTTCTCGTGCGCCTCGGCGCTGCGCGCGAGCACCTCTGCGTCCGACGCGTTGCCGAGCAGCTCCAGCATGCGCGCGAGAACCATCTCGTTGGTTTCGAGCATCTTCAGCGCGTGCTCCTGCG
The DNA here is from genome assembly GCA_035649875.1 of Burkholderiales bacterium. Classification (GTDB taxonomy): domain Bacteria; phylum Pseudomonadota; class Gammaproteobacteria; order Burkholderiales; family SG8-39; genus SCGC-AG-212-J23. The sequence continues at coordinate 2,718 of DASRIR010000268.1, read as the reverse complement.
CGATGCGCGAGGCGGCGTCGAGCTGGCCGCCGGCTTCGACAAACGCCTGCCGGTAGAGCACCGCGGCGGTGCCGAAGAGCACGAAAAGCGGCAACGCGAACGCGAGTACGACCACCGCCCGCAGCCGGACCAGCGTTCGCTGACGGCTCGCGGCGAGCGCGCTCGAGGGCGATTCGGCTGGAGCGGCGCTTGCCTCGCTCATGGCGCCGGGCGGAACGAATCCAGCATCGCGAGCAGCTTGTCCGGCGCGAAGGGCTTACGCAGCACGGCGTCCGCGCCGACCACGCGCGCGGTCTCGAGGTAGTTCCCTTTCGTCATCTTGCCGCCGCCGGACATCGCGACAATCTTGAGGCGGGGCCAGCCCGAGCGGAAGGCAGACACCGCTTCCAGACCGTCGGTGTCGGGCATGAAGATGTCGGTGATCAGCACGTCCGCCGGCCGCGCCTTTTGCACGGCGAGAGCCGCCGCCGCGCTCGGCGCGGTGTCGACGTCGTGGCCGGCACTTCTCAGCACCAGCGCGAGCGACTCGAGCAGCTCAAGATTATCGTCGACGATGAGGACGCGCACCGCCCCTCCCGGAGAGGGCATTCTACGCAAGTGAAGCGTCTCTCAAGCCCGCGAAGCGGCCGAGAGGTCCACGAGCAGCTGCAGCAGCGACTTCGGCTCGAAGGGCTTGCGCAGCGTCGCGTCGGCGCCCGCCACCTCGGCGATGCCGAGGTAGAGCTTGCCGTCGACGCGCACGCCGCCGCCCGACATCGCGATGATCCGGATCTGGGGGAATTCGCGCCGGAAGCTGGTGATGGTCTCGATGCCGTCGCGCTCGGGCATGAAGATGTCGGTGATCAGCACGTCCGCCGGCTGCGCGCGCTGCAGCTCGAGCGCGCGCATGCCGTCGGGCGCGAGTGCGACCTCGTAGCCCGCGCGCTCGAGCACGAGCTTGAGCGACTCGCGCATGTCGGCGCTGTCGTCCGCGATGAGCAGCCGGCTCACGACGCGCGCCAAGTGCCGATCGCGGCCTGGATTGCGTGCGGATCGGCCGGCTTGACGAAATGGTGGTGGAATCCCGCCTGCTCGGCGAGCGCCCGGTCCTGCTCGCGGCCGCGTCCAGTCAGGGCGATGAGCAGCGCGGGCGTCGCGCGCAGGCGATGCGCCACCTCGTAGCCGCTCATGCCGGGCAGGCCGATGTCCACCAGCGCGACCTGCGGATCGAAATCGCGCGCGATCGCGAGCGCCTGCTCCCCGTCCGCGGCAATGCGCACCTCGTGGCCATGGCGGCGCAAGTGTGCGGCGAAGCCTTCGGCGGCGTCCGTGTTGTCGTCCACCACCAGGATGCGACGCTGCGCAGCGGCTGCGGGCGCGGGCCTTTCCGGCGCCGGCTGCGGCATCTCGTCCGCCGCGCAAAGCGGCAAGCGCAGGGTGAACTCCGCGCCGCGACCGGCGCCGTCGCTGCGCCCTGCCAGCGATCCGCCGTGCAGCTCGGCGAGCTGCCGCGCGAGCGAGAGGCCGATGCCCAGGCCGCCGGGAATGCGCCCGCGCGTAGTCTCGCCCTGGCCGAACATCTCGAACACGCGCGGCATCTCCCGCGGGTCGATGCCCACGCCGTTGTCGCGCACCGCGACCGTTGCCCAGCCATCGAGCGCGCGCGCCTCCAGCTCGATGCGGCCGCCGCGCGGCGTGTACTTCGCCGCGTTGTTGAGCAGATTGGAGATCACCTGGGCGAGCCGCACCGGGTCGCCGCGCACCATCGCGGACGCCGGCGCGTTGCGCACCACGAGCTCGTGGCCGCCCGCGGTGATCAGCGGGCGGCTGGTCTCGAGCGCCGCAGCAACGATCTGCTCCAACAGCGCGACCTCCTTGTGCAGGCTGATTTGCCCGCGGCTGATGCGCGTGACGTCGAGCAGATCGTCGACCAGACGGATCAGGTGCGTCACTTGCCGGTCGAGGATGGCGCGCGCGCGCGCGGCGAGCGGCGGCTCGAGCTCGGGTTCCTGCAGCAGCGAGACTGCGTTGCGGATCGGCGCGAGCGGGTTGCGCAGCTCGTGCGACAGCACCGCGAGGAACTCGTCCTTGCGCCGGTCGGCGGCCGCGAGCTCGCGCTGCAGCGCGGCCAGCTCGATCCGCGCGGCGACGCGCGCCAGCAGCTCGCGCGCGCTGAACGGTTTCTGCAGGTAGTCGTCGGCGCCGGCGTCGAGCCCTTCGATGCGCGCCTCCTCGCCGGCGCGCGCCGAGAGCAGGATCATGGGAACGCTGCGCGTCCGCGCGTCGGCGCGCAGCGCGCGCGCGAGGCCCAGGCCGTCGAGCTTCGGCATCATCACGTCGGCGAGCACCAGGTCGGGCCGTCCCCTGCGCACCGCGGCGAGCGCCGCCTCGCCGTCGGCGAGCACCTCCACCTCGTAACGCGGCGCGAGCAGGTTGCGCACGTATTCGCGCATGTCGGCGTTGTCGTCGGCCCAGACGATGCGGCTGCGCGGTGCGTCGCGCTCGGATGGCGCAGCCGGCTCGGGCCCGGTGAGCCAGCCGAGCGCTTCCTGCACGTAGGACGCCGGCCCGAGCGCGCTGGAGGCGAGCGCCGCCTGCGCGCCGACGCGCTCCGCTGGCAGGTGCGAGCGGCCGCGCGGAATGGCGATGGTAAACGTGCTGCCGACGCCCTGGACGCTGTCCACCCCGACCGCGCCGCCGTGCAGCTTGACGAGCTCCTGCACCAGGGCGAGGCCGATG
>DASRIR010000267.1:0-5137 GCA_035649875.1 Burkholderiales bacterium | reverse complement strand
GCACCCTGCGCTAAGAAAGAGCTGAAATACAATGGCGCCGACATGCCGAAGCGGCCGCCGCAAATCAAGACCCAGGCGTTCCTCGCCAATCTGGCGATCTTCTCCGAGATGAGCGCAGCCGAGCTCGACCGCATCGCGGCGGCCACGGTGCCCCAGTACTTCGACAAGGGCCAGTCGATCGTGCAGTGCGGCGACCCGTGCACTGGCCTCCACGTCGTGGTGTACGGCCAGGTAAAACTCGCGTTCACCTCGCCCCAGGGCGTGGAGAAGGTGGTCGAGATCATCCGTCCGGGACAAAGCTTCGGCGAGGCGCTGATGTTCCTCGACAGCCCGTACATCGTGTTCGCGCAGGCGTTGGCCGACTCGATGCTGCTGCACGTAGCGAAGCATGCGGTGCTGAACGAGCTCGGCCCCAACGGCTTCGGCCGACGCATGATCGCCGGCCTCGCGCAACGGCTGCATGGCCTGGTGCGCGACGTCGAGGCCTATAGCCTGAGATCGGGCCAGGAGCGGATCATCGGCTACCTGCTCGCCGAGCTGCCGGAAAGCGCCGCGAGCGGGCCAGCCGAGATCCATCTCACGCCCGGCAAAAGCGTGCTCGCTTCGCGCCTCAACATGACCCCCGAGCACTTTTCGCGCATCCTGCACGAGCTCGCCGCGAGCGGGCTCATCGAGGTGAGCGGGCGCTCGATCCGCGTTCCTGACGTCGCCCGCCTACGCGGCCAATAAGGGTCAGGACCCTTTTAAAGCCACTGCCGCAGCTCGATCGAGTTGCCGTCAGGGTCCCGGATCTCGGCGCGCGCGTAGTTCGGCCGGCGGACAGGGCCCCAGCTCGTCTCGATGCCGCGCGCCTTCAGCAGCGCGAGCGCGCGGTCCATGTCCTCGACTTCGAGCGCCATCATCCGGTAGCCGAGAAACTCTTCGGAGGTCCTCTTCCCCACGGTCCTTTCGGGATAGCACATCAGCTCCACGGTCGTGCCGCCGAGCTCGAGGTAGGCGAGCTCGAGCGGGCCCATCGGCGTCTGCGGCACGCGGTCGCGGGAACGCACCCGGAACCCGAGCACGCCGGTGTAGAAATCGATGGCGCGCTGCGGCTGCGCGGTGAGCAGCTCGATGTGGTCAATGCGCTTGAACATCGGCAAATTCTAGCGCCCTAGAGCGCGGCGGCCGCTTCGTTCAAGCTGCGCTCGACGTGCTCGCCGATCAGGATCGCGGCCGGATAGAGCACGAGCTCCTCGGTCTGGGCATGGAGCACCAGAGCCTCGGCAAAGCGCTCGTGCTCGAGAAGCCCGGCCGCACGTGCGGCGCCGCGCAGCGCCTCGAGTGCGTCGACAATCTGCCGGTGCTCGGCGAGCATGGTCGGCAGCTCGGCGTTCAAGCGCCGGGTCATGGGCAGCACCGCCGCCATGTCGGCGGTCACGCCGCCACGTGCGAGCTCGGACAGCAATGCCAGGGGCGGCAGGGCGAACGCCTCCTCGCGCACGAAGTGGGGATGAAGCAGGCGAGCCACCTCGCGCGCCGCCGCGCCGACCGCGCCGGGCTCCTTGGTCGCTCGCACGAGCCTCGCATGCAGTTCGTGGTGCTCCGCCTGAAGCGGCTTCGGAATCTCGAATTTCACGATTCGTCCTTTCAATGGGTGTGAGCCGGGGTCCGCGGGGCTTTCTCCACATGCTCCGGCGCCATTGTTTCGGCGGCCTCATAGAGCCGCTCGGCGTAGTGCACGAACTCGACGTACGCGCTCGCATAGGCCCGGCCTGCCGCGACGTCGCTCGGGTTGTACTTCTTCTTAGCCATCACCTCATCAAATTGGCGGTGCAGCCCGGTCTCGGTGCGCTCGAAGATAACGTTGGCGAGGCCTTGGAGCTTGCCGTTCTCGATCGCTTGGTCGGCGGCGGCGACCGGCGGCTCGATCGTGCCCGCGGGTTTGAGCCCGGTGTACGCGGCGCCCTCGCCTGCGCGATGCACGCGCACCAGCGTCTCGAAAAAGTAGAGGTCGGCGAGTTCTTTCGCCTCGCCGCCGGCCTTGCGGACGTTGCGCGTGCGCTGAAACGCGTTGCGCAGCTCGGCCTCGTCGTTCTTCTGCACCCACACAAGCACGAGGTTGACGTTACCCGTGTCCAGCGCTTTGCGCGCCGCGGATACGACGGGTCCGTCCAGGGTGTCGCAATGCGCGCTGGCCGGAGCGCTCCAGGCGAGCGCCAGCGCGACGGGAATGGCGGCTGCGAGTTTGCGGAATTTCATGGTCGTTCTCCTAAGGGCCTTCCAATCGTCAGAACGCACCAGCGCACGGGCGTTCGTTCTCGCTTCCGAAACCTTGACAGGTGCTAAGAATGTGGCGTGCTCCAGTCGCGCAGCCGCGCAACGTCCGGGATTTCGACCTTGCGTCCGTCCACCCGGATAAGACCGCTCGCGCTCAGCTGGCGCAGGATCCGCGACAGGTGCTCGGCGCTGAGATTAAGCCGGGAAGCCACTGCTCTTTTCGCCGCAGGCAGCGTGACCGCCGCCGCGTGCTCGTCGGTCGGCACAGCGCGCAGCAGCCACGCTGCAAAGCGCTGGCCGCCGGAACCGAGCGCATAGAGATCGAGCTCGCGCACCGTGGCGTGCAGCTTGGCCGCAAGCCCGCCGATCATGCGCCGCGCAAAAACCGGGCTGCGCTCGAGCTCAGCGAAGATCGTTTCCTTGGCGACATGCAGCACCAGCGCGTCGCCGAGCGCGCGTGCGCCCACGATATAGCGTTTGTCGAGGAACATGATCGCCTCGCCAAAGCTGCGGCCGGCGCCGACGATCTCTGCGATACGCTCCCGCCCGCCCGTACGCGAGGTTAGCGCCACGCGTCCATGCACCACTACGTACAGACCGGTCGGCTCATCACCTTCGCGGAACAGCAGCTCGCCGCGGCGCAACTCGCGCCGCGTAGTCGCGGCTGCGAGACGTTCGAGGTCGGCGGCCGCAAGGCCGTTGAAGAGCGGCAGCCGGGCAAGGAATGCCTCGGGGCGGCGGATCGCGCGACGCACACCGCCACGTTACTGTTACCCCGGCTGGCCGTCGAGGCGCGGGCGAGTGAGGATGGGGATGTAGGCGAGCGTGAAGACCGCGAACGCCGCGCTCCAGAGGGCGGCCGAGAGCACGATCAGCGCTACGTATGCCTGAGGGAACAGGAACGGCAGAAAGACCCGCACTGCGGCGGCAAGGTGCACCAGCACGTAGGCCGCGACTTCCCAGGGTCCGACCTTGAGCGGCCGTGCGGTGTGGCCGCGCGCGGTGCGCGTCATCATGCCGAGCGTCAGGCCGCCGATCGTGCCGATCGTCAGCGCGTGCGTCGCGAGGCTCGCGGCAACGAGATCGAAGCCGGCGAGCGCGCGCAGCACGAGGTGCACGACCACCCACGCATAGGACAGGTGCAGGATCCAGAGGATGGGCCGGCCGCGGGTCGCAAGCGGCGCCCACAGCGCCAGGCGCGCCGCATGCAGCAGTGCTGCCGCGAGCGCGATCGGCCAGGCCGGCAGCTGAAGCACATCGAAAGCCGTGAGAAGCAGGATCGAGCCGAGCGCGCCGTGCTCGATCCACCGATTGCGGCGCGCGCCGGCGCCCATCACCGCGTTGTTGGTGAAAGACGGGATCACACGCCCGCCCATGATCGCGATGACCAACAGCACGACGTCGAGCCCCGCCGCGAGCGCGATCTGCGGATACGCCTGGAATGCCACGCTCGCCGCACCGAGCGCGAGCACGAAAAGGATGAAATACCAGTTGCGGTTGCCGCTTGCGACAATCGGCCTGCCGATTCCCCAGGCGACCGCGGCCGCGAACAATGCATCGAGAATGCTGCTCGCGAGAAGAGAATGAAGCGCGAGCACCCGCGCCGCGAGCCACAGTCCCGCAATGGCCGCGAGCGTTGCGCCGGAAGGCGTCGGACGCGCGGTCCAGGCACGCACCGCGGTGAGGAGGAAGCCCGCGATCACGGCGAAGGCATAGCCGAAGAGCATCTCGTGCGCGTGCCACAGCGCGTTCGCGCCGGACAGCCAGCCGGCGTACTGCAGCGCCCATAGCGGCACGGCGAGCGCGGCGTACGTGCCCGCGAGGAGGTAGAACGGCCTGAAGCCAAGCGCGAGCAGCGCGGAGCCTTTCGGCGCGTGCGTCTGCGGCTCGGCGGGAGTGAACACGGTCATGGCTTAGGCTGTGGTCGCGTGGAAGGTGACGGCCGGTGCGGCTGGTGAGCGCGGCCGATTACGAAACCCTGGAAGCTTTCGTTATCTTGCGGTTCAGCGCGAGACGCGCGCGCTACTCGGGCTTGCCGAGCGTCGTCAGTGACCCGGGCGCAAGCGTAAGCTTGGGCTCGTCGCCCTTGCGGCCGTCCTGCGCGACGATTACGCCACGAACTTTTCCGCTGCCGAGGTTCACCACCACGTCCTCGATCTCGCCGCGCCTGCCGTGCTCGAGCTGCACGTTCTTGCCGCGCAGCCTGCTCGCGCGCTCGAGCGGCGGCTGGAACGGCCAGTTCGCGCGGTCGAAGCCCGCCGATTCGGAGAGCTGCTTGCGCTCGACGTTGACCACGATGCGATCGCGGTATTCGTCGCGCGTGAACGCGTTCACGGGAAACACGAACAGCTTGTCGCCCATGTCGGCGACACCGCCGAACGACAGCACGACGTGCGGGACGTGCCCGCCCTTCAGGTCGACGATCAGATCCTCCACCTTGCCGAGCGATTTGCCCTGCCGGTTCACGACGTGTTTGCCGATCAGCTCGCTCGCGCGCATGTCGAGCCAGGTCGCCTTGTCCTTCATGGCACCGGTGACGGCCGCGTCCTTCGACGGCGCACCGGGCCCCGCAGCCCAGGCGGCGCAACCCATGCACAGGACGACAAAAGCGGCGGCGAATCGGATCATGGCGCTCTCCTGCACAACGCTCGTGCAAGAAACGCGCCTCTCGCTCAACCCATCTTCAAGATCCAGTCGACGAGCTTCTTGATGTCGCCGTCGGGCACCGCGGGGTTGGGCGGCATCGGAACGTTGCCCCAGACGCCCTGCCCGCCCTTCTTGACTTTCTCCTGCAGCTTGGCGGCGACGTTCTGACCCTTGTACTTCTTGGCGATCTCGCTGTAGGCCGGCCCGACGGTTTTCTTGTCCACCGCGTGGC
>DASRIR010000266.1:0-2291 GCA_035649875.1 Burkholderiales bacterium | reverse complement strand
CCTGCGCCACGGCGTCTACGAAAGCGTCGCCGTGCGCGCCTTCAAGCAGGTGTTTCCGCGGAAATAAAGCGCTCCACCTTGCGCTGCAGGCCGAGCTTCGCGCCTTCGCGCTCGAGCAGCGCCTCGAACGCCGCCTCGTCCCTGACCCCTTCGAAGACTTCCATGTAGGTGGTCGGGTCGTCGCGCCGCCGCAGCCAGCGGCCGCGGATGCCGGTCTGCTTCTCGATCTCGAGGAAGATCTGCTGCACCAGCGGCCAGAGCTGCCGCAGCCGTGAAGGCTCGAGCTTGTAGTAGACGTAGTAGTTCAAACGGGCATCACGGCAAGCGCTTCGCCGGCCGCGCTGTCGACGACCACGCCGCCGTTGAAATCCTGCCCCGGCTTGAGCTCGGTGCCCGCCGGCGCCTGCACGCGCACCATGCGGCGCTTCACCTCGCCGCGGTATTGCGCCCGGGCGACGATTTCCTGCCCGGGATAGCAGCCTTTCTGAAAATCGACGCCGCCGATCTGCTCCAGGTTCACCATCTGCGGCACGAACTGGTCCTGGGTGGCGGCGCTGATCCATGGCCGCCCGGCGCGGATTTCTTCCAGGGTCCAGTCCTGCTCGCTGCGGGAGCACTCCACCGTCAGGCCCTTGCCGATCCTGAGATGGCGCAGGCTGCCGACCGGAACGCTCACGCCGCCTCCGTCCCAGGTCACCGCCGGCAGGCCCTTCCACACCCCGTACTGCGCCCAGGCGTCGCTCTCGTCCGCGATCTTCACCTTGGAGCGCAGCACGAACATCGACAGGCGCTTGGCGACCGCAGGAGCGAGGTCGCGCGCGAGCTGCAGCAGGAACCCGTCGGGCGAGGGGATCACCAGCAGGGTGGCAAGCAGGCGGCCTTTGGCCGTGCACCAGCCGGCGAGCGCCGAGCGGTCGGGCGCGAGCTTCGCGATGTCGTTGGTGAGCTGCGCGTGCAGGAACTCACGCGCGTCGGCGCCGGTGACGGCGAGCAATCCGTAGCGATTTAGCCGCGCGCACTCCATCGTAGAATGGCATTTTACCGTCGCTAAATTGCTCAAGACCCTTTTCGCGCTGGTTGTTATCGGCATCGCCGCCGCGGTCGGCTACGGCTTCTGGTACGTCGGCTCGCCCGTGAAGATCGGCAAGTACCCGGTGGAAGTCGAGATTCCGCGCGGCGCCGGCTTCCGCGCCGCCCTGGAGCAGCTGGAAAAATCGGGCGTCGAGGTGCGGCGCTACGAATTCGAGCTGCTGGCGCGTGCCACGGGAAAGGTGCGCAACGTCAAGGCCGGCAGCTACGAGATCTCGCAGCCGGTCACGCCGATGCAGCTATTGGAGAAGCTCACGCGCGGCGACGTCACCCAGGCCGAGGTGCGGCTGATCGAGGGCTGGACCTTCGCCCAGTTCCGCGCCGCGCTCGACCAGAGTCCGTTCCTGCGCCACGACACCAGGGGCATGGACGACGCGCAGATCCTGGCGCGGCTGAAAGCGGCCGAGTCGCACCCGGAAGGGCTGTTCTTCCCGGACACCTACCTTTTCGGCAAGGGCTCGAGCGACCTCGCGGTGCTGCGCCGGGCGTACCGCGCCATGCAGCGCCACCTGAAGGAAGAGTGGGAGACGCGCGACGCGAGCGCGCTCTACAAGACGCCCTACGAGGCGCTGATCATGGCGTCGATCATCGAGAAGGAGACCGGGCAGGCGGGGGAGCGCGACCTGATCGGCGGGGTGCTCACCAACCGCCTGCGCATCGGCATGCGGCTGCAGGTCGACCCGACCATCATCTACGGCCTGGGCGCCACCTTCGACGGCAACCTGAAGCGCAGCCACCTCACCGAGGACGGTCCCTACAACACCTACACCCGCGCCGGACTGCCGCCGACGCCGATCGCGATGCCGGGGCTCGCCTCGCTGCGCTCGGCGCTGCGGCCGGGAAAAACCGACGCGATGTACTACGTGTCGAAGAACGACGGCTCGAGCCACTTTTCGCGCACGCTGGAAGAGCACAACCGCGCGGTTGCGAAGTACCAGCTGCGCGGCGGGCGATGAGCAAGCGCGGCAAGTTCCTGACCCTGGAAGGCGTAGATGGCGCGGGGAAGTCCACCCACGTGCAGTTCATCGCCGACTTCGTCGCCTCGAGAGGCCACCACGCCATCATGACGCGCGAGCCGGGCGGCACCGAGCTCGCCGAGCGGCTGCGCGAGGCGATCCTCGGGCAGCGCATGGACCCGACGGTGGAGACGCTGCTGATCTTCGCCGGGCGCGCCGACCACGTCGCGCGCGTCATCCGCCCGG
>DASRIR010000265.1:0-6242 GCA_035649875.1 Burkholderiales bacterium | reverse complement strand
AAGGCGAAGTATTCGGGCAGCCTGATCGACTTCAACGTGCGCGCCGAGCGCATGGGCTGGCTGCCCTCGGCGCCGCAGCTCCAGAAGAACCCTCTGGAAATCGCGCGCGAGGCCGCGAAACTCGGTATCGAACCCAGGGATTACGTCGTGCAGCAGCTCAAGAGCGGCAAACTTCGCATGAGCTGCGAAGACCCCGACCACCCGGACAACTTCCCGCGCAACCTGTTCGTCTGGAGATCGAATCTGCTCGGCTCCTCGGGCAAGGGCCACGAGTACTTCTTGAAGCATCTGCTCGGCACCACCAACGGCGTGCAGGGCGGCGAGACGGTCGCGGGCACGGAGGAAGTCGAGGCGCATGCGAAAGGTCCCGAAGGCAAGCTCGATCTCCTCGTCACGCTCGACTTCCGCATGAGCACTACGTGCCTCTACTCGGACATCGTGCTGCCCACCGCCACCTGGTACGAGAAGAACGACCTCAACACTTCCGACATGCACCCGTTCATCCATCCGCTGTCGCAGGCGGTGGACCCGGCGTGGCAGGCGAGGAGCGACTGGGACATCTACAAGGGCATCGCCAGGAAGTTCTCCGAGATCGCGCCGCATCATCTCGGCGTGGAGAAGGACGTGGTGCTGACCCCGCTCATGCACGACACGCCGGGCGAGCTCGGCCAGCCCTTCGAAGTGAAGGACTGGAAGAAGGGCGAGTGCGAGCCCATTCCGGGCAAGACCATGCCGGCGATCACGGTGGTCGAGCGCGATTACCCGAACGTCTACCAGCGCTTCACCTCGCTCGGGCCGCTCATGACCAAGGTCGGCAACGGCGGCAAGGGGATTTCCTGGAACACCGAGCACGAAGTGAAGTTCTTGGGCCAACTGAATGGCCTAAACGGTTCTTATCCAAAAATTGAGACCGACATCGACGCCTGCGAAGTCATCCTCGCGCTCGCGCCCGAGACGAACGGCGAGGTGGCGGTGAAAGCCTGGCAGGCGCTCTCCAAGATCACGGGGCGCGAGCACGCGCACCTGGCGCGGCCGCGCGAGGACGACAAGATCCGCTACCGCGACGTGCAGGCGCAGCCGCGCAAGATCATCTCCTCGCCGACCTGGTCGGGCCTGGAGTCGGAGCACGTCTCCTACAACGCCGGCTATACCAACGTGCACGAGATGATCCCGTGGCGTACCCTCACCGGGCGCCAGCAGCTCTACCAGGACCACCCCTGGATGCGCGCCTTCGGCGAGGGCTTCGTGTCCTATCGGCCGCCGGTCGATACCAAGACCGTGGCGCCGCTCCTCGGCAGGCGCTCGAACGGCCACCCCGAGGTGGTGCTCAACTTCATCACGCCGCACCAGAAGTGGGGCATCCATTCCACTTACTCGGACAACCTGCTGATGCTGACGCTTTCGCGCGGCGGGCCGATCGTCTGGCTGTCGGAAGTCGATGCGCGCAAGGCCGGAATCGAAGACAACGACTGGATCGAGGCCTACAACGTGAATGGCGCGCTCACCGCGCGCGCCGTGGTCAGCCAGCGCGTCCCCGAAGGCATGGTGATGATGTACCACGCGCAGGAGAAGATCGTGAACACGCCCGGCTCCGAGATCATGGGCACGCGCGGCGGCATCCATAACTCCGTGACGCGTGCGTGTCCGAAGCCGACGCACATGATCGGCGGCTATGCGCAGCAGAGCTACGGCTTCAACTACTACGGCACGGTCGGCGCCAACCGCGACGAGTTCGTGATCGTGCGCAAGATGGCGAAAGTGGACTGGATGGATTCCCAATGAAACTCGAGATCCCCGCTCCGCTGCAGGCGGAGCACGAAGAGCTGCACGCGGCGCTGGCGGCGGCGACCAAGCTGCCCGGCGCCGTCGGCACGGCGGCGCGCGAGGTGGCGCGGCTCATGCATCCGCATTTCGTGCGCGAGGAGGAGTTCGCCCTGCCGCCGCTCGACCTGCTGGCCGACGTGGTGCGCGGCGCGCTGCGCTCCGACATGGCCGAAGTGCTGCCAATGACGCGGCGCCTCAAGGCCGAGCTGCCGGCGATGTTCGCCGAGCATCGGCGCATCGTCGACGCGCTCGGCAAGCTCATCGCCGCCGCGCAGGCGGCGGGCATGCCCGAGATCGAGCGCTTTGCGCGCTCGCTCGTGCGCCACGCCCAAACCGAGGAACTGGTGATGTATCCGGCGGCGATCCTGCTCGGCGAGCATCTCGCCCGCGTGCTGCACGAGGAACCGGTGCTATGAAAATCCGCGCCCAGATCGGCATGGTGCTCAACCTCGACAAGTGCATCGGCTGCCACACCTGTTCGGTGACGTGCAAGAACGTGTGGACCAACCGGCCAGGGATGGAATACGCCTGGTTCAACAACGTCGAGTCCAAGCCCGGCGTCGGCTATCCGCGAGACTGGGAGAACCAGGAGCGCTGGAACGGCGGCTGGGTCAAGAATGGAAATGGCAGCAAGATCAAGCCGAAGCAGGGCGGCAAGCTCTCGCTGCTCGCCAAGATCTTCGCCAACCCTAACCTCCCCGAGCTCGACGACTACTACGAGCCTTTCACGTTCGATTACGAGCACCTGCACGACGCGCCCAAGTCGCGGGCCGCGCCGGTGGCGCGGCCTCGTTCATTGATCACGGGCGAGCGCATGGAGAAGATCAAGGGCGGGCCGAACTGGGAGGAGATCCTGGGCGGGGAATTCGAGAAGCGCTCCAAGGATTACAACTTCGAGGCCGTCCAGAAGGAAATCTACGGCGAGTTCGAGAACACGTTCCTGATGTACCTGCCTCGCCTGTGCGAGCACTGCCTCAACCCCACCTGCGTCGCGAGCTGCCCCTCCGGGTCGATCTACAAGCGCGAGGAGGACGGCATTGTCCTCATCGACCAGGACAAGTGCCGGGGCTGGCGCATGTGCGTGTCCGGCTGCCCGTACAAGAAGATCTATTACAACTGGGAGAGCGGCAAGGCCGAGAAGTGCATCTTCTGCTACCCGCGCATCGAGGCCGGGCAGCCGACGGTGTGCTCGGAAACCTGCGTCGGGCGCATCCGCTACCTCGGCGTGCTGCTCTACGACGCCGATGCGATCGAGGCCGCGGCGAGCGTCGAGCGGCCCGAGGATCTCTACCCGGCGCAGCTCGCGGTGTTCCAGGATCCGCACCACCCGAAGGTCATCGAGCAGGCGCGCAACGACGGTGTGCCGGAGGCGTGGATCGCCGCGGCGCAGAGTTCGCCCGTCTACAAGATGGCGATCGACTGGAAAGTTGCGTTCCCGCTGCACCCGGAATACCGCACGCTGCCCATGGTGTGGTACGTGCCGCCGCTTTCGCCGATCAGCGCCGCGGCCAACAGCGGGCAGCTCGGGCGCAACGGCGCGATTCCGGACGTTTCACAGCTGCGCATACCGCTCAAGTACCTCGCCAACCTGCTTACGGCGGGCGACGAAGCGCCCGTAAAGCTCGCCCTCGAGCGCATGCTCGCGATGCGCGCCTTCTTCAGGGGCCTGAATGTCGATCAACAGGAATACCCGGAGATCCTGATGCAGGTGGGCCTCTCCCGCTCGCAAATCGAGGAGATGTATCGCACCATGGCGATCGCGAACTACGAGGACCGCTTCGTCATCCCGACGACGCACCGCGAGCACGCCGAGGACGCGTACGACCTGCGCGGCTCGTGCGGCTTCAGCTTGGGCAACGGCTGCTCCGACGGCACGAGCAGCCCGAGCCTGTTCGGCGGCAAAAAGCGCGTCATCCCGCTCAAGGCGATCTCGTCATGAGCAAAGCGCTGCGTGCGATGGCGGCATTGCTGTCCTATCCGGACGAGGCGCTGATCGCGGCGTTGCCGGAAATCAAGGCCTTCGTTCCCAAGGAGGTCATCGCTCTCACGGAAGAATTGGCGTGCAAGGATCTCTACAGCCTGCAAGAGCAGTACGTGTCGCTTTTCGACCGCTCGCGCGCGTTATCGCTGCATCTCTTCGAGCACGTGCACGGCGAGACCCGGGAGCGCGGGCAAGCCATCGTCGAGCTGGCGCAGATGTACCAACTGCACGGCATGAGCGTCGCCGGGCATGAGCTGCCGGATTACCTGCCGGCTTTCCTGGAGTTCGCCTCTCTGGTGGATGAAGCGAAGGAGCTCCTTGGACAAATCGCGCATATCCTGCGCGCCCTCGGCGATCGGCTGGCCGAGCGGGGCAGCCCCTATTGCACCGTGTTCGCCGCGCTGCTCGCCGTGGCGGGGGAAAGGGGCCTCTCGAAGGCGCGGGTCGCGCCAGTGCACGCCGCCGAGGACCTGCTCGCGCTCGAGAGGAGCTGGATGGATCCCGAGGTCACGTTCGGCGGGCCGCAACCGGTGCGCTTGTATCGCAAAGGTGAACTGGCAGGAATGACATGAACCAATTTCTCTTCGGCGTCTATCCCTACATTGCCCTCGCCGTGTTCCTGGTCGGCAGCCTCATCCGCTATGACCGCGACCAGTACACCTGGAAGAGCGATTCGAGCCAGCTCCTGCGCCGCGGCCAGCTGCGCTGGGGGTCAAATCTCTTCCACCTCGGCATCCTCGGCATCTTCTTCGGCCATCTCTTCGGCCTGCTGACGCCGCTCGCGGTGTGGCACGCGCTCGGCGTCACCGCGGCGCAGAAGCAGACCTTCGCCATGGTCGCCGGCGGCATCGCCGGCCTCGCCTGCGCGAGCGGGCTGGTGCTCCTCATCCACCGCCGCCTGAGCGTAGCGCGCGTGCGCGCCACCTCGCGGTCGATGGATTTCGTCGTGCTCTATCTGCTGCTCGCGCAGGTGCTGCTCGGCCTGTACAGCATCACGTTCTCGCTCCAGCACCGCGACGGTGCCGAAATGCTCAAGTTCGTGCACTGGGCGCAGGGGATCGTCACGTTCCAGCCGAACGCCGCCAGCCACATCGCGGAGGTCGCCTGGGTGTTTCGCGCCCATATCGTCCTCGGGCTGACGCTGTTCATCGTGTTCCCGTTCTCCCGGCTGGTGCACATCTGGAGCGGGTTCGCGACGGTCGGGTATCTCGCGCGCGCCTACCAGATCGTGCGCTCCCGCTGATCCCGAAGGCTTACTTCAGCTTCGTAGCCTGGATGTCGCCCTTGACGCCGAACCCCACGCTGACGGGCAACGACACATGGTGGCCGCGCGTCGTGATGTTGTCGTCGTGCACCGCGAAGCCGAACGAGTAACTCTTTCCTTCCTGTAATGCTTTGTCGTCGGGATTGCGCAGGTTGAGCGGCCGCGCCCACACGAGCGTCCAAGTGCCGTCTTTCCACACGCCCTTCGCGTACTTGTTGTCGGCCGCGGAGCCTTTCGCTCCCTCGGCGCTCAAGTAGTACTGCGGCAGCAGGTCGCCCGCTTTCCAACCCGCATTCGGATCGAAGGGCACGGCGTTCTGGCCGGCAATCAGCACACCGCCATTTTTCGGCGGGTTGGCGTCGCTGAAAGCCTTGTCGGCGCCTTTGAACATGAAGCGCGGCGTTTTCGTTTTGCCGTCCATGTTGGAGGCAAACGGGTTCGCGCCGGAGTCGAAATTGCGCCAGTCGAGCACGTAGCCGTCGTCGGCCATGCCGATGGGATTGGAGCGGTGCGCGCGCCACTGGATGAGATCAAGGAACTTGCCTTCGGCCTTGAGCTTCTCGAGCTCGGCCATCGGCACGCCCTTGTCCCAAGAAGCGTTCGCATCGGTGCGCGTGAACGGCAGGTATTTGCGCACGTCGGCCCTCTTGATCGCCTGGTAGAACGGGTTTTCGGCGACCAGCGCGGCGCTCGGCTGCCCGGGGTTGTCACGCTCGCCGTTGTGGCAGGTGACCCAGCAGCCCTGCTTGTCGAAGTTCGGCACCGAGCCGTCGTCGATGAGCATGGACAGGCGATCCTCGTAGATCGGCGGCTGCTCACCCTTGTAAGCCGCGGCCGAGAGCCGCGGCGCGCCGTAAGGCTTCCATTCCTTGCCGTCGAAGCGATAGTACGGATAGCCGTCGCCGGGATAGTTGCTCTTGGTCTTCCACTGGAAGCGGAAATACGCATTCTGGTCGTCATAGGCGACCTGGACGCTTAACGGCAGCGAGCCATTCTTTCCGGCGGGCGGCGTCGGCTCGAGTGCGCCGCCTTTCACGATCTTATCGCCGAGCTTGGCTTCCTGCCCTTTGTGACAGGCCGCGCATGGCGTGCCTTGGCCGACCACTGCGGCGCCCGGATGTCCGGAGCTGCGCAGCCACTGAAACGTCGATTGCCCGGGATACAGCAGTGTGA
>DASRIR010000264.1:0-12680 GCA_035649875.1 Burkholderiales bacterium | reverse complement strand
GCCGGCGTGCGCCTCGTCTACAAGGAAATCGCGTTGGAGCTCTTGGGGCAGTCGGTGCGCGGCTGGCGCGGCACCCTGCTGAGCCTGCAGCGCGGCCTGCAGCCCGGCGAGCTCGCGGCGCTCCGCGAAGCGGCGGGTGCGCAAGTGCACGACCTCGCGCCGATGACCGAAGATTTGCGCGAGACGCTCGCGCTGCTCGCTCAGCTGGACGAGCACGTCGCGGTTCTCAACACCAACATGCACCTGCTCGCGAGCCTCGGCCGCACGGCGCGCGTGCTCGTTCCGCGGCCGCTCGATTGGCGCTGGATGCGCGAGGGCGAGTCGCCCTGGTTTCCCGGCTTCAGCGTCTACCGGCAGCCGGCCGGGCTCGACTGGCGCGAGCCGCTCGACCGGTTGCGACGTGAGCTCGCTATTTCTGCAGGATCTCCGCCACGCGCTGCGGCATGAGAATCATCGCGTCGTGGCCGGTCTCGAGCTCGAAGAACTTCCACGCGGGATCGTCTCGATATTTGGCTGCGAAAGAATCGAACGAGCCGGTTGCCGGCGCCGAGCAGTAGACAAACGTCTTGGGCAAGCGCTTTAGCGCCTCGGCGTTTGAGATCCTGATGGGCTGCGACATGGTGCGATACGGATGCCGAACCTCGCGCGGCTTCACGAAGTCGATGTGCTCGGGCTTCGTTAGCCCCCACAAGGAAACCGGCGGCGGCGTGACGCTACCTGCTCGTTCACCCTCCTCCCGCATGCGCGCGGCGCGCTCGGGCACCACGTAGTCGAGGGTGCACTTGCCGTTCTCGGGCACGAACGCATCGAGATAGACCAGGCGCTCGATCCGCTCGGGCGCGCGGTCGGCGGCGCCCGTGATCACCATGCCGCCGTAGCTGTGGCCGACAAGCACGACTTCGCGCAGGTCCTCCATCTCGAGGATGGAGACGACGTCGGCGATGTGCGTGTCGAGATCGATGTCCGGCCGGGCGAGGTGCTTGCGCTCGCCCAGGCCGGTAAGCGACGGCGCAAATACCTCGTGTCCTTTCAGGAAAGGACGAACGAAGCGCCAGCACCAGCCGCCGTGCCAGGCGCCGTGAACCAGGACGAAGACGCTCACTTGTCGCCGGGGGAGAGCTTAGGCGACCAGTTTAACCATTCGTCCTTCGGCTTGTCGTGCAGGAAGAAGACGGTGCCAGGCTTGACGCGCGGGGCTTTCTCGCTCGGCGTCGCGAACTCGATGCTGCCGGTGTAGAGCGTGCGCAGCGAATCGATCTCGAGCTCGATGCCCTTGAGGATGCCGCCCGAAGCGGACACGCCGCTCGCGTTCCAGAAGGCCGAACCCTGGCGCACCAGGCCGGCGTAGCGGCTATGGATCAGCGCATGGAGGTCGGCGGAAGCGGAATTGGGCGCGAGGTCGATTTTCTGCACCGTGCCGACCTCGACGCCGCGGAAGTTGACCGGCGTGCCGACGCGCACGCCCTTCGGGCGCTCGGCGCGCAGGATGATGCGCAGCCCTGCGACGTCGATACCGACCGGCACATCGTCGAGGCCCTTGAACTCCGACTGGAAGGTCTCCCCCTTCCCCGGCCGCACCTGGATCTCGGGGCCGCTCAGCACGGTGGAAAGACCGGTGATCTGGTTCAGGCCGATCTGCGGACGCACGATCCAGAACAGCGCGCCCTCGGTCGCGATCGGCCGCGCCGAGCGGTGCAGCCGCGCCTTGACGAGTGCCTGCTTGCGGTCGTCGGACAGCTCCACGCCGGTAACCTCCCCGATCTGCACGCCGCGGTAGTTGACCGGGGTTTGGCCGACGCGCACGCCGGTCGCGTCGCCGAAGCGGATCGAGATCTCCGGACCGATCGAGCGCATGTGCTGCACCACCAGGTACAGCGCCACGCCGAGCGCGAGCACCGGCACCACCCACACCAAGCGGAATAGGCGCCGGCGGCGAATCCTGGCCTTCGGAAGCTCTTCCCCGGTCATCGGTTGCGCCAGATAAGCTTGGGATCGAACGACGCCGACGCGAGCATCGTCAGCACCACGACCGCGGTGAACGCGATCAGGCCGGGGCCGGGCAGGATCTTCGCCCAGCTGCTGAGCTTCACCAGCGCGACCAGCACCGCGAGCAGAAACACGTCCAGCATCGCCCACGGGCCGATGGCGTCGATGAATTTGTAGAGCTGCGTGCGGCTGCGCAGGCGTCGGCCCCAGCCCATGCGCGCGGTCACCACGAGGGAGAACAGACCCGCCAGCTTGACCAGCGGAATCACCATGCTGGCGAGGAACACGACGACCGCGACGAACCATTGCTCGTTCTGCACCAGCATCACGATCCCATCCCAGACGGTGCTCTCCGAGTACCCGCCGTAGAGGTACATCTTCATGATCGGATAGATATTGGCCGGCACGTACAGGATCAGCGCGGCGAGCGACAGGGCCGCCGTGACCTCGAGGCTGCGCGTGTTGCGCCGCGCGCCGAGGAAGGAACCGCAACGCATGCACTCGGCGACCGTGCCGGAGGTTAAGCCCGGCACGGTCTGGACGAGGCCGCAGGTATCGCAGGAAACGACCGACTCTTGAGCCATCAGACCCGCTTTGCAATTCACATGCCCGGCGTCATGTACCCTTTGGACCATGCGCTATGAGCTCTATTACTGGCCCTCGATCCAGGGCCGCGGCGAATTCGTGCGCCTCGCGCTCGAGGATGCCGGCGCCGATTACCTTGACGTCTGTCGACACACCGCCCGCGCGCCCGAGCATCCCCAGGCCTTCGCGCCCCCCTTCCTGAAAGCGGGCAAGCTGATCATTCCGCAGACCGCGAACATCCTGTTCTATCTCGGCCCGCGCCTCGGCCTGGCGCCGAAAAACGAGGCGCAGCACCTGCGGCTGCACGGCCTGCAGTTGACCGTCGCCGACTGGTTGGCCGAGGTGCACGACACGCACCACCCGATCGCCTCTAGCCTCTATTACGACGACCAGAAGCGCGAGGCGAAGCGGCGCGCGGCGATCTTCCTGAAGGAGCGCTTGCCGAAGTTCATGCGCTATTTCGAGCGCGCGCTCGACGAGCGCTTTTCCTACGTTCATCTTTCGGTGTTCCAGATGATCGAAGGGTTGCGCTACGCTTTTCCAAACACGATGAAGCGATACGAGCGCCGTCATGCCAGGCTCTTGAAGATCCACGACCGCGTCGCGCGCCGGCCGCGGCTCGCCGCTTATCTATCTTCCGAGCGGCGCATTCCGTTCAACCAGTACGGCATCTTCCGCCGTTATCCGGAACTCGATGAAAGACGCTAACTTCTTCCTGGTAGTCCGCTTTGCGATCGAGCCGCACGCGGCGGCCGATGTCATGCGCTGGCTGGACGGCGGGCACGTCGCCGAAGTGCTGCGGCAGCAAGGCTTTCTCTGGTGCAAGCGCCTGCGGCTCGGCGCGCACGAGTTCGCCATGGTGTACGGCATAGAGTCGCGCGCGGCGTTCGAGGCGTATGAGGCGAATGCGCCGCTCAAGGCCAAGTTCGCGCGCGAGCGCGCGCCCTTTGAAAGGCACATGCGCATCGAGCGCTTCTGCGGCGAGGCGGAGAGGACCTATGCAGCTTGACTGGAACACCGGCCTGGTGAAGCACCTCGGCATCCGCTTCGTCGAGACCGAAAAGGACCGCATCGTGGCCGAGCTCGACATCCGGCCCGAGCTGCTCACGACCACCGGCGCGCTGCACGGCGGCACGCTCATGGCGTTCGCCGACACGATCGGCGCCGCCGGCACCGTGGTGAACCTGGCGCCCGGGCAGAACACCGCGACGCTCGAGTCGAAGACCAATTTCTTCGCGGCGGCGTTCCAGGGCGTGGTGCGCGCCGAGGCGACGCCGCTGCACAAGGGAAAGCGCACGCACGTCTGGCAGACGCGGGTGACCGACGCGAACGGCAAGCTGCTATCGCTTACCATTCAGACCCAGGTGATCCTCTAGCCGGATGGCCAGGGTCGCCGCAGTCCTACTGGGCCTCATGCTTTCGCAAAGCGCCGCATCCTTCGACCTGCAGGTCCATCGCGGCGCGCGCGGCCACGCGCCGGAGAACACCCTTGCCGGATTCGAGCGCGCGCTCGCCATCGGCGTCGACACCCTCGAGCTCGACGTCGGCGTGACGCGCGACGGCGTGGTGGTGATCCATCACGACCGGCGGCTCAACCCCGATCTCGCCCGCGGGCCCGACGGGAAGTGGGTGAGCGCGCCCGCGCCCACGATCCATTCCTTGAGCTATCCGGAGCTGCAGCGATACGACGTCGGGCGAATCCGGCCCAACTCAGAGTACGCGCAACGCTTTCCGCACCAGAAGCCGATCGATGGCACGCGCATTCCCAAGCTGGAGGAGCTCTTCGCCAAGACCAGGGCGGGCAAGGTCCGCTTCAACATCGAAACCAAGCTGGTACCCGAGGCGCCGGAAGAGGCGCCCGCGCCCGAGCCTTTCGCGCGCGCGCTCATTGCCGAGGTGCGCAAGGCCGGCGTCGCGGCGCGCACCACGATCCAGTCGTTCGACTTCCGCACGCTTGCGGTGGTGCAGCGCGAGGCGCCGGAGATCGCCACTGCCTATCTCACATCCGGCAAGAAGGGCGATGGCATGCCGCGCATGGTGCACGAGGCGAAAGGCCGGATCTGGTCGCCCAATTTCCAGGACCTCGAGCCAGACGCGCTCGCGGTGGCGCGCGAGCTCGGCATCAAGGTCATTCCCTGGACGGTGAACGAGCCCGCGGACATCGCGCGCGTGCTCGAGATGAGGGTGGACGGCATCATCAGCGACTACCCGGACCGGGTGCGTGAAGCATTGAAGTCATGGCGCCCGTAACCCAGGCGCTGCTCATCGCGAATGTCGCGGTCTTCCTTCTCGCCGGGAGCGGGATGATCCCGCTGGACGAACTGGCCCTCTGGCCGCCGGGCGGATTCGAGTCGCGCTTCGCACCGTGGCAGCTCGTGACCTATGCGTTCCTGCACGGCGGCTTCGCGCACATCTTCTTCAACATGCTCGGCCTCTACATGTTCGGCTCCGAGGTCGAACGGCTGTTCGGCTCGCGCTTCTACGCCGCGTACTACTTCGGCAGCGTGGTCAGCGCGGCGCTGTGTCATCTCGCGGTCACGAGCTGGATGGGCGGCCCGCCGATTCCGACGGTCGGCGCTTCGGGCGGCGTGTACGGACTGCTGCTCGCGTTCGGCGTCTACTTCCCGCACCGTCGCGTGCTGCTCCTCTTCCCGCCGATCCCGATGCCGGCGCGCGTGTTCGTGGTCGCTTTCGCGGCGATCGAGCTGGTGCTCGGCGTCACCGGGACGCAGGCGGGCGTCGCGCACTTCGCGCATCTGGGCGGGATGATCGGCGGCTGGCTGATGATCCAGTACCGGCGCGGCGGGTTCCCCTTCCGCACGTAAAAATCGGGCGGCACCCCGACCCGAGAGAATCGGGGTCGGCCCCGATTTTCGTAATCCGAGGCGCGTAAATTGCATGGCCCCCGTGAAAGGAGCCCGCCATGCCACCCATCCGCTTCGGTCTTGTAGCCGCGCTAGCCATAGCCTGTCACGGCGCGTTGGCACAGACCGTCGTTCCGCCCAGCGTCAGCGTGTTGCAGATCGCGCCGCAGCTCGCGTTGTTCGCGGGCTCGGAAACCAATTTCCAGAGCCTGGTGAACGGCCTCGCGCAGGGCACGCCGGTGCAGCTCACGAGCACGCTGCCCAACGGGCTCACCCAGGTCGTGACTTTCACGCCGAGCACGGCGATGTCGCCGACGCAGATCGCGCAGACGCTCGAAGCGGCGCGCCAGCAGCTGATCGGCCTCGGGATCGGCAACCCGACCGGCGAGCAGGTCGCGGTATCGCTGATGGGCGGCACCGTGCCCACCGCGCTCGGCGGCTCGCAGGTTTCCGGGTTGCTCAACCCGCGCAACCCGCCGAGCCCGGCCGCCCAGATCCAAGCGAATGCCGCGTCGGCCGGCGCAACCTCGGCAACGCCGACCGGCACTTCGTCGGTGGTGACTCCCCCGGTCAGCGTACAGCTCTTTCCCGGTACGACGGCGAGCCCGACGACCGGGGGCGAGACCGCGCTGCCCCGCATCAACACGAGCGACAGCCCGTTTGCACCCGGCACTACGAGCCGCAGCCCGGTGCCCGCGACGCCTACCGCACCCGGCGCCGCGGCGGCCACCGCCCCGTCGGGAACGGAGCGCGCGCCAACTACGGTGACGCCAACGGGCACGCAGCCGGCACACCCGGGCTTCGGGTCCGCCACCATCCGGCGGTAAGCGCGTGGGCAGCGTGCTTTACCTGGACGGCAGGTTGCGGCGGCATGCACGCGTCGAATTGATCGGCAAGAGGCGGGACGGCCCGCGCGCCGCGGAGCAAAGTCCGCACCGCAGCCTCCTTCGGCTCGGCTACAACTGCTGGGCGATCGCTCGCGCCGAGCGCGCGGCGTTCCTCATCGACGCCAAGGACTACTTCGACGCCTTCTATCGCGCCGCGCTGCTCGCCCGACGCTCGATCATCATCCTCGGCTGGGACTTCAACAGCCAGACCCGGCTGCACCATGACGCGGTGCCGAAGGACGGGCCGCCGGTGCTGCTCGGCGAGTTCCTGAACTACATCACGCGGCGCCGGCGCGGCCTGCACGTGTACATCCTCAACTGGGACTACCCGATGGTGTTCGGCGCCGACCGCGAGTTCCCGCCGATCTACGGCTTGGGCGGCTGGACGCCGGCGCGCCACGTGCACCTGCGCTACGACGACACGCACCCGGTGGCCGCGAGCCAGCACCAGAAGGTGGTGGTGATCGATGACGCGATCGCCTTCGCCGGGGGCATCGACCTCACCGTGCGGCGCTGGGACTGCTGCGACCATGCGCCCGACGATCCGCGCCGCACCGCCTACGACGAGCCCTACCCGCCGTTCCACGACACGATGATGGCGGTCGACGGCGACGCCGCGCGCCAGCTCGGCGAACTGTGCCGCGAGCGCTGGCGCCTCGCCACCGGCCAGCGGCTGAAGAGCATCGACACCGAGTCCGATCCCTGGCCGCGGGAGCTCGAGCCCGACGTCGCCGGCGTCGACGTCGGCATCGCGCGCACGCTTCCGCCGCGCGGCGAGCTGCCGGCGGTGCGCGAGGTGGAAAAGCTCTACCTCGACATGATCGCGGCGGCGCGCGGCATCATCTACATCGAGAACCAGTACTTCACCGCGCCGATGATCGCGGCGGCGCTGGAGAAACGGCTCGCCGAGCCCGACGGCCCGGAAGTGGTGCTGGTGCTGCGCCTCCTTTCGCACGGCTGGCTCGAGGAGGCGACGATGCACGTGCTGCGCACCCGCCTCATCCGGCGGCTGCGGCAAGCCGATCGCCACGGCCGCTTCCGCGTGTACTACCCGCACCTGCCGGGCCTCGCCGAAGGCAAGTGCATCGACGTGCACTCGAAGCTGATGATCGTCGACGACACGATCCTGCGCATCGGCTCATCCAACCTTTCCAGCCGTTCGATGGCGCTCGATACCGAGTGCGACCTGGTGGTCGAGTCGCGTGGGCAAGCCCGCGTCGCAGCCGCGATCGCCGACTTCCGCGACAAGCTCCTCGCCGAGCACCTCGATACCCAGCCCGCGCTGGTGCGCGAGGCGATCGCGAAAGCAGGCAGCGTCAACGGCGCCATCGCCACCTTCAGCACCCAGCCGCGCTCCCTGCGCGTGCTCGAGGAGGTGCCCGAGTGGTCCGACGCGGTCCTCACCGTCGCGGCGGTCGCCGACCCCGAGGAGCCGATCGCGCTCGAGACGCTGCTGTCCGAGCGGCATGCGGAAGAAATCGTTCTCAAAGACAAGCCCGCGTGGGGCAAGCTCGCGGGCATCGTCCTTGCCATCGTTGCACTGGTCGCGCTCTGGCGCTTCACGCCGCTCAAGAACGTCGCGAGCGCGGAAGCCGCGATCGCGTGGGCCAAGGCGTTCGGCGAGCAGCCATGGGCGCCGTGGGCGGTGATGGCGGCTTACACGCCGGCCTGCCTGGTGATGTTCCCGCGGCCGCTGATCACGCTCGCTGCGGTGCTGGCGTTCGGACCTGTGGCGGGCTTCTTCTACAGCCTGACCGGCATCTGTGCTTCCTCGGCGGTGACGTGGTGGATGGGACGCCACATGCGGCGCGACACCGTGCGCCGGCTCGCCGGGAAGCGCCTCGACCGCATGGCCGAGGTGCTGAAGAAGCACGGCCTGCTCGCGATGACGCTGCTGCGCCTCGTGCCGCTCGCGCCGTTCGCGATCGAGAGCATCGTCGCGGGCGCGATCCGCATGAAGCTCTGGCACGTAGTGACCGGCACCGCGATCGGCCTCATGCCGGGCACCCTCACCACCACGGTGTTCGGCGACGCGATCGAAACCGCGGTCACCGGCGCGGGCGAGGTGAACTGGTGGCTGGTCGGCGGCGCGCTCGCCATCCTCGCCGCCGGCGCCTGGGCGGTGAAGCGCTGGTTCACGCGCATGGAGCGCAGGATGCAGGCGCATGGCGAGGCCCGCCGACAGCCTCGCTAACTGGCCCGCGCTCGACGCGCAGCTCGGTCCGGATGTCCTGCGCGTAGCCTCGTACAACGTGCATGGCTGCCGCGGCGCGGACGGCAAGAAGGACGCGCAGCGCATCGTGCGCGTGATCGAGGAATGCGGCTGCGACACCATCGGGCTGCAGGAAGTCGACTACCGGCTCGATTACATCGCGCAGATGCTCGGCATGCAGGCGATTCCCGGCCTCACGCTCGCGCGCCACGACGGCCCGTTCGGCAACGCCCTGCTCACACGGCGCAAGGTGCTCGCGGTGCGCCGACTGGGGTTCACCTATTCGCGGCGCGAGCCGCGCAACGCGCTCGACGTCGAGATCGAGGTCGCCGGCGAGCCGGTGCGCGTGATCGTGACGCACCTGGGCCTGTGGCCGGCGGAGCGCCGCTACCAGGTCCGGCAGATTCTGAAGATGATCAAGGAAACGCCGAGCTGCGAGCGCGTCATGGTGCTTGGCGACATCAATGAGTGGTTGCCTTACGGCCGTCCGCTACGCTGGATGCACGCGCTTTTCGGCCGCTCGCCGGCCGAGCGCTCGTTTCCAGCGCGCTGGCCGCTGGTCGCGCTCGATCGCGTCTGGGTGCGCCCACGCCACGCGCTGCTCGCGCTGAAAGCGCATCGCAGCGCGCTCGCCCAGCAGGCGTCCGACCACCTGCCGGTCAAGGCGATCGTCGCCATCCATCAGGCCGAGAACCGGGCCGAGGAAAGAAACTGCGAAGCCGTGGCGGCTGCCTAGCCGCCCGACGCGACCGTCGCTGCGTGACGACGAACCGATCGCTTCACGGCAGCGGGATCGATGGCCTTCGGCGGCGAAAGCTTCGCGAGGCGGTCGAACTCGGCTTGGGCGAGCTTGCCGTCCTTGTTCCGATCGGCGCGGTTGAAGCGGGTGACGATCTCGGAGTAGCCCGCCGCCTCGGCGAGCGAGACGCGGCCGTCGCCATTCAGGTCGAGCGAGCGGACCGATGGCGGCCCGGCGTCCACTGCGGGGGGTGGTTCGCCCGTGCTTCCGGCACCCGCTGACTGCTGGACCGGCCCAAGCCCCGGATTGTTGGTCCCATTGACCGCGATCACGCCGGTAATGGCCGCCGCCAGGAAAAGGATGAAGCCCGTCAGTACTCCCAGGGCGGTGGTCGCGGCGGGTCCCATGGACGCCTTACCGCAGGATGCGTGCCCATCCTGCTACATCTGGTTACACATTCGGACAGACGCCCCGGAAGCGCGGGGCTAGATTTCTCCCATGAGACTCGTTCTTGCGCTCGTGGCCGGGCTCGCGCTCCTGGGCGGCAACGCCCAGGCGCAGCAGCCCCTGTACGACCAGGCGCAGCTCGACTCGATGCTGGCGCCGATCGCGCTCCAGCCCGACGGCGTGGTGTCGCAGGTCCTGATCGCCGCGACGTATCCCGACGAAGTCAGCGCCGCCGCAGCGTGGGCGCGCGCGAATCCGCACATGCGCGGCGACGCCGCGCTGCGCGCGGTGCAAAACGAGCCGTGGGATCCCGCGGTCAAGGCGCTGGTCGCGTTCCCGGAGCTCCTCATCCGCATGGACGAGAGTCCGCACTGGATGCGCGATCTTGGCCAAGCCTTCATCCACCAGCAAGCGCAAGTCATGGATACCGTGCAGGGACTGCGACGCCGGGCGCAAGCCTCTGGCAATCTCGCGAGTACGGACCATTATTCGGTGACCCAGCAAGGCGAAGCGATCGTGGTCGAGCCGCGCAGCCAGATCGTGTACGTACGCTACTACGACCCCTACGTGGTCTACGGGCCGTGGTGGTGGCCGCACTACTACTACCCGGTGTACTGGCATCCCTGGGTGCCGCGCCCGGTCTTCATCAGCCACGGCTTCTGGTACGCGAAGCCACACTGGCACCATGGCCACGTGCACGTCGTGCACAAACCGGTCCACGCCCACCATCACGCACATCACGTGGTACCGGGGAAGTGGCAGCCCAAGCATATTGCGGCGACGGCTTACACCAAGCCGCATGTGCGCGTACCCGAATCGCAGCGCCAGCCGATCGTGCAGCAGCACACGCAGATGCCGGCGGCCAGCGGATTTACCCATCAGCCTCAGCGCAATGTCGGTGCAGGCCAAGCCCGTCCCCAGGGGGGTGGGAACGAAGCTCGTCAACAGGGCGTCGGACGCGAAGTGCGCAGCGCGCCAGTGCGGCAAGGCCGCAGCAGCATCGGCCACGAGCGCAGCGCCGCTCAGGCGCGCGACGTCGGACAGGCGCGCGCCGTTGGGCAGGTGCGCAGCTTCGGGCAGGAACGCAGCTTCGGATTCTCGAGCGGCGGACAGCACCACGGCAACGGCCACGGCTACGGGCGCGGCGGCGGCAACGGCGGAGGCCGGGGGCGCGGCTAAGCTAGACTTTCCTCCGAGCGGAGGAAAGCCTCATGATCATTCGCAGCGAGAGCGACGTCACCGAAGCGGTGCTCGGCGAGATGCACCGCACGCCGGACGCGCGCACCAAGCAAATCCTGGCGTCCCTTGTCACTCACCTGCACGCCTTCGTGCGCGAGGTGCGGCTGACCGAGCAGGAATTCCAGCAGGCGATCGGCTACATCAACGCCATCGGCCAGAAAACCACACCGAGCCACAACGAAGCCATGCTGATCGCCGGCGCGCTCGGCGTGTCGAACCTCGTCTGCCTCATCAACAACGCGCAGCCGACGCAGGCGAATAACCTCGGTCCCTTCTATCGGGCGGGCGCGCCGCGCTGTGCGGACGGGGAATCGCTTCTGAGGTCGCCGACCGTTGGACCGAGGCTTTTGTTTAAAGGCCATGTTCTGAACAACAAAGGCGAGCCGGTAGCCGGAGCGGAAGTGGACGTATGGCATTCGTCGCCGGTCGGCCTGTACGAGAACCAGGACCCGACGCAGGCCGAGATGAACCTGCGCGGCAAGCTCACCACGCTCGCCGACGGCTCATTCAGCTTCAGCACCGTGAAGCCGGCGGGTTACCCGGTGCCGATCGATGGCCCGAACGGCGCGCTGCTCGGCGCGCAGAAGCGCCACAACATGCGGCCGGCGCATCTGCACTTCCTCATCTACAAGCCCGGCTTCAAGACGATCGCTTCGCAGGTCTACGACCCCGCCGACCCGCATCTCGAGACCGACAGCCAGTTCGGAGTAACGCGCGCCCTGATCGGCGACTACCGCAGGCAGGCCGACGGCAGCTACCGGCTGGAATTCACCTTCCGCATCGAGCCGGGGGAGGCCCGGCTGCCCAGGGCGCCCATCACCGCGAAGGTCGCGCGCCCCTCTTGAAAATGTCCCGGTCGCCCCTACCTCGCGTCGCAGAGAGGTCCCGACCGTGCAGAACTTCTATCAGAGTTTTGTGCGCGAGAAAGACGGCGGCTGGCTCTGCATCGAGCCGGCTGAGCTCGAGCTGCCCAGCGGACGCATCCAGGTCGCCGTCGGCACCCGGTTCACCCGGGGCACGCGCTACATGGGCGTAGACGTCGCCACCCTGCTGGAAGAGCTTCGGCGGCGGCAGGCGCCGCGCGCCTAGCTACTTCTTCAGCAGGCCGGTGCGCCGCAGGATTTCGCTATGCGCCTTGTATTCGCGCGCGAGATCCTCGCGCAGCTTGTCGGCCGGACGGTAGTCGACGTCGATGCCGCGCTCGGCCATGATCTTGCCGAACTTCGGATCGTCGATCGCCTCCTTCGCCGCGTCGTGCAGGTA
Source organism: Burkholderiales bacterium (assembly GCA_035649875.1). GTDB lineage: Bacteria > Pseudomonadota > Gammaproteobacteria > Burkholderiales > SG8-39 > SCGC-AG-212-J23. Next base: position 458 of record DASRIR010000264.1, on the reverse strand, counting down.
TTTCACCACCGGCGCCGGCGTGCCTTTCGGCACCATCAGCAGGTACCAGACGCCGTTTGCCACGTCCCAGCCGAGCTCCTTCGCCGTCGGCACCTCCGGAAACACCGGGTGGCGCTGCGGCGTGAAGTTGACCAGCACGCGCATGCGCTTGCCATCGACCTGGCCCTTGAGCTCGCCCGGCTGCGCCACGACCGCATCGATGTGCCCGCCGAGCACCGCGACGCTCGAATGCGCCCAGCCCTGGTAGGGCGCGTGGATCATCTTGATGCCGGCAAGCCGCATGAACTCCTCGAGGTTCAGGTGGCTCGAGGTGCCCTCGCCCGGCGAGCCGATCCGGATCTGGCCGGGCTTGGCTTTCGCATCCGACACCAGGTCCTGAACGGTCTTGTAAGGCGATTCGGTGCGCACCGCGATCATCGGGTAATACGACACCAGGTTGATGAACGGCTGATAATCGT